>DHOG01000001.1:761-22043 GCA_002410715.1 Ruminococcaceae bacterium UBA5396 | reverse complement strand
GATCTTCTGCTCATTTGTGTTCATAATGGCAGGATCTTTCACCATTACTAAATGAGCAGAAGATCCTGCCATTATGAACACAAATGTTTTTTAGGATATCGCCAGTTCTGAATTTGCGCGTCGCTCATTCTCTTCCGGGGTACGGTTCTTCCTTGCCATATGTTTCAACCTCCATTATGGTGCTCCCATTCTACACCTCGTTGGAGGTTTACACAAAACTTGGGATGGTCTCCTCCGGCGATTACATAGCCTCGCGGAGTTCCTTTCAAAGCGCGTTTTTCCTTCTCCTTGAGCGCCGCGATTTCTGCTTCACAATCAGCGATGCTCTTGTTGATGGCAGCTTCCTTTTCCTCCAGCGTTACAGGCAGGTTATTGACTACTCTTATCACTTTTCCTCTTTACGTTTGCCAAAACGAGCAAGCGATATGGCATAGTCCTGCTAATAATTGCGGCAAGTTTTGTTTTCCAGCTATTGCTGCAGAACATCACTTTCTTTTCATGAATTGTTCGCCCATCTTTTTTTAGAAGTTCATCTCGGAATGACGGTTTTCGGGACGGGTGAACTAAATTCAGATTTGTGTTTATTGCTTCAGACAGAGGCCGCTCAAGGTAGTTTATATCATCTAAGATAGCTTCAAAAATAGCGGATGATTTTGAGTTGTTAACCAACAATAAAGAAATGCCGTTTCGATAATCAGTATTAGATACCGAACTCGGATTCACGCCAAAGAAGTCACCTAGTGTAAAATCACCGACTCGATTAATAGTTGCGTATCTGCACTCGTAGCAGCATTCTCGATAAATTCCGCACCGCAAAAAACAACTCATATAATCATCATCCAACGCACTTATATAAACTGGAGGACGTTGTGAAAAATGAATCTTGGATACGAAGTATTTTTTACTTTTTTCTTTGTTCCTAAATTCAATGTTTACTATCTTATCGTGGTATTCCTTCGAGGTTTCTTCTACATATTGCTGAAAAAATCCTGGTGAGGCAGAACCATGACAAACTAAATCAATCGTATACAAATTTGATTTATCAATACTGCCTAAATAGCTGTAAATCCCAGCAACTTGGCAAGGAGTTCCAGAAAACAGGACTATGCACCCCTGTAGCAAATCGGAACGAATGCTTTTGTATATTCCGTACAAGTTACTTTGAACATACTTCGAGCCATGCAATTTGGATAAATCGCATAGATTGTCGACACGGATATGAAGCACTTTCGTAGACTCATCCACTGTGCATCCATATACTACACCATTTCTGGAGAGAATGTTACTGGCTATTGCATAGAATGCACCGCCCGATGTGCTTCGTTTTACAACATTAGCGTCTTTGCACCATGTGGCATATACTTTTGGCTCCCCATTATTCTTAATACTCAGTTCCGCAGCCTCCGGGCAAGTGTGTATACAAAGACCACATTCAAGGCACAGAGACTCATCTACATTAGGAACTCTAAAACCGAATTCATCAAAGTCAAAAGATATGCACTTTTGTGGACATATCTCAAAACAAGTACCGCACCCCGTACATTTTTCAACAGAACATATATCCATACTATCACCTGCTTGTAGCTTCTTGTAAAGAGCGCCTTAGGAATTGAGCAGATTCTTTTCTCTTTGTTTCAAGAACCTCGTTACATCTTGAAAAATCCATCTCAATGCTATCATCAAAATCCTGGCAATATTTTCTGTTTTCAAAATCGACCAAATGCAGAAATGAATCGAGCCGGGTTTTCTGCTCCGGAGATGCGCTGTAATTACGCTCAAAAACGCAGAAAGGCGTATTCAATTCGCATGAAAAAGCCGCTCCATGAAAGGAATCTGTAACAACATATTGAGCATTATCAATTAACTGGACAAACTCAATGGGCGACGGAATGAACTGACAGCTTTCTTCACCGTCAGAAATATTAATCAGGTCGAAAGAATTTGCTTTTGCGATTGTTTGAGCGAAAGCCAAACCTTCTTGGTTGTCGTCAAGAAAGTAACATAGCACATATTGAGTATCTTTGACAGGACATTCATAGCGCGAGCGCCAAAATCGTGCATCCACTAACAAAACAGGGTCCAATGCCTGTGTGACAGTTTTGCCAGTCAATTCACGAATAATAGAGATCCCTGAAATTTCCCTAACTGATAAAAAGGGGATTTCCTGAAGATAATGTGCTAACCTCTTCCTGTTATATGATGGTACTTCACTGCTCCCGAAACTTGGAGCGTAAGCAATTCGTTTATCATTATCAGCAAATCGTAAGAAAAAAAATGAATGAAGCCCCGGTAATGAAGTCTTCCAAACCTGATCACTTCCACAAACAAATGCCGCGAAAGCGTCTTGACTTAGATAGGTTTCCTTTGAAAGCCTCAAGCTGGAAGTAAAAAAATCATCAAATTTCCGACTTTTTTCTAATGGAGTACGCTGTACAGTAGCTCTAACCGATTTGATGCGTTGGTATTCGTTTATCAAAAGGGATGGGTGCATCAAGCAACAAAAGAGTCTGGTAAACATGTTGATACGGTACATTTTCCTGTTGTGCGATAGAGTCATGTCTGTAAAATCTATTACTTCAGCATCGTACCCAAGAGAGCAAACATACTCCGTTAGCGCATATGCTTGTAATGTCGAGCCGTAATTATAGGACTTCACATATGTCGCAATCCCAATTCTCATCATATAATCACCCCACAGAATAATACGATCCTAATCAAAACGATGATTTATTTATATGTAATCATGGTCGTAAATCACGATTCATTTTTGTTGGAAAATAAGTTCTATTTGTTATCAAGTATTCATGCCGAATGGTTTTTGAGGACAAACCGGGAAGACACATACTCTAAACCTTTCGTTTCATTTCTGGTGAACAACCATGGGTTTCCAATTGTACATTCTCTCTAAGAGACTTTTAGCAAACGGTCAACTCATATGAGCCTCTATTGCTTTAGCTATCTCTGTTGGCTGAGCATATTTATATACTTCAAAAATCGAATTAATTGATATTTTTTCGCCACTATTTTTTTCAATAAAGCTCTCAAGTTTCTCTGCATTTCTTTTCGGATTATCATCTTGCAGCAATATTAACTTGCAGGGATAGCCTTCTAAGAGTTTAATTGCAGGATCGTCTTTTGTTAATGCAAAATGAACTATCGGCTTACCTACTGAAAAATACTCGAATAGTTTACTCGGAACTTGTGAGAAATCAGAATTTCCCAACGAAAGCAGAAAATCCGAATTACATCTAGCTGTTTCGGCTTCAAAAGTGCTGACCTTTCCAAAGTATTTGACCCGACCCTCCTCCTTTGCTGCATTCTCAATAATATGATCAGCTGATCCAAAGGCATAAAAGTCAAAAGAAAGGTTGTAAATACCGAGAACTGGAATAATAGCTAACATGAAGCGTGGATTTCTGTTCTGCAAATCTACAACACCAGTATATACTATGTGAAGAATTCTCTCAGGGGAGTCACTTATAATAGGTATATCACCATTCTTCACATCTCTTTTAACTAACAGGGGGTGTTCAACCTCTTGGCAGTGCGACAATTGATCATGGTGATACTTCTTAATATGACTTGTCCAATTAGGTACATAGAAAACAAAGTTGGCTTCTTGTAGCATGCGCTTTTCTAGCTTAATATTCTTATTCCATTTCATTCTTTTTATAAAGCTAGTGCGGTTCATTCTTTGATTGTCAGCATATAAATCAAAGAGAAATGGAATAACCTCTGTTTGGGGATGCTCCTTCTTATAATCCAACGCTACAATCACAGTTTCAAAAGGATTACAGGTTGGAATAATTAAATCAATCGGGTCGCTTATCTTTCTTAATGCAGCCTTATATGATGCTATCCAGTCCTTGGCAGCTGAGCCTCCCGGCGAAAGCAAATAAAGCACATTGTTTATTTGCGACAGGATTCTTTTGCTTTTTTGCAGTAATCCGCCAAGGCAATCGACCGTGTTAGATTCCTCTAAACAAATACGTCTGTTATTTCTTCTTGTTGTTACCCGAATTATTTTCTGAGATCTATACTCCTCCTCATGCAACTGATTGCTTTGTGAAAGCATTCCTATCACAGTAACTCGATATTTGTCTTCAAAAACATCAGCAATATTTCCCAAGCACCGACCAACAGCTGAATAATGAGGGTAATATGAACCTAAAAGAAACACAATATGCTTTTTCATCTCTTTGTCCTTTCCGGATACTTTCACAGATAATAAATGCGAGCGCGCCAATTTAGAAAAATCATTAATATGGGTGATCACTTATCCTCTTTTTCGGTATGCCCCGATATAGTCGTACGTAACAAATCCAGCAACTGCTTGATTGAATCACGCATCAACAATAGTGCCAATACAACATAGGTTACGCAGTAAATGATTAACCCCAAATCAACACTATTAAGCCCTCCTGCAAAGCTATACACTAGCAATAACAATATTATAAACAGATACTCTTTCACCGAGTAGTGGAGGTCTCTACGCTCTATTTCACAATAAACAAACCAAAGAATTGCCGTAAGCAGAGTAGCAAAGGCAAAAGAGCGTGCGCTTTTCTCGATTAGATAAAAAACGACATTCAGGAGAATCGCAAGGGCTATCATTACAGCCATAACGACAAAATATCGGTTTTGCTTCCGCTCTACTTTATAAAGATTTATATGAATACCTTTAATTACTGTGTAAAAGGCCTGGGCTGCAAAAAGAGTAAATATAATTGATGAAGAATCAATATACTTAGTCAAATAAAATTTCAGAATCAGCTTCACAGGAAAAGCCGCTGTAATTAATAAGAAGCCCCAAAGCAGTGCCATTCTTTTGACTTTAAGAACATATTCCGTATCCCTTTTTGTGCAAAAAACATTATAAAGTGAAACAGTAACCGGTGTAACAAAAACATTAATCAGATTCTCTAAACTTACCGCAAATGAATACTGAGCAAATGCAATATTAGTCATGAGTGCTTTTACAAACCAACGGTCAATACTTGTGAAAATGCTACTGGAAAAGTTCCCCAGCATAAGAACAAATCCTGAACTAACATTTTGATTAATCCTTGTTAAAGCAACTTTTCCCTGATTCAGTATTTCTGTTCGCTTTACAAATGTAAATGTCAGATAAAACGCGATGATAGCAGCGGAAAACAGTTGCGAACCAATATAAAAATGCGGATTGTCAACTTTTGCCGCAAAAATCAGAATCAAGTTGAAAATAACCATCAAAATGGTTTGAGCATTCAGCGTCCAACCATATAGCTTATAATCTCCGACTGCCTGATACAGATTTTTATAGTATCCGATAATATTAATTAACAAACTTCCAATGGCAAAGGCGGCGAGAATCACATTATGTACGATTAGGGATACCACCAGAACAACAGCGGATAATATTCCCTCAAGTGCAAAATAGCTTTTCAAATCGGCTCCGACATCGTTGAGGGAAAAATCAGAGATACGTTTTCCACCGTAATCAAGATATATTCCGTCGGCATAACCAAGAGACAGAAAACCCACATATCCAATATATAGCGTATACGTCTTCAGCACAGCATACGAATCAATGCTCAGAAACTTAGGCAAGAGAAAACTATTAGCTATGTTTAGTACTAGCAATATTAGATTTGCAGATAGTATTTGGAATAAACCCTTTTTCATACTCGCCCCCATGTCATCAAGTCATGCTCAATCTGATAAAAGCTGCGGCTAATGCTTACCGCAAAAAAATGCCTTGCTCTTTTCTCGATTGACCATACCAAGATAAAACTGTTTATATAAAAGATAGATAGGTAATCCAAACCAAACGAAGTTCCTGAAGAAGGTTCTCGTATCACTTCGAACATAGAAAATAATAGTGATAAATACAAACATCACCAGATATATTTTCCCGTAATCCTTTTGCGATATGGCTCTGTCAATTCTGTTGCCCATCCTCCGTAGGAATACACCAAAAAGCAACATCAAGAGCAATCCCCAATATCCGAAGTTCCAGTATGCTTCAGCGATGTATGACGATCCGATTCCACCATAAATATTTAGATAATTCTTAAAAGTACTGTCTGTCGATGGAATCCTATTAAAATAATTGCCTGTCATAAAGTTCGGGAGTATGTACGTAACGCCAGATATGTAGGATAAGCCATTCTGGTATGGTTCTGGTTCTGGGCAATTATCCAACACTGTCGCTGTTGTAGCAAATGTATATCCTGCTTCTTCGAATCCAGATATTACAGGATTACTGTCCGTTAATGCTTCAACAATGGCACTACCTAATGACGAAGTGTGACCGGATCGCACCACTGATACTACGCTGAAAGCTACCAAAATGACAAAAATGAATGCAATGATGCGAATACACTTCTTGAAGTTAAGCTTTATAAATAGTCTAGTCTGAATAAACAAAACACCAATCAGTAAGACAAACGCCGTTATGCGACTTCCGGATAAGACATACAAAACTAAGTATACAGCAATTGCGACCACAGGCCACTTTTGCCCTGGCTTTCTAGCAATTAACAAACTAATCAAAGCGGGCTGCATGTAGGTTGAAATAATGGCGGGTAGATTGGTAACACCACTCGTCTGATATGCAGCATCGAGCACTCGGGCAGCATATCCTACGGTAGCTGTGAGAACAATGTTTCGAACAAGAACATATACAGTCGGAATTAACGCTATTGCATAAACAACTACCCCAGCATAATACAACGAGTTTCGAGAAATTTCAGAATATTCCTTATCATCAAGCAGCAACACATGGCGTTGTATATGAGCATTTTCACTGATCAAATAGCCAATATTTAATAACACAATAGAAAACAAGACAAAAAATCCAGTTTCATATATCGCTTCAGCAGATACACGACCTGCAAGGATAGTTATTTGTGCCGAGTTAAGATGTAAAAGAACCAGTATATGCTGGCTGAACATGAACAAATATGTCGCCATGATGAAAATCAAAAACAAATCAACTTTATGGACGACTTGAAAAGTCATGAGAGCATTACCAATCATAAACAGTAACGATATCACAGCAACAGCAAGTATTTGTTCGCTGAGTCCACTGTTGCTCCATATCGGCTTTATCAGCAAAAGCAAAATGCCGGCTAATATATTGTTCATTAACCACACCAAAGAAATGCGGCTTACGGATATAGACATGTACAAACGCCCCCTTTCTCTTCAGAGTTCCTATTACAAAAGAACCATAAAATCCGATTCAACGACAGCTGAAGAATATTTTTCTTCAGCGTATTCCATTGCATTATGAGACAAGCGTTCAAATTCGGCATTCGTCATATCCAAATACTTTTGAATCAGCACCACATAATCCGATGCCGTGTCGGAATGGATAACAGCACCACACTCTTTTTCATCCAAGTCTAGCCAAGGAGTCTGATCGCTAATAATCGGCAAACACCCTGCCGCTAATGCTTCATATATCACATGCCCAAAGTTTTCACCCAATGTCGGGAACAAAAACACATGGTATTTCGCAAAAACATTCAATATGTCCTTCGGGTCAACATTTCCACAATAATTGCATTCCACTTCCATAGGAAGTTGCTTGATTTTTTCCTGACAATTCGGCCAATACTCTGCATCTTCTATGGGGCCGTAGATATCAAATACGATTTTACCGTTCCATTGATTATTCAGTATATCCAGACACATGCTCAGATTCTTTTGAACACAGATTCTAGACAAAAAGATGATTCTCAAAACGCCATCAGCTTTGTCACTTCTCTGAACGGTATGCGGTTTCCGAGGAAGATCCTCCGCTATTATATATTTTTGTATTCTGCCTATCAGTTCGTCTGCAGCTTCTTTTTCATCGATAGAGGTAAAAGACCAAATGACCGGTTTGAATAATCCAGCAATTTTTGCCATCCTAACAAAGAGACTCTTCTTCGTATTTTTTTGGCTAAATGCGCCTTTAAACAGCACCCCCATAGGAGCTACATACAAAGAGGCACTAAACTTGTTCATTTTTTTTGCAATCATTGCCTTGATGCTACAATTTGCAAATAATCCACACGCATATACAATATCCATGTCTTTTGCAGCACTTGAAATTGTTGAAATACTGTACTCCGATTCGGGCAAGTACATGATTTTGACATTGCTATAATTATGCCATATACCACTCTCATATGGATAAACTTCGTTTGAACCGAGATCACGGTTTAAGGCAAGAATAAAGAAGTCAGCTTTGTCGGCGTATACCTCAATAATGTTCTTAACTGTTTGCTGCGGGCCGCCTGCACGAAATCCCGGAAAAAAATATTGGCACACAAACAGAACCTTTTTTGTGGGTTTCATTATTTTTTCCACACCATTCTATTAATTATTCCTGTGAAAGATTGAATAATTTTTACCACCTTTGTGCTGACATTCTCATCCGAATATGCGGGCACTGAAATGCTATCATCACCGCTTTGATGCATCTCAACAGCCAAATCTACCGCTTGAAGTACCTGTTCCATTGTTATACTACCAATTGCAAACACGCCCTTATCCATTGCCTCGGGGCGCTCAGTGCTTGTTCTAACCGAGACTGCGGGAAAACAGAAATAGGCTGCTTCTTCCGGGATTGTTCCGGAATCGGAAACAACGCAAAAGGCGTTTTGCTGAAGCTTATTATAATCATGGAAGCCAAGAGGCTTGCGAGGAATAACGCGTTTATCAAATTCAAATCCACGAAGCTCAATGTACTTTTTACTCCTTGGATGACAAGAATACAATACAGGCATATCGTATTTTTCTGCCATTGCGTTTACAGCATTCATTAAACTGAAAAAGTTCGCCTCGATATCAATATTTTCCTCGCGATGAGCAGAAAGAAGGATATATTTTCCGGGTTTGAGCGACAGCTCATCCAAAACCGTACTATCATTAATTTTTCCAATATTGGCGTTAAGAACCTCAGCCATAGGAGACCCTACAACAAATGTATACTCCGGCTTGACGCCGCTGTCTAAAATGTAGCGTCTGGCATGTTCAGAGTAGCACAAATTAATATCGCTCGTCACGTCCACGATGCGGCGAATGACTTCCTCCGGAAGATTTTCGTCTTTGCAGCGGTTTCCTGCCTCAAGATGGAAGACCGGTATCTTCAGTCGCTTTGCCGAAATCACACATAAGCAAGAGTTGGTATCTCCCAGAACTAAAACTGCATCCGGTTTTTCTCTCTCAAACAGCTCATAAGATTTGGCGATAACATTACCCATGGTTTGCCCAAGGTTGTCGCCGACCACGTCTAAATAGAAATCCGGTTTTCTTAGCCCAAGGTCTTTGAAGAAAACTTCGTTGAGCTCATAGTCGTAGTTCTGTCCGGTGTGAACAATCTGCAGGTCAAAATATTTGTCGCACTTTTTTATGATTTCAGATAACTTAATTATTTCTGGGCGTGTCCCCATAACAATCATTAATCTCATCTTGCTCATGTTTTTACCTCACAACGCATAGTGTGGATATAAAGCTTTGTGTTCTTTTATCCAAATTGCCATTTCCGCAACCATCGTCTCATAGTCCGGGATCTCATATGAAAAATCAAAGTTTGTCCGTTTCAACGACTTGTCTGCATTTATTCCTTCCACAGGGTTGACTAAAACCTGTCCGCTTCGAAGATACTTGTTAAATAGCTGTAAAAGTTCATATTTCGTAATACTTTGAGCAGAAACCATGTTGTAGAGGCCATGAACTCTCTCTCGAGCAGCGGCTTCCATTGTTTTTGCAAGTTGAAGGGTTGTCTGCCCACTCCAAACAGCTTTTGTGTACCCGTTGACCAAAGAATCGGCTTTCACGGTGTTTTTCATGAACCAATTCAGCAATCCAATACCGCTTTCCTTGATATCCGGGCCAACAATCGAATTGCGTAAAGTCAGGTTCTTTTCATCTTCCAACTCGCCAAGTGCCTTGGAACGGTCATAGAAGGTCTCGCCATCCCGCAAATCATGTTCTGTATATTCTCCGCGTTTACCGGAAAACACACAATCCGTGCTCATATGGATCACCTGTGTGTCTGTCCCAGCGGTGATATCAGCGAGAAAGTGCGGAAAGTACGCATTCAGAAAAACGGCAGATGCTTTATCCGATTCTGCGAACTGATTCAGCAGTCCCACACAGTTGATAATTGTGTCAAAGTGTCCTTCTGCAACAATGGCCTTTATCCGTTCGACATCACGCACATCTCCAGTTTCAGACGGAACCAGTCTCAAACATGATCTAGCATAGCCCATCACATCATGGTCTTGTTCATAAAGATACAGAGAAATCAAATGTCCAGCCATTCCATTGCAGCCAATTACAAAAAAATTCATTATACCGTCACCTCAGATAATTGCTCGCGGATGTAATCGAGAGTCAATAGTTTATTTTTAACTGCATCCACATCTAAGAGTTCCGTATTATTTGAATTGAACTCTGAGAGTAAGTTCCGTTCTGTATTTCCCTGAATGAAATACTTGTCATAATTCAATCCGCGCTTGTCACATGGAACGCGATAGAAATTACCGAGATCAATAGCGTATGCGCACTCTTCGTTGGTGAGCAGCGTTTCATACATTTTCTCACCATGGCGGATTCCTATTACCTTAATATCTTCATCCTTACCACCGAAAAGCTGCATAACTGCTTTGGCTTGCGTTTCAATTGTGCAGGCAGGTGCTTTCTGTACGAGAATATCGCCGCTTTGTCCATGTTCAAATGCAAACAAAACGAGATCAACGGCCTCATCGAGAGACATGATAAAGCGCGTCATAGTCGGCTCGGTGATGGTAATAGGGCTACCAGCCTTAATCTGTTCAATCCACAGAGGAATAACGCTGCCTCGAGAACACATCACATTGCCGTATCGAGTGCAACCTATCTTTGTATTCTTGCTTGTCCGCGATCTAGCGACTATTACCTTCTCCATCATCGCCTTGCTTGTACCCATTGCGTTGACGGGATAAGCTGCCTTATCAGTGGACAGGCAGACCACCGATTTTACGCCTTCATCAATGGAAGCGGTAAGCACGTTATCTGTACCGATGACATTTGTCTTAACAGCTTCTATCGGGAAAAACTCACAGGACGGAACCTGTTTTAGGGCAGCAGCATGAAAGATGTAGTCTACCCCTATCATTGCCGGACGAATTGATGCAATATCCCGTACATCTCCGATATAGAACTGTAATTTCTGTGCGTATTCCGGATATTTGATCTGGTACTCATGACGCATATCATCCTGCTTCTTTTCATCACGAGAGAAGATGCGTATTTCGCCAATGTCCGTGGGGAGAAAGCGATTGAGTACCGCATTACCAAATGAACCTGTACCACCTGTTATCAATAACGTTTTATTTGTAAACATATTTTAACTCCTTAGCGTTCTACGCATTTAATAATTCTATAATAATCATCTATTACCATATACTCACGTTCCAAAACAGCTCGAGCTCTCAAGCCCATTGTGACCAATTCTTCTTTATTTGTCTGAAGGATTGTTTCAACTATTTGGGCAAAATCGTTCACATCTTCGCTCTCGCACCACCAGCCAAGTTTTTCCTGGCTTATTTCATTGCCAATATTGGTTGCTTTGTCAGTACACGCAAAAATAGGTTTCGCATGTTCAAGATAAGTATAATACCGAGAAGGATCGTTGGGGACGGTAAATGATGAATTCAGAAAAACCATCGCTACATCCGCTACATCAAGCAGGTCGTTATAATCACTTTTGCTCATATACGGAAGAAGGAGCATATTATCAGGTCTTTGCTCCTCAAAGAAACGTTCTAATTTATAGTATTCTGTTCCATTTCCGCAAATAACAAAGAAGCATTCTTTTCGATTAAGCACATATTGCAGACAGCCGAGAAGGTAATCAATACCCTGAGCTTTTCCTAAGTTCCCGCCATAAAAGAAAACTCTCACATCAGATGGCAAATGATATTTCTCTCTAATATGTTGCCGAGCGCGTTGATCTGCAGATAACGGAATAGGATCAACACTATTGTGAATGAGTATTACCTTCTCGCTGTTCAAATAGTCGTTATGCGATAACAGATAATCAACATTGGCTTGCGACGTGCATCCGATCCAATCGGAAAGGCTATACAAATCTTTCTCTTGCTTTCTGAAATAGCTTTCAAGAATTCCGTTTTTCTTGATTATTGCGAGATCGACCATTTCTTGTGGCCAGATATCTTTTAGCATTAATACTGTTGTTGCTGCTGAGCATTTTTTCCGAATAGACTTTATCAATCCGGCAATTGTAATTGGAGGAGTTGAGTAAAGAATCAAATCGTACTCCACATTATCGGCATCTTTTGTTAGGGCTTGAACAACTATTCTATTCAGCCTAAACAAAGAGGTCATTTTTTCAAAATAATTAGTTTTCTGGATATTCCCTATAACAGGTTTGATTATTTTGCAAAGTGGATATTCTTTTACTGAAGCAGGTCTATTTGACCGTTTTTCTATCGGTGAAATCACAGTTAACTCATGTCCATTTTCCACGAGAGTACGCAGCAAATCGGTATACAAGCTGTGTTCATTAATGTTCTCAAAATCAAGCAAAGTCACGAAAAGCACTTTCATGTTTAGCCCTCATATTTTTTTGCAGGAACACCAATGTATGTGCCTGCATATTCAATATCATTTATCACTATAGCTCCTGCACCAATAATACAAGAATCGCAAATAGAAACATTGTTTACAACACTTGCACCGATGCCTATCCATGTATTTTTTCCTACCGTAACAGTCCCTGATATATGAACACCTGGACTTAGATGGACAAAATCATATATTGTACAATCATGATCTACCGTAGAAGCCGTATTAATAATGCATCCAATACCGATTTTTGTGCCAGGATTTACAACTGCATTTGCCATAACACAAGTGCCGTGACCGATAGTAATATCGTCAGCAACAACAGAAGTCGGGTGAATGGCTGTGTACCACCGAACATTAGGATGACGTGCGAAGATGCTTTCTCGTATACTTGCATTGCCTATTGCCGGAAAATACCAAACATCATCAAAACATCCAATGTCTTGAATGGTACCGATTACATTGAATTGCGGGATTGCGTCTAGACTTTTGTCATCAAGGAATCCTACTGCTTCATCGCCGCAGCACTTAACAATATCTGCTACAACTTTTCCATGACCGCCTGCTCCAATAATGATTACTCGTTTCATTTTATTTCTTCTTTCACCATATCTTTGCTACCCATAAATTCTTCCATCGTAGCACTTGTTTCACTACTTATTCCTTCGTGAGTCAAAACTGCTTTTACTGTGGCAAGAATAATCTTCACATCAGTTTGGATACTGATATGATCAACATACCATACATCCATTTCAAACTTTTCTTCCCAAGTGATAGAGTTTCTTCCATGTGCTTGTGCATATCCAGTTAATCCGGGACGAACTTCATGTCTTCGGAGCTGAAAGTCTGAATACCGGCTCAGGTATGCAGTTAGGAGGGGACGCGGCCCACACAGAGCAAGCTGGCCCAAAAGTATGTTCACAAGCTCGGGAAGTTCGTCAAGAGAGGTCTTGCGCAAGAACTTACCATAGCCATTTAAACGGACTTCATCGGGCAGCAGGTTGCCGTACTTATCTTTCGCATTTGACATTGTACGAAACTTTATGAGCGGAAATATCTTCTCTTTACCCGTCTTCTTGTCAATCATTCCAGGACGCTTTTGCATGAAGAAAGGATTTCCGCGCATCGCTATTGCTCCTACAATGGTCAAAACCAAGAGCAACGGAGAAAGCACGATTAAGGCAATTAGTGACAGCCAAAAATCGAGAAATCTCTTAAAGAATTTAGCATACATCTATGTACCTCAATCACTGAAAGCAAGCTCTGATAATCTCAATAATCTTATCCTGTTCGTCGGGTGCCATCTTGTTATCGCTCGGCAAGCAAAGGCCGCGATCGAAAATATCCAAACCGACATTGTGACCGCCGCCTGCGATGTAGGCATTGGTGGTGGCTCTGCCGTAACCATATTTAGTCACAAAAGCACAGTGCCTATACAAAGGCTGCTGGCTAAGGGGCTTCCATATCGGTCTACCTTCCGCATTATACTTGGCAAGGATTTCAAGTATTTCTGTCGGACAGGTCTTTCCTTTTTCGGGGCGATATACTGCGTGAAAATCGTCTCTTGCTTGTGGACACATCGCGTCAGGTTCAAGAAGCATACAGGACAGCCAGAAGTTCGGTTCACTGTTCTCGACATCATACGGATTCATTTGAACAGGCAAGCCCTTAAAACCTTCCTTGTAACGGATATAGATTGCTTTCTTCTGCGCGATATGTTCCTCAAGGTGAGGGAACTGTCCACGAACAAATCCGGCGATGATATTTGACATTCTGTAGTTGAAGCCGCTTTCTTCGTGCTGGTACCACGGAGCTGCTTCACGGCTCTGTGTTGACCACTTGCGAGCCTTGTTTGCTGCTTCAAGGTCATCGGTCAGAAGCATACCGCCTGCCGAGCCGGTGATGATTTTGTTGCCGTTAAATGAGATCGCGTTATATGTACCGAAAGTACCGGTTTGTTTTCCTCTGTATGACGCACCCAAACTCTCTGCCGCGTCCTCCACTATCAGAATCTCTCGACCACCATTTTTCTTTGAAGCTTTCTTACACACATCTTGGATTTCAGATAACTTGGCGGGTGTGCCGTAGAGGTTGGCGACCACAACTACTTTGATTTCGGGGTAAATCTCAAGCGCCTTTTCGAGTGCTTCAGGGTCCATATTCCATGTCTGATATTCAGAGTCAATGAATACTGGAACACCGCCCTCATAAGTGATCGGATTTGTCGAGGCAACAAAAGTGAGGTCACTGCTAGCCACTCTATCCCCGGCATGAACATTTGCCAGCTTCATACAGAGGTGAAGCGCATCAGTACCGCAAGAAAGACCGACTGCATATTTGCATCCGACCTTTTCGGCGGCAATCCTTTCGGCTTCGTTGATATTTTCTCCAACCGTAGATACCCAATTGTTTTCTACGGCACTTTTGACATATTCCATTTCCTCTCCGTGCATTGTGGGAGTTGATAGCCATATTTCCTTCTCAAAGGGGTTGAACTTGTTGTATTGAGTAAACACTTTATCTCTCCTTAAAATCATGACGATATAAACATGTGTTTGCACTTTTGGTGAAAGGATTGGCCAGCAACATTCTTGCATAGAGACCAATCCTTTTTTGTATAAAGAACTACCAATAGCGTGTGATGATTTCTCATCGCACGCTACCGGATCAAGCCTCCTTATTCACTTTTGCTCATGTGGGTTAAACAGAGCGCCATCAAAACCATTGATTCTTTTTCAAAGGTTATCGTGTCATTCAACCCTCAGTCAAACGCAAATAGCGAGGTTTGACTCAGTAGCCGACAACCCTTGAAAAACAATGCGTTTTCTTGGTTGTCCCTATTATACTTGGAATGCCGATGATGCTCATTTTCCCACTCAGAATGATGTATTGCTCCGGGTTTTTCAGCAAATGCGTAGGAACATCATGGGGCGTATCCATCCGTATTGTACGGAATTTCAGGATATTAAAATAGCTCTTGTGTGTTGAAACACTTTTCATCTTTACTCTTTATATTCAGATTAAGCCCAAACAACACCGACCAGCGTGCATTCCGCCTCTTCCAGGTATTGCTTCGTACGCATGACGCGTTCCACCTGAGCGGTTTTTGCGCCCTCCACCATTACAGCACCTTCCACGTCCTTTAACTGCTGTATCGCCTGCCTGTTGACCAAAAGGTTAGCCGCGGCAAGCAACTGATACTCGTTTCCAAGGTGTTGCTGCAAATCATTTCTGAGCTTTTCCAGCTCGTTCTGAGCGTGTATCCCGGTAATTAACAAGTTTCGTTTATCCCCTGCCTCCTTTTTGATGTTCACGGCCAGCAGGGGTAAGCGATCTTCAGCCGCCACCGTACTGAAAATATCTTCTCCTAGAAGCCTTTCCGCCCATGAATCGAGCCCACTTTTCTTTTGCGGGATGCTCAAATTACCCAAATAGTGCGAAGAAAGCGCTTGCGCCATTGCCGCGCCGCTTTTGAAATTCGTTCCCATCGTTTCTATCAAGAAGGCACTTACAGCGCCGATACAGAGCCCTACGAATGCACCTAATAAACCATATTTCACACTGCCCATTATTGCAGTGGCAGACGTCATAAGCGCAAGAGCCGGGGGCTCCTCCAATTCTGCCAGTTCCTTTGTTTTATCGGATAGCTGCAATGAAATGTCAATTGGTCGCTTTTGCGCTTCCATCTGAGCATCTGCAAGAGATAAGTCGATCCGCACCACGCTACCGGCATCGACTAATTCCACAGTATGCGCCCCCGCAATTGCAGCAATTGCCGCCTGCTTAGCCAGGCAATATTCATAAAGCCGCTCTGCCAGGTCTATCCCGCTTACATACTTTGTAGTATATGCTTCGAATGTAACTATACCCGGGGCATATTTACTGATGTAAACAAGCTCCCTTAGATATTGGTCCCCGATTTGTGCATAGTCCGTACCCGCCATCAACTCGTTGATAGAAATTCCGTTTGCCAATATTAAATACTGATCCACGATCCGATCCTCACGCTCGGCTTTCAAATCGACGGAGGTAGGGATCTGCCAGCTTTCCGGCACATCCTGAGCCAGAGCAGCCATATCCGCATTCACGCTGAACGTCAGTTGAGCAACATCCTTGTTATAAGGGTCTAGCTGCATCAATAGGCTGTTCTCGTTATAACGGTTTGCTTGGCTCTCCTTCAACTCCAACTGCCGGATTTCTTCCGCAAGCATTTCCTTTTTGTTTTCATACTGCCTGCGTTCTAGGCGATTGGCTTCTAGCGCTTTTTCTGCGGCCGCCCCATCGGATAGATTTTTAATACCGGAATAGGTGCGGTACCCCCCTAATGCAACAGCAAATACGATTGCACATAGCAGCAGCATACGCCACCGGGCGCAGACGGTTCCCAGCAGCTCTCTTAAAGTCATTTCTTCCTGCACAGTGTTTTTCCCTTCGTAAAAAGCAATTTTGTTGAGACTTGGCTATATCCGCGCCTGAACAGGCAGCAGCTCGCCTAAAGCCACCGTAGTTACATTCTCCGTGTGTACCTTTTCCGATTCCGTAGGCGTGCAATACGTCGGCACGACCTCGGCCATATATCTGCGGATATGATCGGGATCCTTCTCGGCCATGCGGCGCAAATAATCGATGCGGTTCTTGATCTCCGCCGCTCTAACGGGATGCGTCTTACCCACTAGAATACCGGGAAAATCACTCTCCCCCTGTACTTCGTCCTCCTGCAAAAGCTCCTCTAGCATCTTCTCACCGGGCCTAAGTCCAGTGTATACGATCTTGATATCCACATCCGGCTCGTAGCCGGATAGCCGAATGAACGTACGGGCAAACTCGTCGATATTCACGGGGTCCCCCATATCCAGCAGGAAAATTTCGCCCTGCTTGGCCATGCTGCCGGCCTGAAGCACAAGTTGGGCTGCTTCTGGAATGGTCATAAAGTACCGTTTGATGTCCTTATGCGTCACCGTGACGGGACCGCCAACGGCAAGCTGCCGCCTGAAAAGCGGAATCACGCTGCCGTTGCTGCCAAGGACATTGCCAAATCGAACCGCCACATATTTTGTATTATTGCTGGTCTGGTTCATGTACTGCACGATCAATTCGCACAGATATTTGGTCGCCCCCATTATATTAGTAGGGTTGACGGCCTTATCCGTGGAGATCAGCACAAAGCGCTTCGCGCCCGCCATATCCGCAGCCTTGGCTATGTTGAAGGTACCGTTCACATTGTTCTTGACCGCCTCGACGGGGCTTCCCTCCATCAGCGGAACATGCTTATGGGCAGCCGCATGGAACACCACATCTGGCTTATAGCAGCCAAACACCTCGTCCACACGTGAGATATCGCGTACCGAACCGATAACGACCTCCATATCAAGCTCGTCGCCGTAGATGCGCTTAAGGTCCACATACAGCTCATAGGCGTTATTCTCGTAGATATCGAAAACCACCAGCTTCTTGGGGTGAAATTTAGCGATCTGCCTGCAAAGCTCCGAGCCGATGGAACCGCCACCGCCCGTGACCAGTACCGTACTGCCCTCGAGATAGCCGCAGATGGCTTTCATATCGAGCTTAACGACCGGTCGCTCCAGCAAGTCGCCCACGTCCACATCGCGAAGCTGCCTTAAGTCACTCTTTCCGGCCAGAAGGGTTTCCACGGTGGGGATAATCTTAAGATCACAATCCGTTGCGGTGCACATCTCTAGGATTCGCCGCTTGGCCACGCGGTCCGAAGAAGGGATTGCGTAGATAATCTGCCTGATTTCGTATCGTTTGACGATCTGCGGTATATCCTGCGTTGTGCCAGCGACCCGTACGCCGTGGATACGCACGCCCTGCTTCTTAGCGTCGTCATCCACGATACATACGGGCGAGAGGGCCACCCCGGGCGCCTCCTGCATCTGCCTTATGATATCGGCTCCCGCATCCCCCGCGCCTATGACGAGCACGGGTATCTTATTTTGCGTGAAGATATTGCTTTTTAAAAGCCGCCGGAATACCCTGTAGGATAGCCGGACCCCCCCATGTAGGAGGATAATGATAAGACCTGCCGCAATATAGATGGAGCGGGGCATCCTGTCCATGCGGATCGCGGCGAGCGTATAACACAACACCGTAGATAGAATGGAAGCGCCAATCACATAAAGGAGCTCCTCGATGCTGGCGTGCTCCCAAAGGGTGGAATACAGCCGGAACAGTGCGTTCACAACAAGATAAATCAGTATGATATACAGTATGGAATGCTCGAATGTGTTCCAGTACGATCCTGGTACAATGCCGCCGAAACGGAACGCGAGGGTAGCCAAATACGCCGCAAGAACGCAAGCAGCGTCTAGAAGAATCAAAAGGAGCCTGCGGCTCCACGGTATGATGCTCTTAATTTTGTTTGTTATCTTTCTTCCCTTCTTTTTAAACGGTGGTATCACCTGCAAAATACGCTTACCCAGCGCTTTATCTTTCCCAATCCACTAACACTCCCTCTTTCAAAGTCATCCAATGAAAGCTGAGCCAAACATTTTTTGTCATTTCTCCCACGCTTACGGCGACCAATGCGGAGCGGCGGCGGCGGTCGATTTTTAATATCTCGCCCTCGTACCGTTTGAGCGGCCCATCGATGATCGTTGTTTTATCTCCCACCAGCATAGCGCGCGATACGCCTATGTGACCATCATGGGATAACACCCACTGTGCAAAATCCAAATCGCCGCCCGACAGGGTATATTCGCTATGCGCAGGCTCCGCATATCCCAATAGGCGATTGACCCGTTGACAGCGATAAAACGTATGCGGCTCTATGTGCGTTTCCGAATAGATGAACACATAGCCTGGAAGCAGCGGCCGGGTTTTCACAATCCATGCGCCGTTTTTCAACTCCTCTCGGTCAAACATAGGGAAGAGTACACGTGCATTGTGAAGCTGCCGTTCCAGGTCGCTTTTTAAAGCGCTTTCGCTCCCTGCATCACAGGAGGCGCAATATACGTAAGGATAGCCTTGCATATAGCTTCGCCCTCCATACCTCCGTATGGCTTTCTTCAGTATGAACCCCGGAGCTTGTCCGTGTACCAGCTGTAATCGCCGAACCGCCTCCAGGGCTTGTATACAAATCTCGTATCCTTTTACATAGAGAGCAAAAAAATACGAGACTCATATTTTGTCCTTTAAAAAGGATAGCATAATATCCCTGTAAACGCAACCAACCGATGGCCGACCCGCCATGCCACTTTGCAAATAATGTATGAATTTTTCAAAGCAGGCCGTAGCATCTATTCCTCCGCAACACACAATGCATAATACTTTGCGTATTGTTTTGTCAAAGTATAGATATGCATACAATACTTCCCTATATCGTGGAAGCTATACTTCTTGTGCTTTTATGTGCGAGGATTATGCCTCCCTTTTTCCGCTCTTTTGTCCGTTTTGATAGAGCAGCGCACCTAAAATGCCCCAAAGCGTCCATGCCACGGGGTGCGCGAACGGCGAGACAAAATTGAAAAACGCCTGCGCCATATGGCACAGCAACGCAACCGTCAGCCCCAGTACCATGGGGTTATCCAGTTTCTTACGGGCCGCGAAAATCAACGCACCGTAGAAGCCCAGCAAGCTCAAAAGCCCCAGAAGACCGTCGTCGAACAGGACCTGCAAATATTCGTTGTGCAGCTTATCATACACCTGGTGCTGCGCTGCATAAATGGCTTCATGGTGAACCGCGTTGAAGCTTTGGGAGAAGTTATCCGGGCCATAGCCGAAAAGAAGGCGGTCCGGCACCATAGAGAGCGCTCGCTTCCAAACCATCATCCGGCCGCTCATAAAGCTGTCATCTAAATCTCCCCGCAAAATATTAGACAATTGTGTGAAGGAGGGGTTACCTGTCACCGCGGCAAGCTGGGGCAAAACGCTTACAAAAACGATCACCAGAACAACCAGCAGTACATACCAGGCAACACGCGAAGCCTTGACCGGAAGCGACGGAAGCTTTACGAAGTATAACACGCCGGCTATAGCTAACAGCGCCAGGACGGCAGGCAGCAAGTAGGGGCGCACGAAGGCCCAATAAGAAGATAAAATGGGGGCCGTAAGAGCAACCGTGCTTTCTATCCACATCATCCCAAGGCAGCCTGCAATCATCAGGAGGAAGCGCGCAGCGGCTTGCCGGGTGGATACGATAAAGGGAAACGTCATCCCAATGCTCATGACCAGCCCCACATAGCCGCTTTCTGTCTGTCCGATGAGCAGCGCATAAAAAAGAACGAGTCCAAGCGGCAAGAAGGCCCAGTGCGTTTTTTTCGTTTTGTGTGAAAACATCACAAGGCTTATACTGAAAGCTAAACAAAAATAGGTAGAAGCGACATTTCGGTTGGACATAGTGGAAAAATACGTAAACGCGCTTCCGGTTTGTGCACCTGCCTCGGCGGGAAAAAGCCCGAGAAAATCCGCTCCATAGTACTGGCAAAGGCCATAGCCCGCCACCAGCGCCGCCGTTCCACAGAGAACATAAAGCACCCAGTCTTTTGGCTTGTAGTGCCGCCCTACGAGCATGCAGACGCCAATATAAGTAAGCATCATTAGTAATCCCTCGTTGCGGCTAGAACCGCCCAGGATTGCGATTTTTGTGGAATCGGCAAAGATAGTGGAAACGGTCATCACGAGCCCGTAGGCTATGAGGGGCCACTCGTAAACGCGAAC
>DHOG01000001.1:0-520 GCA_002410715.1 Ruminococcaceae bacterium UBA5396 | reverse complement strand
GAAAAAAAGAGAATGGCGCAAACGAGGAAAAACCCCTGCTTTGCCTCTGTGATGGCAAAATAAAGATTACTGTCTATAAAAAGTGGATGAATAAGAAAAATCGCGAGCACAAAAAGCATCGCCGTTTTGGACATCCACCCCTGCACCTTCTGCATATAGCGCTGCGCTTCATGCTGCGACTTTAACTTGCCCATCTTCTTTGGTTTTGCCGCCAAAACAGGTCACCCCTTTTACTGTTTCTCAGCGACTATTATATCATAAAAGAGAAACGCTTTATATATTGAGAAGCAGAAATCATAAACAGGCGTTTTTTAAACCAGAAAATTCGAAAACAAGGGTTTGTCAACATCTCGAATATACCCCTACGTTCCGAAACAGCACGGTACTAGATGGCGCGGCGTATAAACAATTTAAGGTGTATAAAAACTACGCGCGTCAGAGAGCTCAGCCTTGCACGGGTGAGGCGGCAGCCATCTTTTAACAAGAATCTGGCGATATGAGATATTTTATTGTATTTTTT
>DHOG01000210.1:1098-25421 GCA_002410715.1 Ruminococcaceae bacterium UBA5396 | reverse complement strand
CATTTGTAGTCGCCAGTCAGCGCCGCCACCCGTATGCCCATATTGCTTGCTTTTTTTACAAAAGCGCGTACATCAGCAAAATTTGTGCTTCCGGACTGGCTCATTCCATCAATACAAAGATAAATTTCGGACACCGAATTAAGGACGCAGAAATCCAGATATTTTTGTCCTGTGCTTCCCTTTATGGTGCTGATACTCCACCACCAGACCCCGAGTGTGTTGGTATCTCCCGGCTTACGGAAATCCATTACGGTTCCGGAAGGAGGGGCTTTGGTTGTGGTTGTGGTTTGATTTGCAGAAGTGGCTTTGGTGGCTGTTGTGGAGGGAGAGGCGGACGTTGTTTTGTTTTTAGACGATAAAACAGAGCTTGCTGTGCTTTTCGCCGAAGAACTAGTACCCATTCCGGAGGATGCAGATGAATCTGCTTGACTGCCGGATATGCCGGTAGAACCATTTGTCGTGCTGTCAATGTCGGTTGTTGTGGTGGTTTGGTCTGTCGCGGATTCGGCTTGGGTTGTGGTTTGTTTTCCGCCTTCTGAAATATCAGGATTTGGTTTTCCGCATGAGGAAACACTTAACATTACAGAAACTAGCAAAACACCGGCTGTCAGCTTATTTAAAATCATTTTCAAAGTAAATCCTCCTGCTAAATAACGCAATTTTCGTCGAATCAGATTTAATACATTTGGTTCTATAGTCAAGCAGTGCTGTTAAGACAGATACTTTTGCATTAATGCTTCATCCGCATCAAATCGGGAACGGACAAATACATCTGCATCGGATTCACTGTAATACTTCGCCACAATCCCTCGAACCAGCGGCTTCAGCTCCTCTCTCATGGCATTAACTTCATGAGCCCGGTTTCTTATAATATTTTTTTCTGCCTGGGTTACATCCATATTTAATTTATATAATTCTCTTCCAATTGCCAGTGCTTTCAGCCTGTATATACTGGTAAGCTCCATGGCGCGGATGACCTCGGCCTCGTAGGAATGGCGTTTACATTCTCTGCAAACCCTTTCGATACATTTAAACCGAGTGGCTGTGCTGCCGTGAAACAGCGCGGCTCCCTCCACACCGAAAAAGCTTGAGGCGAACCGTTCATCAAACCCATCGCTTACGGCGTCGAGGTTCCACATCTTCTCGGCGGCAAACAATACCGGATACCAGATGGTATCAAAGAAAGGGTGCGGAGGTGCAATGGTTCCACTGTAATTAGACCAGACCGTCATACAGAATCCATCAATTCCGTCCTCGGCGCAAACCCGCCCCCACATATTGACATTTCCCATCCTTAATTCATACCACGGCATATCCAGATACTGCGGTTCAGGACCTTCCCCGCATTTAGAAGCCGCTGCGCCGATTACGGTAAAGCCTGCATTGCAAAGCCGCTGCGTAAGCTGCTTGGCAAGCTTATAGTTGCTTTCATAGTAAAGCCAGATCATGATGACAATCCGTTTGTCGAGTTGTTCAAGCTCACTGTCTGTAAAATGGCGAAGCATATCATCCCAAACAATCGGTGTTTTTCCGGCCGCCAGAACTTTTCCCGCCATACGGTTGATGTGTCCCGCATACAAACGGTTTGCCCCGTTCACGCCGAACTTCTCAATACACTTCTTACAGGATAAAAGGTTCCATGCTTCATCACATCCGAGATGCACATAGCTACTGTCAGGGTGCGCAATGATCATTTCATCAAGCATCGACTCAACCACTGCGTAGGCATCCTCATTGCTTGCACATATCTCATCAATGTCGTTGTAATGCTTAAATCCAACCGAATTAAATCCATAGGGCTTGTCGGTTTCAGGAAAATTCCGCATTTCCCGAAGATGATAATACTGTGGAAGCTTTAGCATATATTCCAAATGCCCTATGGTTTGCTGTAGGGGAATAATCTCAATAAAACGCTGGGCGGCATAAGCCTGTATTTCCCCAACCTGCTCGGGTGTGAAATGCAGCGGATCGGTAATATCGGTATGTTTCTGATAGGGAAACCGATTTTCATATTCAAGTATAAACTTGTTATACCGATAGGCAGACAGCTCATCTATGATAGACAGCATGCGTTCGAATTTGGGAAATCCATATCTCATATCCATGTGAAATGCCCGGAACGCTGTGTCAGAGTAATCGATTACTGTGCCAAAAAAATTAGTTTCATCAGCAGCCAGCTGCTTCCAAAGCTGCCATCCGTATAGTACGCCGCGGGGATGACGGGAAACAATCTGCAGACCGTTTTCCCCTGCATTGAGATAAAACCCGTCCTTTCTTACGGCACTGTCGTCCAGTTCGGCGGGGAGCTCGGGCAGCGTTATGCTTTTTTCTGATGATAAAATTGCGTAATACAACCCGCAATCCTCTACACAAGCCGCACTGCTTCCAAACCTCTTTAACTCACCTTCAAGTAAAGCGCCTGCGTTTGTGGCAATATAGCCGCTGGCTGTATTGGAGGGGGTATGTCCTTGTTCCTTTATAAATTTAGGTTGTGGTATGAAATACATAGTTTCACATCCTTAAAATCTGTTTTTTATTAAAATATCTTTATTCGTATATCGATACCTGATTATACTATAACAGCATTTAGTTCGACTTTCTTATCAAATATTATGAAATATTACCACTATTCACTCTTATCTTCTGCCGAAATTTTGTTTTTTGTACATCTCCCGCCTGCAGAATTCCAGCTGGTTTTTGCATTTTAGCACGACGTATTATCGGCATACAGCGATATATAAGCCATACATTGAATAGAGATAGAATTGGTTATTCAACTATGCTTGTGTATAATTTATCAAAATGTGAGGTTTATACAATTGTCAATGCACCTTTGGCACATGCTGCCTTGACAATTAAAATAATGCCAAATATAATCACATTATAGAATAGAGAGGTGTTGCATATGGAGCCATTATTTTCGCAATTACACGGAGACGGAATTCATGACGATACCAATACCCTGCAAGCGATATTGGATCATGCCAATGATGTTATATACATAAAAAACGGTATATACCTTATCACCCGCCCATTGGTTGTTCATGATAATACCCGTCTGGTACTATCAAATAACGCCGTCATGCGTCTGGCTGACGGTGCCAACTGCGCAATTATGGAAAACGACAAATTGCCGTCACGGGGAACCAACCACAATATTACGATTGAAGGCGGTATCTGGGATGGTAACAACCAAAACCAGGTGCGGCGCAGCAGAGAGTCACGCTTTGCCCTCACGCATTACGAGGAAGATTATTATTACGGAATTTTTATGCGTTTTGTCGGTGTGCGCGACCTGCACCTGCGGGATATGACCATTAAAAACCCTGAAAGCTATGGCATGCTGATCTCCAATATAGAACAATTCACCGTAGAGCACATCACCTTTGATTACAATATGCTACGCACCAACATGGACGGTGTGCACGTTCAGGGGGTAGCGCGCAACGGCATCATCCGTGATATTAAGGGGGCAACAAATGATGATTTGGTCGCCCTGAATTGCGATGATATCTATGCCTGTGAAATAACACGGGGCGTAATTGAGAATATCTTGGTTGACGGTCTGTATTCTGATGACGGTTATACAGCCGTGCGCCTTCTCTCCTGCGGCAGTGAAATGCGAAACATCAGCATACGCAACATCTTCGGTTCTTACCGGTATTACGGTGTATCTTTCACGCATCACAGTGTACATCCCGGTGAGCCGGTTTGGTTTGATAATGTTTCGGTAAATGGCGTATATTGCTCTAAATCGCCTCAATGCGAGCCCAATAACAATGAACCTATCATCTGGTTTGCAGAGGGTGCACGCTGCGGACGGGTATCCCTGTCAGATATCCATCGGCTGGAATATGCCAGCACTAAAGCGCCTACCATCCGAGTTGATTCTGACGTAAGTATCCAACGTCTTGTAATACGCGATGTGTCACAGCATTTTCCCAACGGACACACCCAGCCACTTTTTGTAAACAACGGAGATATAACAAATCTAAAATGCTCGGATATAGACGAATAGCATAAGCAGAGAGGAGCATATGGGCAAAACATATGAGTCTACACAAGGACCAGCCGTAATCTGATTACGGCTGGTCCTTGTGTAGATATGAATGGGATTTGGATGAAATTTTTCAATGGAAATTATCGGTTGTTTTAATATGCTTAATATTAGAAATAATACTGACATACTTTATATAAAATTCCATGCAATAAGGGGACTACAGTATATGGAGAAAATTAAATTAAGCCGACCTCGGGTTCGCCGGCCCCGTCTTGCGTTTGTTCTCATGTTATTAGTAATTATGGGATCGCTGATGATTGCGTCTATGCCTGTATCCAGGAATATTCAAAATATCGAAGTGCTCTCAAAGACGGGATCGAGAGGCAGCGAGGTCAGGCAAATACAGACCAAGCTTAAAAACTGGGGATACTACAAGGGCAATGTAGACGGTATTTTTGGTTCCAAAACGCGAGAGGCAGTTTTATGGTTTCAGAGAAAGAACGGATTAACGCCTGACGGAATTGCCGGTCCTGCCACGCTGGCTGCCATGGGTATATTCACAAAGTCGTCCTCTCCTTCCAGCACGGGAGGACAGAGCAACATCAATCTTCTTGCACGTCTGATATCTGCCGAGTCTCGCGGAGAGCCGTATACAGGACAGGTAGCAGTCGGCGCTGTGGTACTGAACCGAATGGAGCATCCTTCGTTCCCAGACACCATGGCGGGCGTAATCTATCAGCAGGATGCGTTCACCTGTCTTCAGGACGGTGAGTTCAACAAACCTGTTGCAGAAAGTGCATACAGGGCGGCACGGGATGCGATGAACGGATGGGATCCGAGCGGCGGTGCCATCTATTATTATAATCCCAGAACCGCCACCAATGCATGGATTCGCAAGCGCCCGGTTGTAACAACAATCGGAACCCATCTGTTCTGCATGTAAACAATCAGCGTTTTTATAGTGAATTTTTGCCTTCCCACCCCGAGGAAGTTGCCACGAAGTAGCGGATGAGGTGGACAATTTTGTTCTGCCTTTGACACCCCCCTCATCAGTCTCGCATCCGCCGGGCAGCTTCCCCCGTGGGGATAAGCCTTGGACTACTGATAAAGCCCGCCGAAACGGCGGGCTTTATGTATAAAAAATCAAAATATTTAGATATAGTCTATCATGGGGGCGGATCTGGAATCCGCCCCTACATCACCAAATAATATTTTACGATTATGCGTACATGTGAAAAATTGTCTGTCTGATAATAATCCGTTAGAGCTGTTCCTTAATATACTGTTTAAATTTGCTGCTGTATCCAATTTCACCATTTTCCAGTATCCAGAGTGCCTCGGTCTCTGGCAGGCTGTCTATATATTCTACCCCCTGCTCATACGGCATATTATACAGCGCCGTTGAAAGCTCATCTGCGATACCTGAATCCCGGCAAATGATTGTGACCGCCTTGAAGTAGGTTGACGGCATTAGAGTTTCGGGATTAATGATATGGTGATAACGCTTTCCGTCTACCGTATAATACCGTTGATAACTCCCGCTGGTTACAACCGATTTATCATCTATGGCAGTTACCAGCAAATCGGTATTGCCTTGACTGGCGTCAGGGTCCTGAATGCCTACATTCCAGGGCTTGCCTTTTCCGTCCTTGCTACCGATTGCCCTGACATTGCCGCCTACACTAAGGAGCGCCGAGGTATAGCCCTTGTCCTTGGCTAGCAGCGCCACTTTTTCGGTGGCATACCCCTTTGCTACCCCACCCACATCAATACTCATTTCGGCATCGGACAAAAACACGGTGGAGTTTCCCTCATCAATAATAATATGGTTAATATCGGTGTGCTTTGCCGCCTCCTGAAGCTGGCTTAGCTTTGGCAGTGCGGCATTTTGGGGATCGTCAATTCCCGCTTCCCGATAATCGTGCCAAATTTTCAAAACAGCGCCCAGTGCAATATTGCACCTCCCCTGTGTTCTTGTATATGCTTGCTTTGAAAA
This sequence comes from Ruminococcaceae bacterium UBA5396, assembly GCA_002410715.1. GTDB lineage: Bacteria > Bacillota > Clostridia > Oscillospirales > Acutalibacteraceae > Avimonas. Next base: position 19,425 of record DHOG01000210.1, on the reverse strand, counting down.
TTTCAGCAAATCAATAATTCGACTATCTACTTTTACAGGCCGCTTTCCCGCATTATCATTGATTGTTTTTATGTTAGGGATGCCCTCATAGTCATGATAGATATCAAATAGCGTATGATACTCCTCCAAGGAATCATGAATCAACACCGAAAATTCCTCGAATTCCACCCTGCTGTCCATATAAGCAACCATTGTCGTCACTGTGTCGAAAAGCTGCAAAAACTGTGCCTCATAGCGTTTCTTGCGCTGTATGCATGATGAGGAAGTAAACACCATGGCACAAGCAAGCAGTAATGTTACGATTCGTTTCATTGTCCATCCTCAAATATAGGAATATCCGCCGGTTTGTGCCGGCGGATATAATTTTATAGATTCACAGGCTTACCATCGACAGCAATGGTACTATTTTGCCCCGGCTGCTGCCTTTTCAATTGCACCGATCAGTCCGCCAACCGACATGGTTACACTGGAAGTGAGATCCGATCCGGTGGGATGCTCGGCTTCATCCACTGCAATCCCCTTTACTTGGCTGACTGTTTTTCCGATCACATAGTCAGCAAACGAAGCGGCCTGCTCGTTCCACTCTTTGCCAATTTTTGATGCTTTCTTCATACCATAAGCGTCTCCCAGCTGGTTCTTGGTCTTCTGTTCGACAGTCAAATCGGATGTAATCTTTCCGGTATTGTCAAAGTTTACGTCGGTTTGGGAAGCGTCTAATACGCAGCTGGTGATTTTGCCGTCGGCATCGGTTGTAGTTGCGGTGTAGTAGGAATATGCCTGTGCAAGACCAGCCTTAGCATCGGTCGCGTCTGTGGATTTCTCGATGTTTGTGACAATACCGAGACCCAGCTTGTCGGAGGCCTTTGAGCCCTTATCCCGGGCGTTGCTGACAGCCTTCTTCACACCCTCGATTAAATCGCCGACAGCCATGGTTACTGACGCGGTGAGATCCGGTCCGGTGGGATACTTCTGCTGGTTGACCGCGATACCTGCAACTTCGTTTGCGGTCTTGCCTTCGACATACTTTGCAAATGCGGCGGCCTGTTCATACCACTCTTTGCCGATGCCGGAGGCCTTTTTCATGCCGTAATCTTCCTTGCGTTCATTCTTTGTTTTGAACTCGGTATCAAGCGGCGTGGTAATTTTGCCCGTGGCATCGAAATTAATCTTGGTCTGTACAGAATCAATGACGCATTTCACAATTCTGTCATCCTTATCAACCGTTACCGCCACAACCGTGGAATCCATTTGGGCCAGTCCGGTTCCATCTTTTACATCACTGGATTTTTCAATCGAGGATATTACTGCCAGACCTGTTTTGACTTTATCTCCGGCAGTCTCTTCTTTTTTACAGCCTGAGAAAGTGGTTGCAATGAGCATGACCGCTGCCGCAATTGACAAATACTTTTTCATACGAATGACCATCCCTTCACAATGTAATAACTTTATTTTAGAACTTTCTCCTTTTTTTTATTTCAAACCAAGCTTTTTAAATGCCGGTAAGAAAACCCTTAAAAGTGTTGAAGTTGCAATCCCCGCAATGACCCCCGATATAAGCAAGACCGGCAGATGCACAATCGCAAGCAAATCGGTATAAATCACCGAAACCGCAATCAGCTGTCCAAAATTATGAAAAATCGCCCCTGCCATACCGGCGGTGAGATAGGACAGCTTATCTTTGAATATCAGTATAAGAAGGACGATAGCGGTAATCGATAGGATTCCGCCACTGAGGCTTAGTAGACAGGCAATCGGTCCTCTTGTAATAAATACAAACAGTGCTTTCAGGACTGCGACACAATATGCTTCTCTTTTCCCCAAAAAAAACAGGGCATACATCACAATGATGTTTGACAGCCCGAGCTTCACCCCCGGCGCGGGAACAGGAAGCTGCAAGGAATCCTCCACGAGTGACAAAACTATGGCAGCCGCAAACAACAGACCTGTAAGAACCAACCTGATTAGTTTTTTTGATTTCGGCACCATGATATCCACTGATTGCGTGAGCGTTTTATCCTTCATAGAAAGATTCATTTCCTTTCCGGGTTTTATCGCCTAACCGATTACAATATCCGGATCGTTGTCGGAAGCATTGTTTTTTCTGACAATCTTTAAGACAATTTTATTTGGCAGACATGCCGCACTTTGCCCCACTGTGTCTATTCTTCCCGAACGGATACAGATTTTATCCCTACAATCCGATTCTTTAAAACAGATACTTCCATCTTCAAAAACATGGAAGACAACATGCCGATTCTGCGGGATTGAGAATATCCTATCCTCTTTTTTACCCAGATCCACCGTCTGTACGAGTCTTGATTCATAGAATATTTCTGCCACAACCGGTGTCCCCGAATAATACAGTGTATAGCAGCCCCATACAACAAGGCTTATAAGCAGTATCGCCAAAATTACTATAGAATCAGACTTTTTAACAAGTTTCATTTCATCTTAAAACCATGTTCTTTCCCGATTTATAATCCGCTATTTCAAAAACCCGCTAACAAATATCAAGAAACAAAATACTGCCATTATCATAACATAATTTTTGACAGCGACAATAAAAGTTGATGATTTTTCCTGCTTCTTAAAAAATACATTTATATTTTTTTGTACCGGAATCAGGGTTAAAAGCAGTAAAAGGCATATAGGAGACAGGATGCGCAGCAGAACCATTGCAATTACGGAAAGATAAATAAGATAATATAGCCCCGCGAAAAGATAAAGCGCTTTCTTACCGATATAATAAGGAAGGGTATGCCGTTTCACAGCAATATCCTTTTCAAGGTCACAGATGTTGTTTGCAAGCATGATGTTTGCCGTGGCACAAAAGGGAGCAACCGACAAAAACAAAACCGAAATGACCGGCAGAATATGAACTGAAAATGTAAGCGTTTGGGGTGAAAAGGAATAGCTTAGATAGGTAGACTTGGGCATGTTGATATAGAGAAGAATAAACGGAATCAGCAGGCCATAAAACAACCCCGAAAAAAATTCACCCAGGGGCTGTCTTGAGATGGGAAGCGGGCCATAGGAATAAAAGACGCCGCAGAGAAAGCACAAACCGCCCAGAATCAGTACCACCACATCCGTGATATACGCAAGATACAGCCCCAATGCAGCGCTGACCAAAAGAAGTACCATGATAACGACAAGCGAAATACTCCGCCGAAACTGCAGAACCTGATCATTGGTTTTGGTGTCTACATAGTTATTGATTGCAGTTGTTGTTAAATCAAACAGGAACATAGCAGCAAAAAAGATAAAGGTTCTTTCTACATTGATCTTCTGCCCAATTGAAAACAAGTAAGCCAATGTCATCAAAAATGCGAAAATACTGGTGATTTTGGTGGTAATCTCGACATACTTTAAAAACCGCTTAACCAATGCCAACCCCATCCAATCCGTTATAGGCTTTGTTAAGTATTGCAGTCAGCCTCTCTTTTTTGTCGGGATGCGCATTCAACCTATTTATAATACTCTTTGACTTGTCATAGTATTTTTTAGAAACCGAACGGGTATAAGGTACGCCTCCCGCCTGCCGGACGGCTTCATGGATTTCCTCTTTTAAGACTTCCCCCCTCTTTGCCCTTTCTCTGAGCTGGGTATTTTTCTTAAAAGTATATACAAGCGGCAGGGTTACAACGCCGTGTTCAAAGTCAGATAAAACAGGTTTTAGTGCTTCATCCTGGGATGATTCATAGTCAATGCAGTCATCGGAAAGCTGAAATATCATGCCGATAAAACGGCCCAGTCGAGTACAGAGGTTTGCCTGCTTTTTCTCGTTCTCGCAAAGCATGGATCCGGCGTAGAAAGCGGCTTCAAACAAAGCGGCCGTCTTGCCGAAAATAATTTTTAGATATCCATACTCCGAAAGATCATAATTGCGGTTGTTCATATTCTGCCGCAATTCACCGAGACACACCCTGCCCATATAGTCGGGCAAATCATAATCCAGATACTCATTTTTTTGGGTTGCGCAAGATGCTGTTTTCAGCGCCATGCAAAACAAATAATCGCCGCTGATTACCGCAGAGTGACTGCCGAACTTTTTGTGAAGCGTCGGCATCCCTCTGCGCATTTCGGCATCGTCAATCACATCATCATGCACCAGCGTTGCAAGATGAAGTAGCTCGATGGAAACAGCAAGCCTCACCGCATCGGGTTCAATCAGACCTTGGTTGTTCTCAGCGCAGGCAAGCAGAGAAATCGCGCGTATCATCTTGCCTTTTGTACCGGAAAGATGGGCGGTCTGGGAGCGTACCGCTTTGGGTGCAGAGAGCAGAGCCTTATCAAGCTCCTCTCTAACCTTTATAACACTCCTGTCAAAGTCCAACGCCTCTACTACAGTTTGTTTAATCATTGTATAGATACGACTTCCTTACAAGCTTGAGTTTTTTCCACCGCCTTTTAAGAAACGGGTAAACGTAATAATCAAGTCCCCAAATTCTCCCTGAACCGATCAGCAGAGCAATTGCGGCAAAAATCATCCAGAAGGTTGTTCCGAGATACAGCCCGGTGGTGCATACGAACATAAACTGCAGTACGAGGGAAAACGCAGTGGACGGAGTGGTGAACAGCCCGCCGATCAGTGAAAGGCCAATGAGGATTTCGGCCACCACAATGAAAATCTGCATGGCAAGCTGAAGTGAGTTGTTGGGTAAAATCACCTCGTCTACAAACCAGTTCATAAGCGGAATATCCAGCTTAAAGGCGAAATCTTCAAGCTTTGATTTTGCAAGCTCTTTGCCGCTGACAAAAATGACTTTAAAAAGTCCGAAAAAGTCGAAGTTAATGAACACCTGGCCAATTTTCTCCACGGTTTCTTCAACCACTCCTGTGGCGGACGAAATCGTGTCCGCCACCGCCGGTGTGGCGGTGGATGCGCCGTCCCCCGTATTGGTTAAGCCGTTTAAAATCGAGTCATACCACGCATTTGTGCCCCCGAAGAATCCGGTCAGCTTTGGAGTGGTAAGCCAGCTATCAACGATTTTCATAATCCCTTCGAACACCCAGACAGCGCCGAGCCAAATGCGAAGAGGAACCAGAAGAAAGCTGGGCGTCTTGTTGGAGAAATGACCGCCGACAAAGCTTCTGTTATGCCGAATGGTGAAAAATTCATGCTTCAGATAGCTGAATATCTTGTTCCAACCAAGAACCTGAATAAAATAGATAATATTAATAAAGTGTTTTGAAAACATTGCGAGGAATGATGGCAGACTGAACTTGCGCCCGGCGGTGCCAACATATGCCACGCCGTAACGCCCCCCCACACTCACCATAATTCCATGGAACTTTGGCTTATATGCTTTCATTTCGCCTTTTCGGGTTATGGCACAAACAAGATTATGGGCAGCAATGTCGGCGCTCTGCTCGCAGTTTTCCACAACCTGGGGCACCGGGTTTTTTTCACCTTGGGGCGTATAATAAATGTTGTCACCCACAACATACACATTCTCATTGCCAATCGAACGCAGAAACTGATCGGTTTCAAGTCTGCCTCTTCCCGCGGAGGGAAGGGACTGGGCTGCAACTCCGGTGATCTCCGCGCTTTCGGTGCCCGCCGCCCAGATGATGGTGTGGGATTCAATCTGCCTAGGATTGTCATCCTTCTTGAGCTCTATAAACCCTTCGCCGATTTTAACAACGTTGGTGCCGAGATATAATTCAACCCCGGCCTTTTTCAAGCGTCTTTCGACTTTTTGGGAAAGCTTTTCCGGTAGTGCCGGAATAATGCGCGGCAAAACATCGGCAATATGCAGCGTAACCTCCGACCTGTCGATCTCAAATTCCTCACAGAGAATGGGAATATACTCGGCAAGCTCCCCCATCATTTCGGTGCCGGTAAACCCTGCCCCAACGACAAAGAAGGATAAGAGCTTTTTCTTTTCCTCAGGATTGATTTCGCGGGATGCCCTGCGAAAGCAGTCGTGGATATGATCTCTTAACACAACCGCATCATCATAGGACCAGAGCTTATAGGCATATTCCTGAGCGCCGGGCACTCCGAAAAATGTCGGCTTTGATCCGGCAGCAACAACAAGATAGTCATAAGCATAGCTGTCCTTCAATCCAACCGCTTTTTTATTTGCAAAATCAATATCCTGAATAACATCAAGCCTGACCTTGACCTTTCTACCTGCAAAGATCTTTTTCAAGCTGAGTTTTATGCTGTCTTCCTCCACACGGTTAGCGGCAACCTCGTGTAATTCTGTCAGCATGGTATGAAAAGGATTTTTATCAACGATCGTGATACTGACATCCTCATTTTTCTTGAATCTCTTGGCAAGTTTTTTGGCAGTTAATACGCCGGCATATCCTGCGCCGATAATTAAAATGTTCATTATTATATGAATCCCCTTAAACAATTCACCTTGTAAATTGTTTCTTTCACATTATTAGAAATCCTTTACATAAATTATATAGTTATACGATGAACTAGTCAATTAATTTATTGATAAGATATTCCAGTTAACTCATACTATTTTTGTATGAGTTAACTTATTTTTAAAAAAATTTGATCACTTTCTTAATATTGTGAATTAAATGTAATACTAATGATATAATTGACTGATAGAAGCAATTGCAAAAGAATTTTATTAGCTTATGCTCGGCTTTGTTTAAAATTCGGAATTTTGAGCCGATACTATTATTATTAGAACGTAACAAATTTCGAATCTATTTGCAAAGTGGAAGGGATGACACAAGGCTTGAAAATACATATCAAACAGCTGGACAGACAAAGCCGCAGACACAGACGGCAGTCAGCAGAATTGTTGGCAGAAAACCCGGAGCTATGGCCGGCGATGGAAATCGCCCGCTCTGTGGTAAATACTCTGCTTGCCCCCAACAGAGTCTGCCTTTGCGCTTTGGATGAAAAAGACACGGTGATTGGGCTGGTGGGCGGATTGCCGGATTATGACGGTGTCGTATGGGAGCTGCACCCCCTCGTGATTAAAAAAACGCATCGGGGGCACGGCCTCGGCCGCAGGCTGGTTAAGGCACTTGAAAAGGAAGCTTCTTTACGTGGAGCGTTAACCATGATTCTGGGTGCCGATGATCTAACCGGATCAACAAGCCTTTCAAATGTTGATTTGTTTGATAACACCGGAGGTAGGATTGCTAATATTGTGTGTCGTGAACGCCATTCCTATGAATTTTATTTAAAATGCGGGTACAGCATCATCGGAGTGATACCGAATGCCAACGGAATTGGAAAGCCTGATATCCTTATGGGTAAAAGCATCGCAAAAAAGCAAAGAAGAGGAAGAGCGCCGCTCACAACACTCGAGGGTGGAAAATCTTGAAAAAGGGGCTGATACACGATTATAAATTGTGTTTCAGCCCTTTTTTATAACGATATCAATTACATTTTGAATATCCGCACTCGCGGCAAATGACGCATCCGCCCTCGTGTTCAACCCTTGCTCCGCATTCGGGACATACCCGCAGCTGGGAGCTGACGAGGTCAGCGAATTTGGGTTCACTCTTTGATATTACCTCAGCAGCCTGAACGCCAACCTCTTTAAATCCGTTTGACGCTACCACCTTTTCAATCACACGCGCAATCGCATCGGGACAGGAGGTGCACTTCATGCCTTTCTGGCGTATGGTAGACGGACAGCGGATCCCCCGGAGCTGGCTGGTGATGGTTTTCACATCGATTCCCGAACGAAATGCAACCGACACCAGTCTTGCGGTCGCCTCAGACTGGGAGGGACAGCCACCCGCCTTGCCGGTGTTGGTAAACACCTCACAAATGCCGTGCTCGTCATAATTGACCGTAATATATAAATTACCGCAGCCTATGGACATTTTTTCGGTGATACCCTGGGTCACGTCGGGGCGAGGGCGGGGTGTTACAACCAATGTGGCATGGACATCCTCTTTTGATTCGGTTTCAGCAGGTTCGCTGCCCTTTTTGGATGCAAGACTCAGCACCTGCGCATCACGACTGCCATCACGATAGCTTGTCACACCCTTGCAGCCCAGCCGGTACGACAGCATGTATACTTCGGCAACATCCTCCACGGTCGCATCATGCGGGAAGTTAACCGTTTTAGAAACTGCATTATCGGTATGGTTCTGGAACGATGCCTGCATCTTAATGTGATAAAGGGGGGATATGTCATGCGCCGACACAAACACCTTGCGGATATCCTCGGGAATTTCGTCAATATGGGCGATGGTGCCTTCCTCTGCGATACGGCGCATCAATTCATCGGAATACAGCCCGCGCTTCTCCAGCAGGTCTTGCAGAATGGTGTTGACCTCCAGCATCTCTGTGCGATCCATAACATTTCGGATATAAACATAGGAGAATACAGGCTCCACGCCGGACGACACGCCTGCGATGATTGACAAGGTGCCTGTGGGGGCGATGGTTGTAACGGTGGCGTTCCTGAGCGGCTCACCGTCTTTGTATATACTTTCTTCGAACAGCGGGAAAGCGCCCCGGACCTTGGCGAGCTTGGCGCTTGCCTGCCTTCCCCGATCGGTAATAAACTTCATCAGCTTATCCGCCAGCGCTACAGCCTCTTCCGAATTGTACGGAATGCCAAGGTACAGCAGCAAATCCGCCCAACCCATCACCCCAAGCCCAATCTTGCGGGTCTGGCGGGTTGTGAATGCAATGTTCTCAATGGGATACTTGTTCACGTCAATTACATTATCGAGAAAATGAACCGCCTTGTCCACAGTTGCCGCCAGCTTATCCCAGTCGATCGACACCTTTTCCCCTTTAAAACGAACCATTTTTACGAGGTTGATTGAACCGAGGTTGCAGCTTTCATACGGCAGAAGCGGCTGCTCCCCGCACGGGTTGGTAGACTCAATTTCGCCCTGTGAGGGCACAACATTATCCCGATTGAGCCGGTCAAGAAAAACAATGCCTGGCTCGCCGTTATGCCATGCCGAGTAAACGATTTTATCAAAAACCTCTTTGGCATTCAGCTTGCCCATTACCTCTTTTGTGCTGGGGTCAACAAGGTCATAATCCTCGTTTGCCTGGACGGCTTTCATAAACGCTTCTGTAATACCAACCGATATGTTAAAATTGGTGATATCGGCATTATCCTTTTTGCAATCAATGAATTGCAGAATGTCGGGATGGTCTACCCGCAAAATGCCCATATTCGCACCACGCCGCGTGCCGCCTTGCTTGACCGCTTCGGTCGCCATGTTGAACACCCGCATAAAGCTGACCGGTCCGCTTGCAACACCGCCTGTGGAGTTGACGGTACTGCCCATAGGGCGAATTCTCGAAAAGGAAAAGCCTGTGCCACCGCCGGATTTGTGAATCAGCGCCGCCTGCTTCACCGCCTCAAAAATATCCTCCATACTGTCTGCAACCGGTAGGACAAAGCAGGCTGAAAGCTGTCCGAGGGGGCGACCCGCATTCATCAGTGTGGGGGAATTCGGCAGAAACTCCAGCTCGGTCATCATCTTGTAAAATTCTTCTTCAACTGCCGCGACATCTGCTTTGGGATTATAGTTTAAATCAGGCACGGCAATGGCACCCGCTACACGACGGAACAAATCCTCCGGTGTTTCATCCGGCTTACCATTCTCCCCTTTTGCAAGATATCGCCGTTCCAGAACAGTCAATGCGTTTTGTGTCAGTTTCATTTTGTTGTTCCCCTCTCATCGGTATGTACATATTAAATAGAATACAGCAATATAATGAATCGCTGAATATAATACTCAATATAAAGTGTCCGTTCGGTTTGTGGATACTATATATTGTATTTCAGGCAGACCACTCTGTCAAGTAAAAAATGCTAAAACAACCGAGATATTATGCTTACATATAAAAAGATGCCCTGTTAATTAAAAGGAATGTTAATTGTGACTGCAAACTACCAAAATTAATCAGCCATCAACCGCTTGTATTGCCTTAAAGCGAATGCTATACTGAGCACAAGAAGGTATCGGCAAAATTCGACAGGAAACGGGTGAGCGTATGCTCGTTAAAATGCGCCTGCGCGCAGCATTATTGCATGTAAAACAGAGAGCCGTAAAGGTTTTGGAGCGGCACTTGTCGGGTGAATCCATGGATTTTCGCCAGGTTTTCGCCATCATTGTCCCCCTGCTTATGGACCAGGCTTTTATTATTTTGCTTGCCCTGCTGAATACGGCCATGATAAGCGCATCGGGCGAGGCGGCGGTGGCGGCGGTCGGTATGGTAGATTCGCTGAATATTTTTATATTTAATGTTTTTATTGCATTGGCAACAGGCGGCACGGTTATTGTTGCACAGTACAGAGGCGCCGGAAATTCGACAGCCTTTTCAAAGGCAGCCGCACAGACTATTGCGGCGGTTTCTCTGATATCGTTCATTATCGGCCTTACAGTATCCGGTTTTCACAGTCAGATATTAAGCTTTTTATTTGGCAAAGCAGAGCAGGCTGTTATAGACAACGCGCGTCTGTATTTAATCGGAAGCAGCATTTCCTACACACTGGTTGGGGTAATCGAGGCGGTTGGCGGTGCTCTTCGCGGCGTCGGCGCTACCAAAGCCACACTTTGGCTGTCTCTGATTAAAAACGGTACCTATGTGTTGTTTAATGTAATTTTCCTCAATGTTCTGAAAATGGGCGTCTGGGGATTGGTATATTCCCTGTTGGCTTCACGGCTTTTGGGAATGGTATGCTCGCTGATTTATATGCGAATGATACATAATACCATTGTATTTCGTTTCAAGGACGTAATCCGACTTGATTTTTCCATGCTGAAGCGCATCCTTTTTATTGGTATTCCCTTTGCCGCCGAGCAGATGTTTTTTAACGGTGGAAAGCTGCTTACCCAGACCTTCATCGTGCTGCTTGGAACAAATGCGCTTACCGTCAATGCGATTTGCAACTCCCTATCCACCCTGCCACAGGTGGGCGTGCTCTCCTGCAACCTCGCCGCTATAACGGTTATTGGACAGTGCATCGGCAACCGGAATTATAATGATGCGCGTAAGTTTGTCCGATCCTTTCTGGTGCTTGGTTCGCTGTCTGTTGTGGTTCTAATCCTTATTCTCCTTCCATTTTTACCGTCACTGATCGGTCTTTTTTCGCCTTCTCCCACAATTATTCCTTCAATCAAAATCATCATCTATATCACCTGGGCAGCGACACCGCTTTTATGGCCGGCCAGCTTTATTACTCCATCCGCTCTTCGTGCGGCGGGGGATGCCCGGTTTACACTGATAGCGGCCCTGACTACAATGTGGCTAATCCGTGTCGTACTTGGCTATGTCCTAGGCATTATTTTGCCATTTGGTATCACCGGGGTATGGATTGCCATGATTATTGAGTGGGGTGTGCGCAGTCTGATTTTCCACATAAGGTTTCGAGGGGGCAAGTGGCGCAACCACAATCTACTGGGGTAGGTTTCGGTTGTAAGATAAACCGGCTTTCCGCAATCGGAAAGCCGGTTTTAATTACTGTGCAAATTGATTTTTCAGGCAGCGATTCATTTTTGCAAATGGAATTATAAATTCTACTGTGCCCATTTCACGCCTAAACCATGTGGTTTCGGGTATAATCAGAACCAAGTCGGTATTCGTCAGATAAAATTGCTGCTCCGCTTCAATTTTGGGATTTTGCTTTTGAAGTGCGGTAACAAGTCCCCGTTCGGAAAGCTGGCGAGATACCTCTTTATTAATCTGCTCCATCCCCTCTTCACTGTTCATAAACAACCCGATCAAATCAAAAACCTCACCGTTTCCAGTATAAAAGGATAAACCGGTTTTGGCCTGTTTTGTATCGGCTCGCCCTGCATAGAGGGTATCGGTAAACAAAAGGCTGACAACCCCTCCGCCGTTTCGCTTGACCTCATATCCGAAAACGCCTTCGGCTTTCCGCTGCTCCGACCTGTCGTCGGTTGGCAGCACCGCCGCAGCCGCCTTTGTGCGGAACAGAGCGCCCTGAACAATTTCATGCATCTGGGCATTCAGGGATTTCTGTGCTTTGGCATCCCCTATACCTGAAAAGCGCGGACAATGGCCGGTGAACATAAATTGGTCGCCGCTCACCTGCTCACTTACGGCGCAAATGGCAATATCACCAACCTGCGTGACAGGCGCGGTGATGGTCATCATTACGGCAAATAAAGATGTGAGGGTATGATGCATCCATTCCCCCCCTTTAATTTTTTATAAATAAAGGCGGGTTTTTAAAAGCTGCCTTGAGAACATTTAAGTTCTCACAAATAGCATGCACAACTTAAATCACTTTTGATAAGGTAAATATTATCGCCTTAATTTGGCGTTCTTTTTGGCATTCTTAACATGTATTTGATATGTCTGGATATTTTAAGCGAATTTTAGTTGTCTTTCAAACATAAACATATAAACGACACTCTATGACTTGACCTGAAAGGCGTGTGTTTATATGGTTATCCTTGTTCGTCGTAAATCACTTTTTCGGATTGCAGTGTTTCTGCTTGTAATTTTTTTTCTGACAGGCAGCAGCTTGTTGTTTTTTGTCAGAACCGATATGGTAAATGCAACCGAAAAAGAGCAGGATATAGAGCAGGACAACCATCTGATAAAATGGGTGGATTTTAACGTTACATATGAAGCGCTGGATTATGCCATAAAGCTGGATGTAAAATATCATGACAGTGAAACACCGATGAGCTTTATTAATCTGCTGGCTTATATTGCCGCCAAGAACGGCAATAATTTTAAAGGCTTTAAGACAGGGCATCTGGATCTGGTCGCCGACCAGATAAAAGCGGGCAAAACCATGGAGGAACTGACCGAAAACCTAAAGTATTACGACTATTATCATGAATCGTTTACAGCAGCGCTTTCAGGTCTTGTGGGAACCTATGAAATTGAGGTTCAGGACCAAGCAACTCAAATCGGAAAGAAATGGGAGAGAAAATATGGAATCAAAGCATTCTCTCCGTTTGCCAAAGGTTATTATTATAACGATTTTGACGATTTCGGTGTCAGCCGTTCCTATGGGTTCACCCGCAGACATCTCGGTCATGATATGATGGGTTCAATTGGGACGCCCATTATTGCGGTAGAAGGCGGAACCGTGGAAGCGCTGGGCTGGAATCAATATGGCGGTTGGCGTATCGGAATACGAAGCCATGATACCAAGCGTTATTATTATTATGCCCATCTTCGCAAGGATTTTCCCTATAATAAATCCCTCAAGGTGGGTTCGGCAGTTAATCCGGGCGATGTAATCGGCTATCTCGGACGCACAGGCTACAGTCTGAAGGAAAACGTAAATAATATACGTCAGGCACATCTGCATATTGGGCTCCAGCTTGTTTTTGATGAATCACAGAAGGAGTGCAACAACGAAATTTGGATTAATATTTATCCGATTATCCGGCTATTGTATCGCCACAAAAGCGAGGTGGTAAAGGATCCGGAAACAAAGGAATACAGCCGAGTCTATAATATACGTGAAATTATTGAGGAATAAGAATCATTACGCAGTAAGCTGCTCCAATTGATAAAAAATGTGACGCATGAGTTTTGCGTCACATTTTTTATCAATCATGTCTTTTTGCAATCTCACCCTGCCGTTTGTATATGCATCCGGCGGGAATGCAGCCCCGCACAGATGACAGCGGATAGATGCTGGTATGCGGACCGATAATCGAACCGGGATTCAGCACCGAGCCGCATCCCACCTCTACATAGTCGCCCAGTATGGCGCCAAACTTCTTCAGCCTGGTTTCTATTTTTTCACCGTTACAGGAAACACAAATCAATGTTTTGTCACTCTTAACATTCGAGGTAATCGCGCCCGCTCCCATGTGAGACTTGTACCCCAAAATCGAGTCACCCACGTAATTATAATGCGGCACCTGAACTAAATCAAACAAAATTACATTTTTCAGCTCGGTGGAATTTCCCACAACGCAGCCTTTGCCGATAATCGCACTCCCCCGGATAAAGGCACAGTGGCGGATCTCAGCTTCGGCCCCGATAATAACATCATCTCCGATAAAAGCGGTGGAGGCAACAACCGCTGTTTTATGTATCCAGACGCCCGCCCGGGGAATATCATATTCATCACTGCTGAGGGTTGCTCCTGTAGCCTGTATAAACTTCTTAATTTTTGCAAGCACTTCCCACGGATATACGGAATTTTGCAGCAGCGGCCACGCCACGGTATGGCCGGTTTCAAACAATGAATCAATCCTTAGCTCATTACATCCTGATTGTTCTGTTTTTCCCATCAAGAATCCCCCTTTCTGCATTCCCATTTTAGCGATACAAGTAGTTTTCTCGAAATAATTTTTTCTCTGATTGGAATAAGCTGTAATATACTTTATCACTTATACATTTATGATTCAATATAATTTTTTATATTTTCCTATTTGTAAAATATTTGAAATTTAAGCGTCGGCGTGATATTATTACAATAAATGATTGTAATAGTGAATAGAAGGAGTGACTTTGCTTGTGCTTGACTGTCAGTAATATCAGCAAATCCTTTGGCGAAAAAAAAGCCGTTGACAACCTCAGCTTTGAAATCGACCAACCGGGTGTGTTCGGACTGCTGGGTACCAACGGAGCCGGTAAAACCACCGCCATCCGCATAATCCTCGGAATCATGAAAAAGGATGCGGGCGAAATACTCTGGGATGGAAAGCCGGTCAGCAGTAATGCCGTGAAATTCGGGTATATGCCGGAAGAGCGTGGCATATACCCCAAGGTTCGTGTGCTTGAGCAGTTGATTTATTTTGGGCAGCTGCGCGGTATGAATCGTTCCGATGCAGCCCGTGCTGCCAACCAGTGGCTGGAGCGCCTTGGTGTAACAGAATACAGTAAAATGCTTGCTGAAAAGCTTTCAAAGGGCAACCAGCAGAAAATACAGCTGATTGCAGCCATCATTCATGATCCGTCGTTAATCTTTCTTGATGAACCCTTCAGCGGGCTTGATCCCATAAATACCAACATATTTAAAAGCCTAATCGGTGAGTTGGTTGAGAAGCAAAAAACCATCATCATGTCCAGCCATCAAATGCACACTGTAGAACAATATTGCAGTGATCTTGTGATTCTGGACAAAGGGCGCACCGTACTGGGGGGCAACCTCCGCTCAATCAAAGCCGGATACGGACATACCAACCTGTCTCTGGGCTGTTCATCCGAGACGTTGGATCAGGTGATTTCTCTCGCCAATAAACACCAAGTTAGGCTGCTTGAAAAACAGGCCGACGGATGCGAATTTATAATTGACGGTGACGAGGCTGCTCAATCGTTTTTGAAAAACCTGATTGACGATGGGATTTATCCCGAACGATATGAAATTCGAGAACCGTCTTTACATGAAATATTTATCGAGAAAGTGGGTGCAGCGGTATGAGAGAGGTTATGACTGTTTTTGCTTTCACCCTCCGTGATAACATCCGCAAGAAAACCTTTATTGTAACCACTGTCATTGTACTTATCCTGATTTTTGCGGCCTGCTCAATCCCGGCTCTCATCGACAGCGGGGATTCGGATAAAAACGGAAGTGCTTCGGGCGGTAAAATCGAGAAAAATCATACCTGTTATGTAATCGACTCCGACAATCTTGTTCCGGGCGCTTTGGATGCGTTGGCGGATGAATTCCCGGATACCGAGTTTACAATGGGCGATCCTGCCAAGCTCGGTGAATACAAAAAAATTATCGAAACAGACAAATCGATAGCCGCACTTGAGATTCTGAAAGGTCAAGCGGTCCCCACCCTTCGATTCACAGTTACGGACTTTATGACCGGCGTACCTGTGGATAGAATGAAAGAAACCGTACGTCGGGTAATCGTAGACGACGCCTTATCCAAGGCGGGTGTGACTGAAAGCACATCGCAGCTTGTCCTGACAGATATACCTTCTATTACGATTCCGGCTAGCAAAATGGATATCACAGGCTATGCGCTTGGTATCGTTTTGACCATGATTATCTTCTTCGCAATCTACTTCTACGGTTACGGCGTCGCAATGTCGGTGGCGTCCGAAAAAACATCCAGAGTTATGGAAACCTTGATTGTTTCGACCAAGCCGTCCCGTATTCTTCTTGGCAAATGCATTGCAATGGGCACGCTGGGACTGATACAGCTCTCCATTTTTATTCTGGCAGCTGCTTTGGGATATAATCTATTAATTCCCGATGATTTCACCATATCCGGCGTACCCCTCGCCCTATCATCCTTTACTCCGGCTTCCGCCCTGCTGATTCTTGTTTACTTCCTGCTGGGTTACGCGCTGTTCGCCATGATCAATTCGGTATGCGGCGCAACAGTCAGCCGTGCAGAGGATCTGCAGTCTGCCATGATGCCGTCGGTTCTGATCAGCATGATTTCGTTTTATGCAGCCTATATGGTTATGTTTATGCCCGATCAGGGGATTCGCCGTATCGTTACCTACATTCCCTTTACCTCGGCGTTCATCATGCCGTTTCGATTGCTCAACGAGAACGTTGCCCCGATTGACATCGGCATTTCGGTTGTGCTTCTTCTCGTAGCCATTATTCTGGTTGCCATGGTTTCGGTACGTCTGTACTCGGCCTCGGTTCTCCACTATGGGCAGAGATTAAAGATTAAAGATATGTTTAAGCTTAAGACATAAAAACCATAGCCACCGGAAAACCGGCGGCTTGCATTGAATCGTTTGTGCCATATCACAGGCAGTCGCTTTAGCGGCTGCCTGTTTATTTATGCTGCACAAAATACATATTTATAAATATTTCTTCGTGATATCGTGCAAAATATTAATATGTTAATTCAGCTTTCGGAATTGCCTTGGAGTAAAGGTGGTATATTTTTTAAAGACTGACGAAAAATGCTGACTGGAAGAAAATCCGAGATCATAAGAAATCTCAGTTATCGTGCTTTTATTATCCGACAATAATCTCTTGGCTAATTCAATTTTAAGCCTGTCTGCATACTCCATCGGAGGAAAACCGGTAATTTCTTTGAATTTTTGCTTAAATCGCGGTAGGGAAAGGCATGCTATTTCAGCTAGTTCACATAGTTTAAAATTTAAATCTGGATGTTGGTTCAAAAAGTGGATCACGCGTTGTATGTCATTTGGCACAGTCCTTTTTTCACAACCGGAGCAATCAATTAGTTCACAGAAAAGCTCGGTCATTAGTGCCCTTATTTTCCCGATTCTAAGCGGATGATTGCTTTTATATACAGAGAAAACACGATTAAGAATTTCTTTGATTCTTATACTCGCAGGAAACTGCCTTCTTTTAATTCCCAGTAAACTTTGCAGAAGGTATTCGGTTTCAGTCTCATCAAATTCAAGAAACCTCTCGATGCTTTGGTTAAGTTCAAATATTATGTAATAAAGTGCTGACTTTTCTTCACAATAAGAGCCTGTACTATGGGTCTCATTTGGGAATGAAACAAGTATGTCACCGCCATTTGTTCTGTATTCTTTTCCGTCTATGATATATGTTTGTGCGCCAGTATCGTGAAAACAGATCTCAAATTGATTCGGATGGGTATGAAGTTTTAGCGGTGAATGACTCTTTTTAAAATTAACATAACATAAGGTCTGGATGTTTGGTATTGAGATTTCACAGAAATTAATTGCTTCTCTTATTTCCTGCAAGGTACGAGCCCCCTACCATATTGATTATTACTTGAATTGTATCAGCAAACCTAAAATATGTATACAAAAATATTATAATTCTTAAATGGTATTATCTATATATTTCCGGATGTATAATAACAAAAACAAAAAGGTGGGATCGCTGTGACAAATCGTGAAAACTATTTAAGAACAGTAACCTTTAACTATCCGGAATGGATTCCTGTATCGATCTATATGAATCTTGCATCTTTGATACGGTATAAGCATGAAATGGAAGCGGTTATGGAAAAGTATTCGGATTTTTTTCAAAATTTTAAGCCAGGGAAAATCGACTACAGCCGGTATGGAGACGGAACATGTGACATCATGGAAAATGATGCTTGGGGATATCAGTGGCATTACAGGATGTATGGTATTGAAGGCTGTACCATTAATCCGCCTCTTGACGATTGGAGCAAGCTTGACACCTATCAGCCGCCCGATTCAAATGTATGGCTCGATAGAGGGGGAAAAAGAGACTGGGAATCTGAGTTTTTAAAGATTGAGAACGCAAAAAACAGGGGGGACCTCACATCAGGCGGACTGGTCCATGGTTTTTTATTCTTAAGACTCCAATATCTTTGTGGATTTGAAAATCTGATGTTTGGTATGTTTGACGAAGAACCGAAACTGTTTGACCTGATTGACATAATTGACCGGGAGAATTTAAAAATCGTCAACAATTATTGCAAGGCTGGCATAGATATTATGAATCTTCCGGAAGATTCATAATATCT
>DHOG01000210.1:402-933 GCA_002410715.1 Ruminococcaceae bacterium UBA5396 | reverse complement strand
TCTTCCGGAAGACCTAGGCGCAGAAAACTCCTTAATTATCAGTCGTCAAATGTTTCAAAAGTATATCATACCATCCTACAAAAAACTAATTCTCCCATGTAAGCAGAACAATGTCAAAGTATGCATCCATAGCGATGGTTATATTCTTGATATTTTGGATGATTTAATTGAAGTGGGAATGGATATTATTAACCCGCAAGATTTATGCAACGGTATCGATAACCTTGCAAAGGCACTTAAAGGGAAAGTGTGTATTCGGCTGGATCTTGACCGAGTCAAAATTACTCCCCATGGAACACGAAATGAGATTTTTGAATTGATTGAAGAAGAGGTAAAAATGCTCGGATCCAAAGAAGGCGGACTGGAATTTATTTATGATGTCTATCCTCCCACTGCCCCCGATCAAGTTGCATATGTCTGCGAGGCGTTTCAGAAGTATCGTACATATTGGTATGATAAATAACTTTGTTTGTTTCTGACCGCTACCATTCTGCAAAAAGAGCCTTGTCTAATAGTTTCTTACTTCCCTTA
>DHOG01000210.1:0-243 GCA_002410715.1 Ruminococcaceae bacterium UBA5396 | reverse complement strand
TATAACCGAGTGGTTGCTTACCACTAAAACCAGAACAAGGGTAATATGGAATGGGTTCCATTCCGTATTACCCTTGTTTATATTAAATGACTATATTACCTGTTAGAATCACTTCACCAGCATATGATCAAGACGCGCGCGTATCAGCGCCTGTTTGAGGGGCACGTATATAAGCAACGCGCCTGCAATCGAAAATGCACCGTTAATCAGCGTCGCAGGAAGGCTCATGAAAGAGGCAATCAT
>DHOG01000189.1 GCA_002410715.1 Ruminococcaceae bacterium UBA5396 | reverse complement strand
GGGAGGCGAATCGAAACGCCTCCCCGACGTTCTTTGCCTTATTTCTAACGTCAGAAAGAAGGTGCCCCGCGGCATGAGCGGAGGGCATGCTTCAAGCAAAAGCCCTCTATACATCGATACATTAATATTAATGCTGTCAAGGCACTTCGCAATGTTGGAGACCTTGTGGATGATGTTTCGGGAATGTTTTGATTGTAAGACATTGGGATGAAATAGGAGCATAGGAGGTGGTGCATATTTATTTTGCACCACCTCCTATTATAAAACGGATTCGTTTATTCTGAGTCGGCTGTATCTCCTCCACCGCCATGGGCAGTGCATACGCCGGGCAGAAACTCGGGCTTGTAGACACCGAGCGTTTTTTTGGGGCAACCTTCTGTGGCTAACTTACCGGTGGTGTAATCATAGTATTTTTCCACCGTATTCCCCTTTTTATCAAATGTTTTTTTGGGTAGGCCGGAATGCAACGCATCCATAGATTTTTTCCATAGAGATTTGGCATACGACCTTTGGGATGACACCATCTCTTGATTGTTATCGTAACCGAACCAGCAGGCTCCCACATAATAAGGCGTACCGCCTACAAAATAATAGTCTTTATCGTCGTTGGTGGTACCGGTTTTGCCGAAGGTTTCAAGGTTTTTGATTTTTTGAGTTGTAGCAGTACCGTGAGGTCCGCTGACAACTCTCTGAAGAAGGCGGTTCATGACGTAGGCTGTATCCTCATCAAGCGCCTGGTCATTTTTGGGCTCATTTTGCAGAAGAACCTCGTTGCCGTAATCGCTTGTGCGTTCGACGCTGTAGAAGGTGTAAGGTTGGTTATAGTATCCGCCGTTTCCAAACACCTGAAAGGCGGCAGCCATTTCAATGCACTTTACGCCATAGGTGAGACCGCCGAGTGTTAGGGGCGAAAATTCAATGTCGGTATGAATGCCATCCTTCATGCGGACAGATTTTACAAGTGTAGAGATATGCAGATCCTGTGTGACAAAATCAAACGAACGCTGTGGGGTCAGCATCTCCATAATCTGGGCGGGAACGGTGTTGAGTGAACGCTGGAGTGCTTCCTCAACTGGCATGGACGGGTATTTATAGTTTCCATAGTTTTGTGGCCATTTGCCACCGTCTTTCAAGGTGATTTTTTTATCCGCGAATTTCGTTGAGTAGGTGATCAAACCATACTTGATTGCAGGCGCATAGACTGCGATTGGTTTCATTGCCGACCCGGGTTGCCTTGTGGAATCAATCGAGCGGTTAAAAATACGGTTTGCCGTTTTTTCCCCTCTGCCGCCTACAGTGGCTACCAAACGGCCGTTGTAATCAATAATGGCGATTCCCGCCTGCGGATCCTCTTTGTCGCCTTTTATATGCTTCGGGAAGTTCTTTTCGTTTTTAAAAATCTCTTCTACCTTGGACTGCTGTGCAGGATCCTTGGCAGAATAAATCTTAAGACCGCCGTAATAATACATATTTGTAGCATATTCTTTCGAATATCCATATGTTTGCATAAGGCCGTTGATGACATCCTCAGTGATACGGTCGTTATAATAATCCTGCACATCAACAATCTGCATGCTGCTTTTAAGAATGATTTCCTGATTGTATGCCTGCTTATATTCTTCGTCGTTGATGTATCCCAGTTTGTACATTTGATAAAGAACTGTGCGCTGCCTTTGTTTGGCGTTGTCGGGATGCAGATAAGGATTATATTTCGATGGGTTCTGTGTAATCCCCGCAATCAGCGCACATTCCGCAGCATTCAGATCCTCAACTTCCTTAGCAAAATAATAGTTGGCTGCCGCGCCGACGCCTGAAACCCTTCCAAGGGGCAGGATATTGAGGTAGGCTTCCAGGATCTGATCCTTTGACGCATAGGCGCGCTCCATTTTAATGGCGCGAAAAATCTCGCGCACCTTACGTGTGATGGAGGTTTCATTATCCTTAGTCAGATTTTTGATTAGCTGTTGGGTTATGGTCGAGCCGCCGTATTCATTATCCGAAAAATGAAATAGGAGGTTGGCAAAGGCCGAAACGGTTCTCTTCCAGTCAACCCCGTAATGCGTCTCAAATCGTTCGTCTTCAATCGCGATTACAGCGTGCTGCATGTGGGCGGGAATTTTTTCAAAGCTCTTCCAAATGCTGTTTGCGCCCTGAACGCGCTGTTCCTCAACAAAATCGCCTTTATTATTTTTGACATAGATGATACTGCTCTCGTTGAGATTGATGTTGGTGAGATCGGGAATGCTTTCTGAACTTTTAAAACTGGTGACAACATAAGCAACCATTACGCATCCCACGATACTGGCAGTGATCGTTCCGATGAGAAAAATGGTTACAAAGCATTTCAGGATAGATTTTAATGCCTTTAAAGCAAACCGTGCTGTTTTTTGTCCGGCAGCACGTCCTGTATTTAGGCTTCGGTTGGTGCTCATTCTTCCACCCGCCTCCTTTGCTATATGATCGAATATTATTGATTAACAAACTCGAAATTTCATCACAGAAAAGCGGAATTCAGCCATACCATAGGAATATTGACCCATTCAAAACGCATCATTATCTTATAGCAGAATAGACGAATTGTCAAATGTCAATTCTGTAATATTATCCAACAGATTCCCCTTGAAATTGGAATATTCGTGTATAAATATACTTAAATATGGAAATAATAAAAAGAGATATTAGAATTATGTTGTATAATTACGTGACGGTTTATAAATGTAATGATGTTGATAACATGCCGTCTTGCGGGAAAGGTTGGTTAAATTATGGACAGGCGGGCAATCGGCGCTATCGCGGCGGCGGGTGTACTTATTCTTGCGGTTGGTGTGTGGGCGCTTAGCCGCAGGCTTAATCAACCGGATACCTCCGAAGCGTCCCCTTTGACTACCAAAGAGACAACAACTTCAACAAGCATAAATACAACGACTTCCGCGACTGCAGTGCCGCTATTTATTATTGGATCATGGGAAGATAAGCTTGCTGTTTTTACTCCTCCTGTCACAACTCCGGATCAGGTTTATGAAGTGTATATATCGTCCCTGCCGGAAGAAGAGCAGCAACGGCTGAGACAGGGGATTGAGGTCTATGATGAAAAAATGCTGAATTCTCTTTTAGAGGATTATACAAGCTAATACCAGCCATCCGCCCCTACATCATTAAATATGGTGTCTATCATGCGGGCGGATATGGAATCCGCCCTACTAAATATTTTGATTTTTTATACACAAAGCCCGCCGTTTCGGCGGGCTTTGTCGGTGGCCTGGCGAGCCGTAATTGTTGGCCCGCAATCGCTTCTTCCATAGGCAGTGCTGCAAAACATCTTACATTGCAAGAACGCCCATCTCATCCTCTATTATAATCAATATCTGTTCTTCCATTCCTGTTTCCACATTTACATAAGCAAGAACCTGTTCATCATTTTCCCCAACACAAAGGAATTCGTGGCACAAGGTTTCGGAAAGGCTGTCTGAGGGAACCAACGCCATCGCATGGGATTTTACCGTAAGCCTTTTGCTTAGGATTCCACGTGCCTCCTGTTCGGAGACCTTAGCCATCGTAAATTCGCGGGTGGTGTGGTTCATGATATACCCCTTTGCATCATAGGAGACAACACTGCCGTCATCCAGAGCAATTCCAACCTTTATTAGGTCGGGATACAAAATAACACCGTTCTGGGTTGCTGCAAAATTTACAGTCAATACGCCGCTATTCAAAGCATAATATCGATACTTAAACTGGTTGAATCCCATGTCCGCAAGAGCTTTTTCTGCCCGCTTTATGGCATCCCCGTTTGAAAGGGTAGGTTCGCCTACCGGTCGTGAGTCAAGGAAATATTCCACCACACCGCCGGCTTTTGTTACCGAAATCCGCGTGGTCTCTGATGTGAAATCATAAGCCGGCAAGTTACCGTTTGTATCGCCGGCATGCTTCAGCGTTGCAATATCGGTTGCCTCTTTTGCAATTTGGAGGGCTTTATCTACCGACACCTGTCCTTTGCCTTTGATAAATTTGGGTTGCTGCTGCAGGATATGATCCGAGAACGGCCCGTCGTAAATCATTGTGGGATAATCGGTAAAGCTTTCCTCAATCTCTTTGAAACCGCTGTCAACCGTGATTGTGTCTTTTTCTTCCCCTTCTTTTTTAAACTCCGTTTTAACCTCGCCCAGCTTCAACCTTCCGCTTTCAAGATCGCTTACCATCTGTCTAAGCTGTTCCGAAACCTGCGAAGCATAATCCGAAAGCTTGTCCAGCGTTTCCAAATCTGCATCTGTAATGCTGTCACCCTCTGAGACACGGTCCGCCAGTGTCAGGCAGAAGTTGCCTACCTGCGACAGGAACTTACTTGTCGCGCTGATTTCGCCTTCGTTGACCGGAAGATGCGCCAAAGAGGACTTAGCATATCCTGCGTCCTGCCAGAGCTTTGTGGAAATCCCCTGAAGCTGTTTGGGCGTTGTGGCATACTGCCCTTTGTTTAGCGTGACATTCAGATCATTCACATATTCTGTCAATTCGCTTAAAGCACGCTGGAATGTGTACTCAATCGATCTGCGGTAGTCTTTTGCCATTACATATGATGTGACTGAAGTTGCTGTTAGCGCAACGATCAGAGCGACTGTGAAGCTGATCAATCGCACAAGCGGCCGCCTTCCAAGTCCGCGTTTTGTTGCCATAATAATGCCCCATTTCATCGTTTTGGTTTTATTTTTTCCTAAATGTACAAACATATTACGGAAAATTCGGGAACAGTCGGAGAATTATGGTTGGCATTATCCCAATTTTTGGTTTCGAGTCTTATAAATTCTATGATGATACTGCAATCTAATATGAATTCATTGCTTGCTGTCCCGAAGTGTAAAGGTTGCAAAGAAAAGAATACCTGCAATCAAAACAATCATCGGGCCTGTTGCAGCAAAGGAATTCAGAAACGAGAACCACAGTCCAAGCAGACCGGAAAAAAGACCAAATATCAGTGTTAGAATTAGGTAGCTGCGTGTACTGCGAGCAACTTGACGGGCAGCCGCCGCAGGAAGGATCAGCATTGCGTTGATGAGCAGCAGTCCCACCCAATGAATTGCCATCATGACAACCACGGCTATAATTACAACAAGCAAATCGTCAAGCAGGCGGACAGGAATTCCCTTGGTTTTTGCAAGAGAGGGATTGATGCTGATGGCATTGAAGCTATTAAAGCAAATCAGCCATAGCGCAAATACCACAACCAGGGTAATGGCTAAAACAACAATTTCCCCTTTTGTTATACTGAGAATGTCACCGATCAGCAGACTCTGGTATCTGGAGAAGCTGCCGCCACGTGAAAGAAGCACAAGACCAAGCGCTACACCGCATGACGAGAATACGCCAATCACCGTATCGGTGGAGGTCAAGCGCGAATTGCGGATTCGGTTCATCATAAGAGCAAATACGATAGCAAACGCAATCATTGTCGGCCTGTATTCAGACATACCCAGTATGATTCCGACACCTACGCCGGTCAGAGAAGAGTGACCCAGCGCATCCGAAAAAAATGCCATGCCGTTACTTACTACCATTGTGCCGAGCATTGTAAACAGGGGCATAATCAAAACAACAGCCAGGAAGGCATTTCGCATAAATTCATATTGCCACCAGCCGGTCAGCAATTCGTTCATAGTAATTTATGTCCTTTCGTTTGCAAGGGTTCTAGTCTTGCCAAAATGTCATTTCCCTTAATACTCCCTCCGTCACTCCACCTCCCTCACAGAGGGAGGTTTATCTCATAAGGAGGCTTATCCCAGCTCCCTCTTAGAGGGAGCTGTCGCCCGCAGGCGACTGAGGGAGATATTCTTCTACTATTCACGCCATAAACCGGGCGCACACATAGGTGCGCCTCTACTCGGCAGGGAATGCCCTTCGGAATGTTTCACTGGCGAACACTTGATTTGGGGTGCCCAGCGTTTGAACTCCCCGATCCAGCAGAAGAACATGATCAGCATACCGCCGTACAAAATCAAGATCGTGCGACACAAGAACGATTGCCATGTCGCAGGTTTCCTTCAGGTTGCCCAGAATCCGGTAAAAAAGCTGGAGACCTGCATGATCGACGCCGGAAACAGGCTCGTCCAACAACAGAAGATCAGGCTTGGGCAACGTCGCCGCGGCAAGCAGTACCCGCTGTAGCTCACCGCCCGAAAGCTGCCCCAGCTTTTTGTTTAGAAGCGGGGCTGCATTGAAGGAAGCGAGATGCTCACGCAGCATCCTTACGGTTTTGGGGCGGCGGGGCAGGAAAACAGGATAGCTGGATGTAAATGAGACGAGCATATCATATACGGTTGCGGGAGTGCCGGAATCCACCGAGAGAGACTGCGGCACATAGCCAATTCGCAGTCTTTTCACCGGAACGCCGTCGTGACCGCTGAACTCGACCTTTCCCGCATGGGTAATTTCCCCCAGTATGGCTTTCAGCAGCGTGGATTTCCCGGCGCCGTTGCGACCGATTACAGCCGTCAATTCTCCACAGTGGGCGTGCATATTAATATCGCGAAGCAGAACATTTTCTCCGATCGTAACAGAGATATGCTGTATTTTCAGGCAGTGCATACCACAGGAGGCCATTTTCTCATCCTTTCAGGTAAAATTGGGCAGATTACTCATTGGAAACAGCCATATATTAATCACCGTCGGTATCCTTTAAAATCTGGATATTTGCCCGCATTGCATCCAGCCATACGTCATCCGTTCCTTGGGTGCTGCTTGCTACCGCCATGTTGAGTCTCAGCGTCCTGCTGAATGACGCTTCCTGTGCGACAGAGGCATATTCGGTATGATACTGGTCGTCATAAATTAGAAGAATTTTGTCGGCAAGCGCTGCCGTTTTTACAGCCTCGGCAAGCTCGGAGGCGGAAAGCACCGATTCTTCGCCGGTCGATAGGGAGGCGAGAATGTTAAAGCCCAGTTCCCTTGCAAAATAAGCAAGGGAGTCATGGAAAATAATACAGTTCTTTGTGGGGAGAGAGGATGCCGCCTCGGCAAGCTCGGCTTTCACCGTCTCAATTTCGGCAATATAATTCTCAGCATTTGCGCGGTATTGATGGGCATGTACTGGATCTAGGCGTATCAGCTGGTCGCGAAGATTTTCAATCTGTTTTATATAATTGGAGGGGCCTGTCCAGATGTGCTCATTTATGATTTCCTCATGTTCCTCTTCTTCATCTTCATGATGATGATGGTGAATTCCTTCAAGCAACGCGATTCCTTCGGAGGTGTCAATCACCTTCAAATCGGCATATTGGGAATGCAGATCACCCAGAAAGCTTTCGGCGCCCGCTCCGTTTATTATAAGTGCATCGGCTTTTGAGAGGGCAATCACATTTTCAGGCGTAAGCTGGTAATCATGCAGACAACCGTTCTGTGGCGGGACCAGATTTTTCACTTCGACCCCTTCTACGCCGTCTGTAACCTGAATCGCCGCGTTATATACAGGCAGAAACGAAGCAACAATCTGCACCCTTTTCTCATCTTGGTGGGATATGCCTGACAGGACGGTTATCAGCACAGCTGCGAAAACCAGCAGCAGCATAATTCCTGCTACGATTCCAAGCCTTTCGTTGTAGCCATATGTCATTTACAATCAACCTCCAAGCCTTAATAAGAACGAGTTGCAATAATAAAAAGTATACTGCTTTCACTAGGTTTGTCAAGAAGAATATGGATAAAAATAGAAAGAATTATACAAAAACAAACGAAAAGCCTGTAACCATAGTCGCGGTAGGTTACAAGCTTTTCGTTTTGTCGTTTTTAAGTAATGTTACGCCACGTTATTTACTCTTTCCCTCCAGCCATTTAAAAGCTGCCGCTGCATCAGAAACTTGCAGATAAATACAGAGTAAATAATTTACATAATTCAACACCTGTGGTATAATATATCGCGAAGTTGTCTACCGCAACTTCGC
>DHOG01000172.1:14947-18733 GCA_002410715.1 Ruminococcaceae bacterium UBA5396 | reverse complement strand
TATCTGTAAAAATTTATTGTAAAAAGTTAAAACTAAAAAGTATTTAATGTATAAAAATTTAAATTCTTGAGTAACCATAGCTGTTTACAATAGCATCAATCTTCTGTTTGTTTTTGCACATCGAACATTCCATCGAAGGCATGGTATGGTAATGGGGTATATCCTCTTCCGTAAAAATTGCATTAACAGAAAGACCGTTTGATTCACGGATTGCACTGAAGACGGCTGAAATACCGACAAGCTTTCCGCTGTAATAACGAAGGCAGTCAATTGAACGGGATATCGTTTTACCGGTTGAAACAGACGAAATCAGCAAGAGTATGTTTTTACCCCAAACCATTTTTTGCGTATTATCCCTGAATATCATCTGATTGTTGACATTTAGTTCAGGTGTCAAAACCACAATATCATTTCCGCTGTTCATAATCATTGAACCGGACTGAGCCAAAAAGTCAGCAAGAAAAGCACCGATCATCTCCGTGCCCTCCAAACAAATAATCGTATCAATGGGCGTAGATGTAAGATATTTATTTGCGAGCTCTTCAGCTACAGCTTTCGCCATTTTGTGACGGCTTTTGATACTGGTTAAATCGATATAATAGTTGACATGTGAATGGTTGGTTGCAAAATGTCCCGGAATAAGTCCAATTTTAACATTCCTGTTGCTTCGTGAACGAATCTCCTGAAGTCTGTTTTCCATACACTGCCTCCTCCGGCACTGTTAAACAAGCGCCTTTTTTATTATTTTAACATGAATAGGACAATGTATCAATATATTTTTGTCGAACGAGGAGAACCGTGAAGGGTATTACAGAGCGTTCAGTGCTTGGTCAATATCTGCAATTATATCATTCGGATGCTCGATGCCCACCGAAAAGCGAATCAGATCTGGTGAAATGCCTGCAACAGCCAGCTGCGCATCACTCATCTGCCTGTGTGTCGTACTCGCAGGATGCAGTACACTGGTTCTCAGATCTGCAACATGAATCGCAATAGCAGCAAGCTCAAGCTTCTCCATAAAACGGCAGGCAGCCCCCCTGCCTCCTTTGATACCAAAAGATATTACGCCCGAGGTGCCATTCGGCATATACTTTTGAGCCAATGCATAATATTTGCTGCTTTTGAGTCCGGGATAGTTCACCCAAGCGATTCTATCATCATTTTCCAGAAACTCGGCCACTTTTTGAGCATTCGAACAATGGCGCTCCATACGTAGGTGAAGCGTATCAATTCCCTGACTGAGGTAAAACGCATTCATCGGACTGGGTGTAGCACCGATATCACGCATCAGGTGTGTGCGGCATTTCGTAATATAGGCCGCTGTGCCGAAAGATTGGGTATAAGTTAAACCGTGGTATGTTTCATCCGGAGTGGTAAGCCCGGGGAACTTATCAGATGCAGCCCAGTCAAAACCGCCGCTGTCAACAATGACACCACCGAGTGCGGTCGCATGACCGTCAAGATATTTTGAAGTGGAATGTACAACAATATCTGCGCCAAATTCAAATGGCCTGCAGTTCACGGGCGTCGGAAAAGTGTTGTCCACAATTAGCGGAACCCCGTGTCTATGGGCGACATTTGCAAACTTTTCAATATCCAAAACGTTTAATCCCGGATTCGAAAGTGTCTCTCCAAAAACCAGTTTTGTATTCGGCTGAAATACTGCGTCTAATTCATCCTCATCCGCGTCGGCACTTACAAAAGTAACGTCAATCCCCATTTCACGCAGTGTTTTATCAAAAAGATTAAATGTGCCCCCATATATACTTACAGAACTGATAATATGGTCGCCACTGTGCGTTATATTAATAACAGACATTAAAGATGCAGCCTGCCCTGCAGAAGTCATAAGAGCACCTACACCACCTTCAAGCGCTGCGATTTTTGCTTCTACAGCATTCGTGGTGGGATTTGATAGACGGGTGTAAAAATCGCCGCCTATTTTTAAATCAAATAAATCTCCTAAAGTATCGGCGCTGTCATATTTAAATGTAGTGCTCTGGACGATCGGAAGCACGCGCGGTTGACCATTCGTTGGCTTCCAGCCCTCTTGAATACATTTTGTCTCTATGTGCCATTCCTTTGATCTATTCATAGTAAGCCCTCCCTGCCCCTTATATCAAGCTAGTTTATACAATATAACATACCATATCTATGCAAGGAATACAAATAAAAAATCATACGGCATTCATTACAATTTTATAGCTTTGAAGTTGAAAATAATTCTTGAATATTCCTATTGGATATACTTGAATTGGGAATTAGCAAGTGCTATAATTCCAATATTCTACAGAGATTTTGCGGAGGATAATTTGATGCAAAGATTTGTAAATCATCTGCTGAAACTGATAAAACGGATAAAACCGAGTCAGACACTTGTAATCGGGTTTCTGTTGGTGATATTAACTGGCACAATACTGCTATCACTTCCGTTCGCTACGACCAGCCCCGGTAAACTAAGTTTACTTGATTCTTTATTTACATCAACTTCAGCTGTTTGTGTCACCGGACTGATTGTCGAAAATACCGGACAGGTTTTTACAGTATTCGGACAGATCGTAATAATTACTCTAATACAAATCGGCGGACTCGGATTTATGACGATGGCTTCCCTTTTTTTTATCATGTTGGGTAAGCGAATTTCCCTTCGTGAACGACTGGTGATTCAGGAAGCATACAATCTGGATTCCATTCATGGTGTTGTCAGGCTTGTCCGCAATGCAGTAATCATTACCTTTACAACTGAGGCGGTAGGAGCAGTATTTTTCGCAATACGAATGATTCCAAAATTCGGTTTGGGAAAAGGAATCTATCACTCGGTATTTCTAGCAATATCATCTTTTTGCAATGCAGGGTTTGATGCGCTAGGCAATTACTCCTCATTAAGGGAATATGTTTCAGATCCCATTGTTAACATTACAGTTATGCTGCTGATTACGCTTGGAGGTATCGGATTCCCTGTTTTTATAGATTTTATTCATAAAAGAAGCTTTAAAAGAATGATGCTGCACAGCAAGTTGGTTTTAATTATGTCCGGCACACTGTTCATCA
The DNA here is from genome assembly GCA_002410715.1 of Ruminococcaceae bacterium UBA5396. GTDB lineage: Bacteria > Bacillota > Clostridia > Oscillospirales > Acutalibacteraceae > Avimonas. The sequence goes on along the minus strand of DHOG01000172.1, from coordinate 15,682 downwards.
CAGGCGCGATATTGACTGCCATGTTTGAATGGAACAATCCAAAAACTATTGGTGAACTGAATGCGCCGACAAAAATTATGGCCTCCTGCTTTCAGTCGGTTACACTTAGAACCGCCGGCTTTGAAACAATCCCTCAAAATAATCTTACCCCCGCTGGGTCACTGATTGGAATTATATACATGTTCATTGGCGCTTCTCCGGCTTCGACAGGCGGCGGCATTAAAACAACCACTTTTTTCATTGTTATTTTATCGCTTGTGAGTATGGTACGCGGCAAGCAAGACACCAACATATTTAGAAGGCGCATTAGCGATCAAATTATACGAAAAGCAACAACAATTTTATCAATTGCCCTGTGCCTCGTTTTAGTGGACACGGTTGTAATCAGTGCAGTCGAAAATATGACCGGCGGCAATGAGACTCTTGGTCAAATTCTATTTGAAGTGGTTTCGGCTTTTGGTACGGTTGGTTTGTCAACCGGAATTACGAGCGGATTAAACTGGATTTCAAAAATACTTATCATAATTACAATGTTTGCTGGCCGTTTGGGACCGTTCACTCTGTCAATGGCGATTTCCGGTGCTACACCCAAACAGGACACACTACACTATCCGGAGGAACGTTTGATAATAGGTTGATTGCTCAATACGAATTTCACGGAAGGAATTGGTTTTAATGAAACAAATTGCAGTTTTGGGTCTTGGCCGCTTTGGTATAAGCGTTGCATGTTCGCTT
>DHOG01000172.1:0-14833 GCA_002410715.1 Ruminococcaceae bacterium UBA5396 | reverse complement strand
ATAAGCGTTGCATGTTCGCTTGAACAATTGGGTGTTGAGGTGATGGGTGTTGACAAAAGTGAGGAAAAGGTTGCAGAAATTGCCCCGCAGATTACACATGCTGTACAGGCAGACCTGCTCGACAGCGAAGCTATAGATTCTTTAGGACTTAGAAATTTCGATGTAGTCGTATTGAGTATAAAGAATATTGAAATCAGCTGTCTTACAACAATTTCGCTAAAGGATCACGGTGCAAAATTTGTTGTTGCGCAGTCCAGCGGTGATGCACATGCCAAGATTCTTGATCGAATCGGTGCTGACAAGGTTATTATGCCTGAAAAGGATATGGGAGCCCGTATCGCACGAAACCTTGCGGGAAACAATATTATAGACTATATGGAGCTATCCTCACGCCACAGTTTGATGGAAATTAACACGCCTGAGGATTGGATCGGTCGTACCTTAAAAGAAAATAATATTCGAAGCAAACACGGAGTCAATGTAGTTGCAATACGCTCCGGTAAAAATCTGCAGGTATCCCCCGGCAGTGATGATATAATCCACGACGGTGATATCCTGGTTGTTATAGGAGAAAACAGCGCTATTGATAAGCTATGCAAATATGACAAGAACCGCAGAAAATGATAAGATTTTAACTAGTTTTTATATTTCGCGAGGCAGAAGTAATTTCTGTCTCGTTTTTTTGTAGCCGTTAACTCCAATTCAATAAAATGAAATGTCTTGTATGAAATAACTTGGACACCTTGTCTCGTTGATACATATAATGAACTGAAACCCAAGAAAGGAGTTTATATAATGAATCAACCTAGCAACCATTGGCCTCAACTGGCCATCGCTATCATACCTTTTCAAGAATATGGCGAAACATTTCCTATTGCCGAAGCTCTGAAAAAAGGCACATTATTCCCTGCACTTTACCAACCGTATGAACCTGGAAAAGGTGGGACAATTTATGACAAACAGATACAATGACGATTTAGAAAAATTAATGGCACTTCAATTTGCCATTGTGGAGTTAAACTTATTTCTAGACACGCACCCCGATAGTGAACAGGCTTTACAGGATTATCACAAGCTATTAGAACAATTTGAGGCGGCAAAAAAAATGTATATTGAAAAATACGGACCACTTGTGAATTTCGGATATGGAAAAAGCAGATTTCCATGGCAATGGGTAAATGAACCATGGCCATGGGATATGTGAGGGGAGGATAAAAAGATGTTTTTATATCAGAAAACCTTAGAATTTCCAATAAGGGTAGATTCAACAAACCCTGCTCTTGCTGAATTAATATTGGAACAGCTCGGCGGTGCAGATGGTGAAATGGCAGCAGGCATGCGTTATTTAACACAGCGTTATTATATGCCCCTGCCGGAAGCCCGCGCGCTACTTACAGATATAGGCACGGAAGAACTCAGCCACTGGGAAATGATAGCTACGATCGTCTGGAAGTTGGTTGAACACGCACCAATCGAAAAAATTAAGAATTCGCCTTATGCTGCACACTTTGCAGATCACGGAAGGAATCCATTCCCCCACAACGCTGCTGGCATGCCATTTACAGCCACATATTTTAATGCCAAATCCGACCCTATAGCAGATCTACATGAAGATATGGCAGCGGAACAAAAGGCTCGCGCGACCTATGAGCACCTAATTCAGTTGTCAGATGATCATGGCGTCAATCAGGCACTTTCATTCTTACGTGAGCGCGAAATAGTTCACTTCCAGCGTTTTGGTGAGATGCTGGATAAGGTTCAGGATTATATGTATTCCAATAGACACAAACGCAACAGAAACAATAGAGAGAACTTGATCATGGACCATGACATAATTATGGATAACAATAGTAGATACAGATAGTATTGTTTGTTGCACTAAGCCGGGGCGGACTTGCTCCGGCTTTTTTAAAATGTGAAACCATTCATTATGGCTTGCGGCATTCAGGCATTCAATATAGCCTACAAAATGTATTGACTTGCTAATTAAATAAAGTTATAATAAAAAATCAGAATAAACAATGAATACTTATATATTGTTGAATATTGTGGAAGCCGATATGCCACCACACACCGGTATATCGCTAACTATTCTACGGAGTATATCCCCACGTTAACAGAGAGGATTGAAATGATGACCGGAGCCTTGGCCATGGTGAAATGTCTAGAGAAGGAAGGAGTGCGGGTGGCGTTCGGCTACCCCGGCGCTGCTATCTGCCCTTTTTATGATGCTTTGATTGATAGCAGTATTCACCATATACTAGTGCGTACCGAACAGAATGCGGCGCATGCAGCAAGTGGCTATGCACGGATTTCCGGTATACCCGGCGTCTGTATTGCAACATCTGGTCCCGGTGCGACAAACCTTCTTACAGGTATTGCTTCGGCGTACATGGATTCAATTCCAATGGTTGTGATTACGGGTCAGGTTCGCAGCGATCTTCTTGGCCGTGATGTATTTCAGGAGGCCGATATAACAGGTGCAGCCGAGCCCTTTACCAAACACTCTTATCTGGTAAAGAATGCGTCCGATATACCGCGCATTTTTAAGGAAGCTTTTCATATTGCTTCAACCGGCCGTCCCGGACCTGTACTGATTGATGTACCAATCGATATGCAGAAAACCAGTATTCCGGCATTTGATTACAGTACTCCGGTCAACATTATCGGCTACAAGCCGCGTTCACAGGGGCACTCTCTGCAGATTAAAAAGGTTATAGAAGCCCTAAAGGAAAGCGAACGACCTGTTCTTTGTGCCGGCGGCGGTGTATTTTCAGCCAATGCCCTTAAAGAACTCCGTGTGTTTGTTGACCGGTGCGGCATTCCTGTTATCTGCACCATGATGGGAATTGGCTCTCTCCCCACCGAACACCCGCTGAATATGGGGATGTTGGGCAGCCATGGCTGCGTCCCTGCAAACAAAGCGATCCGCGACGCCGATCTCGTAATCCTCGCAGGAGCCCGCGTAGGCGACCGTGCAGTCGCATCTCCCGGACAGGTGGCGGAGCGTGCAGTTGTTATTCATATTGATATTGATCCAGCCGAAATCGGCAAAAATATGCCTGCGCACATACCGATCGTAGGTGATCTGAGACTTGTCCTTTCAGAATTGGCAGAAAACTGTGACTGGAAAGCTCCTCAGGATTGGGTTCAACAGGTTACAAACCGTAAGATGCGGTATGCTCAAGTTCAAGTCCAGCCCATCAAAGGTTTTATAGAACCCAAAAGTTTTATGAGAACGCTTTCAGAAAGAATGCAGCCGAATGCAATCATTTGCGCTGACGTGGGACAAAATCAGATCTGGTCTGCAAATAATTGGATTGTACGTGACGGCCGCTTTCTTACATCAGGCGGCATGGGAACTATGGGTTATTCTATTCCCTGCGCCGTTGGTGCAAAACATGCGTCTCCATCGCTTCAAGTATGTGCGGTATGCGGGGACGGTTCCTTTCAGATGAGTATGATGGAACTCGGTACAATTTGTCAGGAAAAAATCGGAGTTAAAATCGTGATTATGCGCAACACCTGTCTCGGCATGGTCAGAGAACTACAGGATAATCATTTTGGTTGCCGCCATTCTGCGATATGTCTTGACGGGAGTCCTGATTTTGTATCGATTGCAAAAGCATATGGTATTGCCGCACGTTCTATCTCATCCAACCAAGAAGCTGAGTCGGCGATTGATGAAATGCTTGAGAATGATCTCCCCTATTTATTGGTGTGCAATGTAAGTCCCGATTACCCATCACGTTAAGGAGGAATGCCGCTTGAAATATACTATTTCTGTACTGGTAGAAAATCATGCCGGTGTTTTGTCCAAGGTTTCGGGATTGTTTTCAAGACGCGGATTTAATATCGATTCACTCGCGGTAGGCATTACCGAAGACCCTTCGGTATCCCGTATGACAATTGTTGTAGACGGTGACGAATATATTGTTGAACAGCTTGAAAAACAACTAAATAAGTTGATTCCGGTCATAAAGGTTAAAACGCTCGCCCCGTCTGAAAAAATCGCTAGAACCCTTTCATTAATTAAAGTGTCAGCCGGAACCGGAAAGCGTGAGGATATCATGAGAATATCAGAATTAATGGGTGCGCGCATTGTTGATGTAACAAGATCGACTCTGACACTGGAATTTTCGGATACAACCGATCGCACCGAAACACTTGAGACACTGCTCCGGCCATATGGAATCAAGGAAATTGTCCGAACAGGTATCATCGCGCTCGAAAAAGGTCCGAATTGCACCAGACTGTCAAAGCGGCCACACTAATCTAACGGATTGTGCGAATCCTCTTTTCAATTTCGCATTAATATATTTGCCGCGAAAACGGCAAGGAGGTAATTACCATGGCTAAAATTTATTATCAAAGTGACTGTAACCTCGGTGTTCTCAAAGGCAAAACTGTTGCCGTTATTGGGTATGGATCTCAGGGGCACGCACACGCTCTTAATCTTCATGAGAGCGGTGTAGATGTAATCGTGGGTCTCTATAACGGATCCAAAAGCTGGGGCAAAGCAGAGCAGGCAGGACTCAAAGTCATGACAACTTCGGATGCAACCAAAGCTGCTGATGTAATCATGATTTTAATCAATGACGAACGCCAAGCGGACATGTACAAAAACGATATCGCTCCCAATCTCACAGCAGGAAAAGCTCTCGCTTTTGCACATGGCTTTAACATTCATTTCGGACAGATTCAACCGCCCGCCGATATTGACGTATTTATGATTGCGCCGAAAGGTCCCGGCCATACAGTTCGCAGTGAGTATGTGGAAGGCAAGGGAGTTCCCTGTCTCGTGGCCATTCACCAGGACGCCACCGGTCGAGCACTTGATATTGCGCTGGCTTATGCTGCGGGAATCGGCGGAGCGCGTGCAGGCGTTCTTGAAACAACCTTTAAGGATGAAACCGAAACAGACCTGTTTGGTGAGCAAGCTGTCCTCTGCGGTGGCGTTACTGCTTTGATGAAAGCCGGATTTGAAACACTGATTGATGCAGGTTATGCTCCCGAAAATGCATATTTCGAGTGCATTCATGAGATGAAATTGATCGTTGACCTAATCTACAAGGGCGGCTTCTCGATGATGCGTTATTCAATTTCCGACACAGCGGAGTACGGTGACTATGAGACCGGTAACCGCCTTGTAACAGACGAAACCAAGAAGGAAATGAAGAAGATTCTTACAGAAATTCAAGATGGCACCTTTGCTTCCAAGTGGATAAACGAAAATCAGGTCGGACGCTCACATTTCAATGCTTGCAGACGTATCGAGGCCTCTCATCAGCTTGAATCCGTGGGTAAAGAACTGCGTAAAATGTATAGCTGGAACGAAGAAAAATAATAAGCATACTTATAAAAGCCACGACAAGATTCCTGTCGTGGCTTTTATCATTTCTATTTTCGTTATTTCAATGAGACATTTAATAATAAGATTTAAATTTTCTCCCTGTGAATCAGTTCACTGTTTCTGCTTTCAATCAGATTAATAATGCCTACCCTAAGGCTTAATTCATACGCACTAATGCGGCTTCACCCCTATTTAAAACCTGTATCTCATCGCCAATAAACCGGATATTATTAGGCATGGTTATCGGATGCTCGGAAACAGACATAATCAAGGCATACTCGATACCATCTGCACCTTTTGCACAGACTGAAATAACCTCATTATTGGAAATTCCTGACCATTCCCGGACTGTTTTTGATAAATCGGCCGTGTATTTTGACGATCCGGTGTGCATAGCAAAACCTGTGTTAATAAGTATATCCCCTCGGTCAACCCAATGGCTATGTGTCACACAGGGCGACACCACCTCATCACAGTAGAGTGTCCCGGTATGCGGGTGAGACTTAATGCCTATCTGCCGCTCCTTCGGACGCATAATGGTTAGTGGTGTAAGCGATACCAATCCGACACGGTCATCTGCATTAATCCAATTGCCAACAGAAATTGTTTCGGACTCTTTTAATTTGCCTCCGCGAAGAGTCATATTTCCTGACCGGGAAACGTACCGTCGCTGCCAGCCGTTAAATAAATCATTTGGAACGTTCCAGTTAATGCCGCGAACAGACCGCAAAAAGCTACGGTTATCTGCTATTGCATATTGCAGACATAAAACCGTTGAATCATCAGGTAGGGCTGCAAATGCCAGCCATTTCGTACCTATGGTTTCCTTTTGCTGCCCTTCGGCCAGAAATTTATCAGTTTTAATTTTCGAATGACCATATGTTAAAAATCCCCCATCAAACGTATGTGTTTGATGATGTTTAATCTGTTCAACATTCTCTGATCCTATACCCTCTATCCGTCCGGCAAGATTGTTTCGCCATTCTGCCATGGTGCTATCATCCGGGGGCAGACAAAGCCCTTGCGGTTTTTGGCTGGAATGCCAAACAAAAGATGCCAGGCGCTTCGTTCCGCCCACATACACTGCGCCGTGATATTCATCACGCCAAGATGAATATATTTCAGACGGGAAGTTACACCGATTCTGGGGAATGATTACGCGATACCAATAAAGTGCCATAGATATTGCTGCGGCACGGTCAGATTCCAGCCGTGTATAATATACCGGTGACCGCCCCTCCAGACAACCGCAACGTTCGGACAAGAAAGAACCGTCTCCGTTGACTTTCGTCTCTTGTTGCAGTTGTTCCAGCCACCCGCGCTCCAGTTTACTACAGTCTTCGCCCAACCAATCTTCCACCATTGCCCATACCGGCAGTAGGTAGTCTTGGCAATAACAATATCTAACACGTGTATCTCCGCCGATCCGCAGAAGGCGGCCGTCTTCGTAGGTCAAAGAGCGAACCAGCTTCCATAGCTCCTTGGCATGGTGATATATGGCAGGCGGTGCTGCTTCACCCGCACAGCGGCATGTAAAATGAAGCATGGCAATGTTGGAAAGGCATATGACCATATATCCTACATTGAGATATTTATGGTGGTTCAAGGCGTAAGAATCAAAAAAGTTTGCACCTACAAAAAGATCACGTACAGAATGTCCGTCATAATAAACACCGCTTTGTTCGTCAGAAGGAATGGATATGCCGTTGACAAAGAACTTTGCGGCTTTTGCTCTGTACTCAGATGCTCTGTCATGTTCGGGATATAATATGGCTGTGCGATACAGAATTGCACCATTCCAAATATTGCTCTCCGGCTTGTTATTATCTATTAATCCAGCTTTTACGGGATATTCTTCCAGCAGCCAGTCACATTCCGACAGAAGCACGCGGCGCAGCATTATACGGTCATTATCGGTCAACCTTTCATCCAGTGCCTGTACCCCGTGCATCATTCGCTCTATACCAAGTGCGTAAATCCAGTTGTGCCCCCACTGTCCGCCATCAGCACATAAAAAGTCACCGGAAAGATGTGTACGCAATGTGTATCGAAGCATAGACAAAGCCTGTGCATACACATCGTCTCTTTTTAGGTTATATACCCACCAATCAATAGACGGATCGGCAGCAGCAACAGCAAAAGCGGCCATCGCCTTTTGATGTGTATGTACCCCCCAATGACCGTGTTCACCTGCTCCATAACAAATTAAAGACGAATCTTCGCGGCAGACATACAAATGCCGCTGTGAGTGGCGTACCCAATCGGCCAGGAGCGCGGCATAATCTTTGGCAGGAAATGTGTTCAATCTATTCAGCTCCTTCAAACTTCTCACTTTTTAATCCAAGATCGCAGGGTTGCTGCCGTTTCAGGCAGAGATTCCAACTGACCGTCGTGCATAAATTCAAGCAGCAGCCCGGCATTGTTTTTGCTAAAATAATTTAGATAATTCTTCCAAACGGCTTTACCCTGTGCCAAAGGGTATTTGTTATGTGCATCCCAGTGGAACACATGCAGATTGACTGTGTAAGGTGCCAATTGCAAGGCAGCCTCGTAATTATATGCTTCGTCCCGATGTTGGTTGGGCTGCCAGTACATCTTTAAACGAGGATGATGTACAGACTTTATGAAATCCAGAGTAGACTTCCAGTCGTCAGTCAACGTTTTGTTATGACATTCAAGCGCAATGTCAATACGGTAATTGTCGGCTATCTCCGACAACATGGAAGCTTCCTGTGCCATTGCCTCACGTTCACAAGCGGGTGTAGCAGCCGAACCGTTACTGCCTGCCCAGATACGTATAACAGACGTTTCTAACGCCGCGGCCGTTTCCAGCAGAGCGGTGATCTCAGATTGATCGTTTTGTTTGCCCGAGAGCCGATAATAAGAACCATAGCCCATGACGATTAGTCCGGCGCTGCGTGTTAACTCTCCAATGCGCCGTGCTGTGGTAATGTCGCCCATCGGAACATGGATATCGCCGCCCCACTCTACACCTTCCAATGCAGCATCCGCAGTTGCTTTCACAATCGTTTCCGGCGATTCCTGACGAAAAGACACCGATACCAGACCTGTTTTAAACATGGAATTTCCTCCTCGTTGCCGTTAAAGATTACCGATCTCCCTCAAATATTTGTGCCATACGCCTACGGTAATCATTCCAGACTGTTTCAAACCATCCATCTGGCTGAGGCAGTGGGCGAACCGGTTTAAATGCAGATACAAATCCGTCTTTTGTACGTTGTGTAACCATCTGACGATTTTCGGGATTAGGCTTAACAGGCTGATAAGAAATTGGCAAATCTGTATTCTCATCATCACGATCTGCGGTTATAACCAATCCTGCGCCTCGGCTTCCAACCATTTGTGCAGCTGTGCGCATAGCTGATAATACCGCAAGCTGGGTAACCAAGGTATCGCGCAGCTGTATTGCTGACGGCAATTTCTTCGGAGTATCAATCATCACACGATCAGTAAACGTTGATAGTAAAGCGGCAATCCTTCGCTCCAGCTCCTCCATCCCCTCAGGATCGCGAAGATGTCCTGCACTGCGGCTCATGGAAGCGCGAACCTTCCGGCATTCTTCCTCCAAAGTGGAAGCATTGCCCGGTCGGATCAGACCTTCCAACAGCTTTGTCGCTTCAGCCGCCTCACGAGTAGCCAAGTGCATAAACGAGTCGGGCACATCTGTTTCAGACCTAGTAGTACAAGCGATATGCTCTGCAGCTCGCAGGGAACCAACCTGTGCCGAATTAAGAGCGCTGCCGCCGGGACGGTACACACCAAAGGTACCCGCCGCCTCCCCGGCAATGTATAATCCCCGAATGGTTGACTGCCAATGGGAATCCACAGCAATACCGCCGTTATGGTGCTGAGCGCAAACACCTATTTCCAGCGGTTGGGTATACAAATCAATGTCATGTGCACGGTATAAGTCAATGGCGGGACGGTTCATAATCTCCAGCCGTTCAATCGGTGTACCGAGCAGCGCACCTGAACGTTCCAGATACTGTCTTGTTTCGTCACCCAGCTTATCAAAGCCTTTTTCAAGACCGGATGGGTTACGACGGAAATCCATAAATACCTGACGTCCCAGAACCGCCGTCTCACGATGGACCAATATGTCAATGCGGGACGATCCGCTAATTTTTGCCGTGTCAAACGGCCATTGATAGCCTTTTAAAAACACCATATCCATGGCTTCAAAGGGATCTAAAAAATAATCCAGCAGGAATTCCCTTTCATTGCCATCGGCATCTACTGATATATACCTCGGCAGCACCTGCTGGTAGGTGCCTGATACGTTCCAGCGAAACTGTAGTGATGCCAGTCCGTATTGCCACTCCTGTAAATTTGCCCCCTCTGCCCCGGCCTCCAGCGCCATTCCGCTCATGCCGGTTTGGCTTTCAGGATATACCGAATTCAAATAGCATCCAGCCGGTCCACCGGTAGCAAGAACCACCTGACGTGCCCGTACCACCGTCAATCCCATGCCGGGGCGCTCCAACCCTTCGTGATTCAGGCAGAGCAAACCCTCAACGCCATCATCGGATACAAGAAGTCGTATTACCGTCATACCATCCAGAATTGGTATGTCCTTATCACGTACCGCTTGTTCCAGACACTCGGTCATTATCTTACTGGTCAACGGTCCAACACTGGTTGCCCGCTGACGGGGATCATGGTCGGTTTTGTACCCGATATATTCACCGTATTCATTTACCGGAAATGGTACGCCCAGATTACACAGCTTCATGAAACTGCGCACCGACCCGGCCGCTTCAGCCAAGGCAATGTCACCGTTGACACCTCCGCCGGCAAACAAGTCGGAAGCCATTGCAGCAACACTATCCAGTCCATCGCTAGCCAGTGATAACTTATAATAAGTTTGCTTATCACTACCGGTATTGCGGCTGGTACCGCGGTTTACCCCTTCGGTCAAGATAGCAATATCAGTACGACCAAAGGTGTATAGCCAATCGGCAGCATTAAACCCGGCACATCCCGTACCGATTACCACCGTATCCAATACAATCAAGGGCAGATCTATTCCATCTACATGTAAAGTGGTATTAACCATTTTGCACCCTCCTATAGACGGCGTATATGGAAACCACCGTCGGCATTCAGAACCTGACCGGTTGCGAAATCAAGTCGTCCGCTTACTGCAGCCATCACACAGTCGGCTACATCCTGAGGTTGTCCGAAACGCTTTATAGGTGTTACACCATCATTAATAAGCTTTGTATACTTTTCAGTAACAGCCGTTGTCATATCGGTCATTATGATACCAGGGCGAACCTCAAATACCGGAATACCGTATGCAGCCAGCCTATCGGCATACAGCGAAGTTACCATGCTGATACCTGCCTTGCTGATGCAGTATTCACCACGATTTGTCGATGATGTGTAGGCTGACATGGATGATATGTTAACAATGCGCGGACTGTACTCATCCGCTGTAAGCTGCTTTTGACAAGCAAGCATGGTGTTTGCCGCTTCCTGACACATGAAAAATGTACCTTTAAGGTTAATATCCATGACAAAATCATATGATTCCTCGGTGGTCTCTAAAACATCCAACCTAGTGAGCGGAGCCACACCGGCGTTGTTCACATGGACATCAAGGCGACCATACTGCTCTACTATCTTCTCAAAGAAATGACGGCGATCATCTGCGTTGGCGATATTGCAGGGTATGTATGTAACCGAATATGCCTGCTTCTCCAATTCATTGACAAGGGGCTGGGCTTCGTCCGATGTTATCACATCCGACAGCACAACTGTATAGCCCTCTTTAGCCAAAGCTTTAGCAATGGCAAGACCAATTCCGCGGCGGGAACCCGTCACAGCAGCAACGCGTTTACTCATTTAGCAGCACTTCCTTTCACACTACCTTGGTATAATGGCAAATACACATCTTTATCCCGAATAACACAACCGGCAACACTGCCGGCACGCATCATCTCGGAGCATTTACCACATGCAATACAGCTTCGCTTGGGATCAAACGAACCCTTTAACAAATCTCGGGCAAAGTCAGGGTAGGCAAAAGCCATACGGCCAAAACCCGCGATATCGGCGGCGCCGCTATCAATCATACCGGCAGCCAGATTGCCGCTGAATCCCCGGAGATAAGACATTCCCGAACAAACAACCGACAACGACGGAAACTGTCGTTTCACTTGGCTGATACAATCACACATACGTGCCACGCCCTCCAACGGATGTTCCGGCGGCATATACGGCCCGTTGTCGTAAGGTCGGTTAACATGAGGATTAACATAGGGGTTACCAATGGTAATATCAAGCAGCGACAAACCTGATTTTTCATGAAACCAACGAATCAGCTCCAGCGGCTCGGCTAAGTCCGGATTTCCATCAGCATCAGCACCCCACCCATATGGCAGAGGGAACCCGTCGTATATACTCATTCTGGATGTTACAAAGGCATCTGTTGCAGATTTGGCAGCCTGACAACAATCCACAAATAAACGGGTGCGGTTTTCAAAACTTCCTCCATATTGCCCCGGCCGAGTATGGGCAGCCAGCAGTTCATTCATTAAGTAACCATGACACGCCTTGATATCCACACCATCAAAGCCGGCCTGATCCGCCAACCGTGCGCTTCGGGCAAATGCTTCAGGTAATCTACTGAGATACTCGTCACTAACGATCCGATCGTCATCAATGGGGTTTGCTGTTTCAAACAGTGGATTATTGCGGGCAATAAGCGGAGCGGGAATCCCATCCGGTTTGGAATATCGTCCTGAATGGGTGAGCTGCAGCACCAACACCGGATCAATTCCGGTTTCTGTTTGGGCAATCCTGCGGATATCCTCCACCAATCTCCGATAATCATCCAAGTTGTCATCGGTTAACATCCACTGGCGGGGATTAGCCCTTCCCTCCGGGCAAACAGCAGTTGCTTCTGCCCAAATCAGTCCGGCACCACTACGTGCAAAACGGTGGTACCGTCGTATAGACAGTTCCCCAGGTCTTCCGTCTGACGTTCCGTCACACCCCTCCATCGGCTGGATAGCCAGCCGATTTTGAAATACCGTTTTCCCAACAGTAAAACGGCTGCCCAATACCGACAAATCGTCGGACAGAGGCAGGGTGATTTTCATGGTTTTTGATCTTTCCCGTACCTCATCCAACGTATGATATGTAAATCGTTCATGTACCATCAGCTTCACTTCCTTTACAAAACAGTATATCATGCTATTTAGATTGATAGTGTGCTAAACTTGTGATAAAATTGGTAAAATCGGTTTTTATTTTATTTCAACACAAGAGAGGTGATTACATGTCGTTGGTTGGTCAAGCTTTATTGGATTGCAGCTATTCCGATGAATCCGCAACATTTGAACGGCACTTTCATAATGCCCATGAAATCATTTATGTATGCGATGGCAGCGTAGGTTTACAAATTGGCGGTTCCAGCTATACGATAGGCCCGGAGACCCTGGTGTTTATCGGAAAGCTGGAGGAACACAAACTGCAGGTTATATCCGAACCCTATCGTAGATATTTCCTTCAGCTCACCCCGGCTCAGCTGGACCACGCCACCGGCGATCCAATGTTGAAATCAATTTTCTTGAGTAGACCAAATGGATTTTGTCACTCCCTTAACTTGTCAGGAACATCGATTCCCGTTTGGGGAAATACAGAATCAGTCTTTCAGGCAATGCTAACGGAACACCGTTCGGACTTGCCGTATGCTAATTCCACCGCCATGGCGTTACTGAAATTATTACTGATTCATTGTTATCGCATATCTCCCGCTTCCTTCCCCTTTTCTACCAAACGGTTTGGAAAACCGATTAACGAGATCCAACAATATATTGACGAAAATTTTACCAAGGATATTCGATTGGATGATTTGGCCACCCGATTTTATATCAGCCCCTCATATCTGTCTCATTCCTTCCGTGAATGGATTGGCAGCAGCCCAAAGCAGTACATTGTTCGCTCCCGCATCGCCTATGCACGAGAACTTCTCGTCACTACTTCCGATCCTGTCAACGACATTGCACTGCGTTGCGGCTTTGGCGATACAAGCAATTTTATTCGTTCCTTTTATAAAGAAACTGCCATGACGCCGCTGCAATATCGAAAGTTTTATAAATAAAGCGAACTTGTTCAAAAATACATTATTTCCAATATCGCATTGACAGCAGTTGACATTACGTTTATAATTTGGTCTGAATTGTACGAAAATATGGGTTTTATTGTATTAACAATCGGTTTCAGTCAGGGGTAGTTGAGTTCCTTGTATACTTCCGAAGCGCACAAGGTGCAATTCGAATGGAGGTAAATATATAATGCTTCGCCTTGGAATTATCAGTGATGAGACAGGTCATCGCAATCCGCGTGAGTTGTTTGAGTATGGAGTTTCGAGAGATATTCGATGCTTTGAGTTGAGGTATTTATACGGAAAACGTGTACCAAATTTATCGGACGATGAAATGATAGAACTAAAATCTCTCATACGGGATAGAGGCGTTTCTATTTCAGCGATATCGCCCGGACTGTTCAAATGCTCCCTATATGATACCGCAATGGAAGAGCATACAGGAACTCTATTGTCAAGATCTCTTGATTTTGCTGAAGAATTTGAGGTTTACAAGCTCATCATTTTCGGAGTACAACGTTCCCACAGCGATCGCCCTGAAGACAAAGAACGCGTTTTGCATATTCTCGGGGAAGCAGCACACGCAGCAAGTAAACGAGGTATTTCAATTTGCATGGAAAACGAGCCGGGTTGGTGGGCTGATACGCCCCAAAATGTATATGACATCCTGAAAAACCTTGAAAGTGCAGGATTATGGCTCAACTGGGATCCGGGAAACCTATTTGTCACGGGTGTCTCGGATTACAAACCCGGATACGAAATGCTCAAGCGATTTATCCGCCATGTGCACGCAAAGGATGCCGTTTTTTTGTCGAACACAGCCGAAAAATATAAGCATGTTCCGCTGGGACAGGGAAGTGTGCGGTGGGATAAACAGCTTGCCGACTTGGTCAAAGACGGATATTGCGGAGATATCAGCATTGAGACGCATTGCGAGCCGCTACAGGCGAACTCAGACATAAATATTGAATATATACGCAAGACTATTAGGCTTGTGTGAAATATATAGGCTCTGTAAAGATAACATGAAAGAATAGCGCCCGAAACCGTACAAATGCTTTACGCCACAAGCAGGAACTCCCGTTTTTGTTTTTTTGAAAGTTTGAGGCCTGCAACCTGAGCCGGTGTCATACCATCCAAAGCGGAATGTGGACGGATAAAGTTAAAGAAAAAGACAAACATTGAAATCAGATTGTTAGCAGAAGCATACGAAGAAAAACCCTGTTTGGTTTTGTACCATGCTTTGAACTGCTTGTTAAAACACTCAATCAGATTGTTGGAAATATCGTCTTTAAAACTTTCCACCCGAATATGTTTTACACCGTCAAAGAGTGATTTTACAGGAA
>DHOG01000057.1:1449-23600 GCA_002410715.1 Ruminococcaceae bacterium UBA5396 | reverse complement strand
TCCGGCCAGATGGCCTGTGCACATGTACGTTATTCGACGGCCGGAGCCAGTATTCGTGAGAATGCACAGCCCCTTGTAATGCGGTATGTAAAGGGAACTTTAGCAATCGCACACAATGGAACACTGACAAACGCATATGAGCTTCAGCAGGATTTGGCGCAAAAGGGCTGTATTTTTCAGACAACAATCGACAGTGAAGTGATTGCATACCTGATTGCGCAGGAACGTGTAAACTGCGGTTCTATTGAAGAAGCGGTTCATCGTGCGTTACCAAGGATTCAAGGGTCTTATTCGTTGATTGTTATGAGCCCGCAAAAACTGATTGCGGCTCGTGATCCTCATGGATTCCGCCCGCTTGTTATCGGGAGAATCGGGTATAAGACCTATGTTTTTGCATCGGAAACCTGTGCCCTGGATGCAGTCGGAGCAGAATTTGTCCGTGATGTAGAACCTGGCGAGATTGTCATGGCGGACGCAAGCGGACTTAAAACGATTCACGATCCGGTCAATGTGAAAAAATCACTTTGCGTATTCGAATATATTTATTTTGCGCGTCCGGATAGCGTAATCGATGGAATCAATGTTTATGAAGCGAGAAAACGTGCAGGGCATCTGCTTTACCACCAAAGCCCGGTAGATGCTGATATCGTAATCGGAGTTCCGGAATCGGGAATTGACGCAGCAATCGGTTATTCGGAGGCTTCCGGGATTCCTTATCAAAAGGGAATTGTGAAAAATAATTATATCGGCCGTACTTTTATTAAACCGACCCAGTTGGAACGCGAGCGCAGTGTGCGGTTAAAGCTGAATCTGATTCCGGATGCTTTCCGCGGAAAAAGAGTGGTCATGCTGGATGATTCTATCGTGCGCGGAACCACCTGCGCTCATATTGTCACAATGCTCAAAAAAGCCGGTGCAAAAGAAGTACATTTGCGAATCAGCTCGCCGCCGTTTTTGTGGCCGTGTTATTACGGAACGGATATTCCTGATAAATCGAATCTGATTGCGTGCCACCATACGGTGGAAGAAATCGGTAAAATGAGCTTTGCAGATTCTATTGATTATCTGCATGTTGAAAATTTGCCGGCAATGCTCGGAATCAAAGATGGATTCTGCGATGCCTGTTTCTCAGGCCATTATCCGGCGCCGACTCCCGACTTTAATATAGCTGATAAAATGAACGATTATTGCAGACCGATTCAGAAAATTAAGTGATTTGGAGGACTTCTTTTGAAAGATACCTATGAGTCTCCTTTATCCGCCCGTTATGCAGATAAGGAAATGAAATATTTGTTTTCTTCTGATAAAAAATTTCGTACCTGGCGTCGTCTGTGGGTTGCACTCGCAGAATCCGAGATGGAACTGGGACTTCCGGTTACACAGGAGCAGGTGGATGAACTGAAAGCCCACCAGGACGATATTAATTATGAAGTTGCCGAAGCCCGCGAAAAACTGGTGCGCCATGATGTGATGAGCCACGTTTATGCATATGGGCAGCAGTGCCCGAAGGCAGAACCGATTATCCATCTGGGTGCTACTTCCTGCTATGTAGGGGATAACACCGATCTCATTCTAATGACAGAAGCTCTAAAAATTGTCCGGAATAAAGTTGTGGAAGTTCTGCGTGTCCTGCAGAATTTTGCCGACCGTTATAAGGATCTTCCGACGTTGGCATTTACACATTTTCAGCCGGCGCAGCCAACAACGGTCGGAAAGCGCGCAACGCTTTGGATGCAGGATTTGCTGTTGGATTTAGATGAGATCGAGTACCGAATTAGTAAGATGAAGCTTCTTGGCAGCAAAGGAACGACCGGTACACAGGCAAGCTTTTTGGAACTTTTCGACGGTGACCACGAAAAAGTAAAGGCACTAGATCGCAAAATTGCAGAGAAAATGGGATTTTCCGATGTTTATCCGGTTTCCGGACAGACTTATTCCAGAAAAGTGGACAGTCAGGTTTTGGCGGTCCTCTGCGGAATTGCACAGTCTGCTTCGAAATTTTCTAATGATATTCGTTTGCTGCAGCATCTTAAAGAAGTAGAAGAGCCATTTGAAAAGAATCAGATTGGATCTTCTGCAATGGCTTATAAGCGTAATCCAATGCGCAGTGAGCGAATTGCTTCTTTATCCCGCTATGTGATGGTGGATAGCCTTAATCCCTGCATTACAGCAGCTACCCAGTGGTTTGAGCGTACACTCGATGATTCTGCTAATAAGCGGATCTCAGTTCCGGAAGCATTCCTTGCTGTGGATGGGATTTTGAATCTTTATCGTAATGTTGCAGATGGACTTGTGGTTTACCCGAAGGTGATCCGTCAGCATTTGGAGCGGGAGCTGCCCTTTATGGCAACGGAAAATATTATGATGGATGCCGTGAAACGTGGAGCGGATCGCCAGGAACTGCATGAGAAGATTCGAGTTCATTCTATGGCAGCGAGCCGTGTTGTCAAAGAAGAGGGTGGAGAAAATGATCTGCTCTCAAGAATTGCTGCGGACCCGACTTTTGGGGTTACGATGGAAGAACTAAAGAAAATTGTAAAGCCCGAAAAATATGTAGGCCGTGCGCCGGAACAAACAACTGAATTTTTAAATGAAACTGTTGCACCTGTTTTACAGCGGTATCAAACGCTGAAAGATCAGGCGGAAGAGATTACGGTTTAAAAACAAAGGTTATTAGGGAAAAGCATGACCATTTTATGAATTTTCCGTTATAAGCTTTTCTTTTAGGTCATTTTATGCTAAACTGTATAGGTTGATACAGTTAAATTAAACAAATAAGGCTGTCTAAATCCAGCCGTAGGGCAGCCCGAAGAGTTCCCGTAGCGGCGCGGCGGAGTAGATGTTTATTTATGATTAAAGCAATTGTAGGAGCTAACTGGGGCGACGAAGGAAAAGGTAAAATTACGGATGTGGAAGCTGCCAATTCCGATATTGTCATTCGCTTTCAGGGAGGCGCAAATGCAGGTCATACCATTATCAATGATTATGGAAAATTTGCATTGCATCAGCTTCCTTCCGGTGTGTTCTACGATCATATTACGAATGTGATTGGCAACGGAGTCGCTTTAAGTCCGGAACGGTTTGTAAAGGAAATTGCCGATCTGGAATCTCGCGGAGTGCCAAAGCCACACATTGTAGTTTCCAACCGGGCACAGGTTGTAATGCCGTATCATATTTTGCAGGATACTTATGAGGAAGCACGTCTTGCCGGAAAGTCCTATGGTTCTACAAAGTCTGGAATTGCTCCGTTTTATTCGGATAAATTTGCAAAAATTGGATTTCAGATTGCAGAACTTTATGGAGACGAAGCATCTCTAAAAGATCGCATTGAACGGATTGTCGCAATTAAAAATGCACTTTTTAAGAATTTATATCATAAACCGGAACTGACAGTAGAAGAAGTTTATAGTCAGCTGATGGAATATAAAAAAATGTTGGATCCTTATGTTGGGGATACCTTTGAATTGCTGCATAAAGCAGTTGAAGAAGGCAAAACGATTCTTCTGGAAGGCCAACTTGGCTCTTTGAAGGATCCGGACTTCGGTATTTATCCGATGGTGACCTCTTCTAATACGCTGGCAGGCTATGGAGCGATTGGCGCGGGACTTCCGCCTTATGAAATTAAAGATATCATTACAGTCGTCAAGGCTTATTCCAGTGCAGTAGGCGCAGGAGAATTTGTCAGCGAAATCTTTGGAGACGAAGCAGATGAATTGCGCCACAGAGGCGGCGACGGCGGAGAGTTTGGTGCCACTACCGGCAGACCTCGCCGTGTCGGCTGGCTGGATTTGGTCGCAACACGTTATGGCGTTCGCGCTCAGTATGCAACAGAAGTTGCGTTCACTGTTTTGGATGTTTTGGGGTATTTGGATGAAATTCCGGTTTGCGTTGCCTATGAGCTGGATGGGAAAAAGATTGATTATTTCCCGCCGACTGCACAGTTAAAACGCTGCAAGCCCGTAATTAAGAAGCTGCCGGGTTGGAAGTGTGATATCCGGGGAATTAAAAAGTATGAAGATTTGCCGGAGAATTGCCGTCGCTATATTGAATTTGCGGAAAAGGCTGTTGGAGTGCCATTTAAGATGATTTCCAACGGACCTTCGCGCAGCGATATTATCTATCGTTAATGTGACCGAAAGCTAGGCGTCAGCATCAGATGTTTAAAAGGTGCTGGCGCTGCTTTGGTTCTTAGAGAAGTGTTTTGAAAGGAGTGACCCTTATGTGTGGGATCGTTGGATATATTGGAGATGATCAGGCAACACCAATTTTGTTGACTGGTCTTGAAAAATTGGAATATCGAGGATATGATTCAGCAGGCGTTGCAGTTTATAATGGAACGCACCTTCAAGTTGCCAAGACTAAGGGACGTTTAAAAGTATTAGAGGAACTGATTCATAATGGGGTGGATGTCCCCGGAACGGTAGGAATCGGTCATACTCGCTGGGCAACTCACGGAGCGCCAAGTGATGTGAATGCACATCCACAGGTCAGTGGTTCCGGAAAATTTGCAGTGGTTCATAATGGAATTATTGAAAATTATATTTCTCTGAAGGAATTTTTAATTAAAAAAGGCGCTAAGTTTGTTTCCGAGACTGACACAGAAGTAGTTGCACAGCTTTTGGAATACTATTATGAGGGCAGTGTGATCGATGCTCTGATTAAAGTGCTGAATCGTATAGAAGGAGCATATGCGCTGGGGATTATCTGTGAAGACGATCCGGATCACCTTTATGCGGTGAGAAAAGATAGTCCTTTGATTATTGGCCTTGGAAATGGAGAAAATTATATTGCGTCTGATGTACCGGCAATTCTCGACCGTACCAGAGAAATTAATCGTCTGGAGGAAAATGAAATTGCAGTTCTGTCCCGTCAAGGCGTAGAAGTTTATAATACCAATAAAGAACGGATCCCCAAAAAAGCAGAACATATTGACTGGGATGTTTCCGCTGCAGAAAAAGGCGGATATGAACACTTTATGGCAAAAGAGATTATGGAGCAGCCCAAAGCGATTCGTGATACCGTTAAGCCCCGTATTAAAGAGGGAAGAATTGTTTTGGATGACGTAAAGCTTACCAAAAAGCAACTGGAAGAATTCGATCGAGTTTTTATTGTTGCTTGTGGAACTGCATATCATGTTGGCGTCGTCGCAAAGTACATCATGGAAAAGCATTTGCGTAAACCGGTAGAGGTGGATGTCGCTTCCGAATTTCGTTATCGTACTCCGCTGATTGATGATAAGACCTTAGTGTTGGTGATCAGTCAGTCCGGCGAGACGGCAGATACATTAGCAGCTTTGAGAGAGTCCAAAAAGCTTGGTGCCAGAACAATTTCCATCGTCAATGTAGTTGGCTCTTCCATTGCAAACGAATCAGATGATGTGCTTTATACTTGGGCAGGCCCGGAAATTGCAGTTGCTTCCACCAAAGCCTATAGTACACAGCTTGCAATGATTTATATGCTGACGATCTATATGGGCGACCTTTTAGGAACGATTGACGCTGTACATTATCAATATTATATCAATGAGCTTAAAGCGCTCCCTGAAAAAGTTCAGCAGATTTTGGAGCAAAAGAGCCAAATACAGTATCTTGCGAGCCGGGAATTTAATTCCAAGGATGTCTTCTTTATTGGCAGAAATCTTGATTATGCAATGAGTCTGGAAGGCAGCTTAAAGCTGAAGGAAATTTCTTATATTCATTCTGAAGCTTATGCGGCCGGCGAGCTGAAGCATGGCCCGATCAGTCTAATTGAAGATGGAACGCTTGTCATTGCGTTGGCAACACAGAATATTCTTTTTGACAAGTTGATGAGCAATGTAAAAGAGGTAAAAGCCCGCGGAGCTGTTGTGTGGGGGCTGACTATAGAAGCAAATAAAGAGCGGATTCAAAAGGAACAGGTAGACTATGAATTTTGTGTTCCGCAGGCCTGTGACATGATGCTGCCGTCGTTGGCAGTAATTCCACTGCAGCTTTTTGCTTATTATGTGGCGTCTTTAAAAGGCTGCGATATTGATAAGCCAAGGAATCTTGCAAAATCTGTGACGGTTGAATAAATTCCGGCCGCTTAAAAGTTCGGCGGACTTCCGATGGGGGAAAAATAGATGTTAAGAAAAGAAAAAATTCTGGTTTTGGATTTTGGCGGTCAGTATTGTCAGTTGATTGCCAGACGCGTTCGCGAATGCAATGTGTATTGTGAGATTAAATCTTATAAGACTTCACTCAAAACGATTCAAGAAGCAGGATATTGCGGAATCATTTTTACTGGAGGAGCCAACAGCGTTTACGGCGAGGATTCGCCTTCTTGTGATCCTCAAATTTTTGAACTTGGAATTCCAGTCTTAGGAATTTGCTACGGAGCTCAGTTAATGGCCTATTTGCTTGGCGGAAAAGTCTGCAAAAGCGAAGTGCGCGAATATGGCCATACCGAATTTGCACATGAAAAAGATACGGTACTTTTCCGCGATATTCCTGAAAAATCAGTTTGCTGGATGAGCCATACCGATTACATTGCTGTTGTGCCGAAAGGATTCTCTGTTACTGCGAAAAGCGAGCATTGCCCTGTAGCGGCGATGGAACAGCCGGAAAAGAATCTTTATGCAGTTCAGATGCATCCGGAAGTTCAGCATACTGAATACGGACAGCAGATTTTGAAAAATTTTCTTTATGGAGCGTGTAAATGCAGCGGTGATTGGGTGATGAGCTCTTTTGTCCAAGAAGCAGTTGCTTTGATTCGCGCGCAAGTAGGGGATAAGAAAGTTGTCTGTGGGCTTTCCGGCGGAGTAGATAGCAGTGTTGCCGCAGTTTTAGTACACAAAGCCATCGGAAAGAATTTGACCTGTATTTTTGTGGATCATGGTATGATGCGCAAAAATGAAGGCGATGAAGTTGAACAGGTCTTTCGCAAGCAATTTGATATCAATTTAATTCGTGTAAATGCTGGGGAACAGTTTCTAGGTCGTCTCAAAGGGGTTACGGATCCGGAAAAAAAGCGTAAAATTATTGGGGAAGGTTTTATCCGTGTCTTCGAAGAGGAAGCTAAAAAACTTGGGAAAGTGGAATTTCTCTGTCAGGGTACGATCTATCCTGATGTGGTAGAGAGCGGAACCGGAAACGCAGCAGTCATTAAAAGTCATCATAATGTAGGCGGCCTTCCGAAAGATATTGGATTTGAAGGTTTAGTGGAACCTTTGCGTGATCTGTTTAAGGATGAGGTACGCAAAGTCGGTACAGAACTTGGAATCCCGGATTTTCTCGTTTGGCGTCAGCCGTTCCCGGGGCCGGGACTTGGTATCCGGATTCTCGGAGAAGTTACAGAAGAAAAAGTAAAGCTTTTGCAGGAAGCAGACGCAATTTTTCGGGAAGAAGTCGCAAATGCAGGGCTTGACCGGTCAATTAATCAGTATTTTGCAGTTCTTACCGGAATTCGCAGTGTAGGTGTTATGGGAGATGGAAGAACATATTCCAATACGATTGCATTGCGTGGGGTAACGACTTCTGACTTTATGACTGCAGAGTGGGCACGAATTCCATATGATCTTCTAGAAAAGGTTTCCAGTAGAATTATTAATGAAGTACCAAATGTGAATCGTGTGGTTTATGATATTACATCAAAGCCGCCCGCCACTATCGAGTGGGAATGATAAATTAAGTGTTATTCTATCCCGTAAATCCTTGATATATGGAGGTTTTACGGGATTTTTCTATTTTAGTGGCTACAAATTGGCTACATCGAAAGTTTTTTTGTAGCCATTAGCCCTCCGGCATGATGCTGTCAAGCTGTCTGGCTACTTCGGTCTGCTTATTTGGGTAAAGGTGGCTGTAAGTTTCCATCGTGGTCTGTACGCGCTCATGTCCGAGCCGTTCCGCAATCAGCAGCGGAGAGAAGCCCATTTCCACAAGCAAGCTGGCGTGTGAATGTCGGATGTCATGCACCCTTATCCGCTTTGTCCCGGACGCCTTGCAGCCGTCCTCCATCTCGTGATAAAGGAAACTCTTGGTGTACGGGAACAGGCGGTCATCCGGCTGTAAGTTAAAGCATTGCTTCATGTAGGCTTTGAGGCAGGTGCACAGACCGTCGGGAATGGTAATCACCCGGTTGCTCTTTGGTGTTTTTGGAGAGGTCACGATGTCCTCACCGTTTAGCCGCTGATAGCTTTTGTTAATACGGATAGTGGACTTCTCAAAATCAACATCAGCCGGTGTCAACGCAAGCAGCTCGCCCTCACGCATACCTGTGTAGTATAAGGTCATGAAAACCGTATAGGCAGCGGGTTTATCTTTTACCGCTTCGATGAAGCACAAGAACTCTTCCTTTGTCCAGAACAGCATTTCATCGGCTTTCTTCTTGCCCATGCCGCCCGCCTTGTGACAGGGATTTTCTCTCAGCCCGTAATACTTGACTGCATAATTGAAAATCGCTGTAAGCTGGTTGTTTATGGTCTTGAGATAGGTTTGGGAATAGGGCTTGCCTTTTTCATCACGATAGCTTGTCAAGCCGTTCTGCCATTTGCGAACATCGGTGGGCGAAATCGCGTTCAGCGGGATTTTGCCGAAGAACGGCGTTACCTTCAAATCTATCAGCCATTTCTTGTTGGCAATCGTGGACGGCTTCAGGCGGTGCTCCATATCCGCGACGTACAGCGCGATAAAATTCAAAAAGGTCATGCCGAGGCTTGCTGTGGCTTGGCTGATAAACTCGCGTTCCCATTTCAGGGCTTCCTTCTTTGTAGGGAAGCCTCTTTTCTTTTTGTGGATGGTCTTGCCTGTCCAATCTGTTACCCGGACTTGTGACATCCAACGGTCGGTCTTTCCATCTTTGGTTACTGACATATACGCTCCTTTCTTCCACTCTCAGGCCCGCCATTAAGGGTTAGGGGTTTCGTACACTTTTGTCAGATATTCGTTTCGCTTTTCAATTCTTGTCTGCTCGTCCAGATCCTTTGGATCATCACATTTAACGGAAGTAGCCGCATAGTAGGCAAGCGTCTGTTCCTGCCACTTATGATAGGCTTTCCGGGTTTCGCCGTAGGTGCGGAGATCGTCAAGCTGTTCCTTCCATTGTTCCAAGAACAGGCACATATCGGCGTTGAAGTCGGATGCGCTCTTGCCGTCAAAGGAAATGGAACACTCCCACTGCTTGCTGCGCGGCGGCTTTTGAACATCAATCTTGAAGTCGATGCCCGTCACCGTTTCCAGCTTAAACAGGAAATCCATAATGTCGGCAAGGCTCTTGATTTGCGTGTTGCTGGCGTCATATCCGAGAATGTAGGTCGGCGTCGATTCCAAAAGGTCGGCAATCTGATTGACAACAGCGATAGAGACTTCAATTTCCCCTGTTTCATACTTTTGTACGGTGCGGAGAGATTTGTTTAGCTGCTGCGCCAACTCCGTCTGGTTAAGACCTTTCCTCTTTCGGAGCGTTTTGATACGTTGTCCGATTGCGGAATAATCAAAATTGTCCATGTCTGATTCACCTCGTCCATATTGTATCACATCATTATACGAATTACAAGTACATATTATTATTTCTTTTGCTATTGACATACGCATATATTATGCGTATAATAAAAGCGTACTAAAAATGCGTATAATTCGAGAAATTGAGGTGTAACGCGAACTATAAATACTCAGTGCAGCATGGCGGCAAGAGTGAACAACAAAAACAGGAGGTACTATGAGATCACAGTTTATCACAGCGTCAGAGGTTGCGGAAATGCTCGGCATCAGCCGAAGTAAATCCTATCAAATCGTCCGCGACATCAACAAGGAACTGAAAAAGAAGGGCTATATCACCATCGCGGGGAAATGCCCCGTTCAGTATTTCAAGCAGAAGTTTTACGGCTTCCAGATTCCCGGAGGTGCATCCGATGATTGAAGAAAAAGAAAAGACCGCCCTATTACCATCTGTTGGCGCAGATGATGGGCAGTCCGTTCAAACCTTATCTGAACAAAGTATAACAGCAACGCAGTCCGAAAGCAACAACAAAATTGATGACACGGATATGGAAAATATGATGCGGAAGATGCGCCAGATAAATGATCCGGCGTATCTCCCGACAGTCACCATGCAGGAGCTGTACGAGAATGTTTATCAGAGCAGGCCGCCGGTCATAGACGGCTTGCTCTATTCCGGTACTTATCTGTTCGCAGGCGCTCCAAAGGTCGGCAAGTCTTTCTTCATGGCGCAGCTTGCCTACCATGTCAGTACGGGGCAAAAGCTCTGGGAATACGAGGTGCATCAAGGGACAGTGCTGTATCTGGCGCTCGAAGATGATTACCAGCGGTTGCAGGAGCGTATGTTCCGAATGTTCGGTGTTGAGGGGACGGACAGGCTGCACTTCGCCGTCTTTGCAAAACAGCTCGGCAACGGTCTGGATGAGCAGCTTGAAAAGTTCATGCGAGAGCACCCGGACACGAAGTTAATCATTATCGACACCTTACAGAAAATTCGGGAGCTGGGTGGCGAGGCATACAGCTACGCCGACGATTATCAAATTGTCGGGCGACTGAAGCAGTTTGCCGATAAAAACGGTATCTGCCTTGTTCTTGTCCACCATACCCGAAAGACGCCCTCCGGCGATAAGTTCGAGATGATTTCCGGCACGACAGGATTGCTCGGCTGCGCTGATGGGGCGTTTGTCCTCCAGAAAGAAAAGCGCACCGACAGCGCCGCAATTCTGGATGTGGTCGGACGCGACCAGCCAGACCAGAAGCTGCACCTTGTCCGGGATGAAGAACGCCTGACATGGGAGTTCGACCATGCGGAAAAGGAGCTTTGGAAGGAGCCGCCGGACCCGATGCTTGAAGCCGTAGCGAAGCTATTAACGCCGCAAAGCGGCGAATGGACAGGTAGCGCAACGGAGTTGATCGGCGCTCTCGGTTTGGATGTTCAGCCAAACGCTTTGATAAAAAAGCTGAATGTAAAGGCAAGCCGACTGATGCAAGACTTCAATGTAAGGTATGAGAACTGCCACACCCGCACAGGCAGCCTTATCAAGCTGACACTTATATAAGCGGCGATGTGACGATAATGACGGTTGTGACGATGGAATAAGGTGCGGTGGGGGTGTTCAAATCATCGTCACCATCGTCACAACCGTTACGGAAAGGAATGAATAGAATTGATATGAAAAGCGTTCAGATACCCTATGACCTGTTTATAGATTTGGTGATGTATCACCTGCGAGGCGAGGAAGATTTTGATGAAGAAATCCAAAGAGGCTTGGAGCAGAAAATCGACGCTATGCTGAACAGACAGCTTTACTCACAATACAAAACCGCGTCCACAGAGGAACAGCGGGAAGCAGCACGGCAGGAATATCTTGACCGGCGTGGTGTGCCGCAAAGCTACCGTTGGACTGTTTCCCCTTGGGAACTATGACAGGAGCGTGCCACGCTCCTGTGTCTGGCAAACAAGGGAGGGTATTGGCTGACGGACAGCCCCAGCGCATCCCTCGTCCCGCTGAAAATCCTCAGATTTGAAAGCGATAAGGTGGAGAAAATATTACGGTTTTTTCTCTGCCTCGGACGGCGGAATGTTCAAAAACATGGAGGCGGCTGCGCTGCGGATTTGCAAAGTGGGTGCCACTTGCAAGCCGTGGCGGAGGCTTCCGCAGAAACCGCATACCCCGCACCCCCTCGGAGAGCCCACGATACTTTGCAGCCGAAGGATGAAAGTATCATAGTGGGTTATTACACTTCCGCAGAAGTGCTCCCCGCGGCTTGCGGTGTCGATACAAACGAAATATGGAGGTAACTTTGCCTATGGCGAGAAACGATGGAGTTGACCGCACGAGTGCAAGAAATGTCAACCTGTCGGAAACGAAAATTGGAAACGCGCAACGACACAATGAGCGCGAAAAAGAATCCTATACAAATCCCGACATCGTGCAAGAACGGTCTGAACTCAATGTTCACTTCAAGACGCCGATTGCCGGATATGCAGATATGTTTTCTCAAATGGAAGCCAACAAAACGATTTCCACCCGTGGATTAAAAGACGATGCCGCCCATTACGGCGAACTGATCTTCGATGTGAACACAGCCTATTTTCACAATCACGGCGGATATGACTTTGCAAAACAATTTTACGCCGACGCCTACAAAAGCGCAATCAAAATTGTGGGCGGCGAGCAATATATTCTCTCCGCAGTCATGCACGCCGACGAGCGTAACCGGGCAATGTCCGAGGCATTGGGTCAAGATGTTTACCACTATCACCTTCATGTTGTGTATGTGCCAGTGGTGGAGAAACAAGTCCTCTGGTCGAAGCGGTGCAAGGATGAATCGCTGCGGGGCACAGTCAAAGAAACGATCATGCAGGTGAGCAGCAGCAAGAAATGGTTGTCCAAGCCCGCGCTGGATGAACAGGGCAAGCCAATTTTGCAGAAGACCGGAAAGCCTGTACTGCGAAAATCTTACTCTGTCCTGCAAGATGATTTCTATAACGCCATGAGACAAGCTGGATATGAAGATGTGGAACGCGGCGAGCGCGGCAGTTCCGAGGAACACTTGACCGTGACACAGTTCAAAGTCGAACAGGAGCAGGCACGGTTGGAAGCGTTGGACACCCGGATTGAGAAAAAGACGCGGACGCTTGAAAAGCTGCAAAAGCAGCAGGTGTCGGTCAAGACTGTGGATCAGATCGCGACGAAACCGATTCCGCTATCCTCGAAGGTGGCAGTAGAACGGGAGGATTATCAGATGCTTATCACGGCAGCAAAAAAGTATGTGACGCAGGAAAAGAAGGAAAGCAAGCTGCGGTCACTTCTGAAAGCCGCTGAGGAAAAGATTGCCGATTTAACTGCGAAGCTGGCGGCGGTCACGAAAGAATTGAGTGATTACAAATCTATTCGAGGAAAGCTGAAAACGGCGGGGCTGGAACAGGAGAACGCGACGCTGCGTGAGACGGTTGGATGGTATCGGTCTGTCATTGAAAAGCAGGGCATCGGATACCTGTTCAACCGTCCAAAACAGCATCAGCAGGACAGGGATAGCCGATAACAGTCAAGAACAGCAAAAAATCGCAAAATGTCAACAGGAGCGTCCCAGATGAACAGTGCATCATTTGGGGCGCTCCCATCGAAAAAAGCTGATTTTTACAAGTTAAGAGCCGGAGAAAAAACGCGAAAATGGAGGTATTCATGAAAACAGGTCTTACCAAGCAGCAAAAGGTTACGGACATCTATTTTGACGAGAAAAGCCCGATCATTTGCGTGTATATCTACAATACGGATTTGAAAAACAGGCTGACCCCTTATGCGGGGATGTACCCGGAACAATGCAAGCTGACTGACGATGACGAACAGGGAAGCTTGACATTTGAGATTGAGAAAGGCCGTCTGTCTTTCCGCCTGACCTCCCCATATAGCGACGAGCGACTGAGGGTGGCGAGTGAAGCAGCAAAGAATAGAATCAACGTGGTTAATCGCAAAATTCAGTAAACAATCAAGCGTGATAGGCGGTATCAATATTGATTTTACCCATCACGCCATAGAACTTTTTACCATATAAAATTTCTTTCTGTGTTCAGAAAGTCTTGTCAAGCAGGAACATCGTGTGGTATACTACTATCAGCATACTTGAGAACACTTCTGTGTGCAAAAAGTTGGTGACAAGATGACAAAAAAGGAAACCGCAGAGCAGATAGTAGCTGCTTCTGGTGGCATAGCGAAGACTGCTGATTTTGTAGCAGCCGGGCTGAGTAAGTCTGATATCTGCGCCCTGAATAATGAAGGGTTCCTTGACCGTATTCGGCATGGCTATTATCAGCTTGCTGATAATACTAATATCTCGGAAGAACAGCTTCTTGCGGCACTTATACCGGAAGGGATCGTGTGTATGGAGTCTGCTCTCTTTCATTATGGTTATAGCGATTTTGCGCCGCGAGTGTGGACGCTTGCGGTGCCGCGCACAATTTCGCGGCCAAAACTGAGAATCGAAGCGGTCCCTTTCAAGCCGTATTTCATTTCCAAAGAGCACTATGAGATAGGGAAGACATTATCAATATTCAATGGCGTATCGCTTGCTGTATATGACAAGGAACGCACGATCTGCGACTGTTTTAAGAATCGGACCAAGCTTGATAATGAGACGTTTAACAAAGCGATGCATTCCTATGTTGCTGACGAACAAAAGAACCTAAGCAAGCTTTCAAAATATGCAAAGAAGCTTGGCGTTTTCAAAAGAGTAAATGAACTGATGGAGGTGCTGCTCAATGGCTGATACAGGCGCATCTGTGCTGGCGAGGCTGAAAAATAAAGCCGCTGAGAATGGGAGGAGCTATCAGCTATGCTTGCAGCTCTTTTGTCAGGAAGAATTTCTCCGCCGCGTTGAAAAGTCAAAATATGCGAACAATCTCGTTCTCAAGGGAGGATTATTTCTCTATTCACTGACGAACTTCGACAGTAGAGTGACGGTTGACGTTGATTTTCTCCTGCGTCAACAGCCCAACACACCGGAATGTCTGCAAGAAATGTTGGAGGAAATTATTGCGGTTGATACCGGCAACGATTTTATTGCATTTGAGATAAAGAATATTGCACCGATTGCTGTTGCAAAGAAATACTCCGGGATCGGTGCCTCCCTTGTAGCCAGGATCAAGAACACTCGCACCCCTTTTGGTATTGATTTTTGCGTTGGCGATATCATTGTACCGCGCCAAGAGAAACGAAAAATTCCCACGCAGCTTTCCAATTTTGAAGCGCCTGAGGTCAATACATATTCCATAGAGACCACCGTTGCCGAAAAGCTGGATGCAATTTTGAGCCTGATGGAGTTTTCCAGCCGCATGAAGGATTATTATGATCTTTACTATCTGGCAAACAAATTCGACTTTGACGGTGATGTACTTACTGAAGCCTTACGCAAGACATTTGATAACCGTGGTCGTCATTATACCATTGAACAGTTTGAGCAGATTATGACGTTTGACGCTGACAATAGTATGCAGAAGAAATGGAAAGCATTTACAAAGAAAATCAGCACAAAAACAGATAATTATGGTAATGTTCTGAATACAATTAATGCTTTTTTATCAGATCCATATTTTGCAGCAATTGAAACACAAGAATACTCAAAGCATTGGTCTGCGGCTAAGCAGATGTGGAGGGAAAACAAATGATCCGAACAGATATGATAGCCACTGTTGGCAGAGAATTCCTTGTCAGCAATATTGAAAACGATGAATTCAGTTATCCAAAAGCGTATCGTGCTGCTTCGCTGACATTTACACCAATACAAAATGATGCTGGGCGTTCCTTTGAAAAGTTGGACATCCGTTTTGTGAAAGATAATGTTTCAGTTTTGATTGAAACCAAACAGAACTTTTCAGCCAATCTTTCAGAGGCAACTAGGCAATTATCTGCTTACGTTGAGTATGAAAAAGCGTTGACTGGCAATAAGACAATAGCCATATTAGCTAATACAAATGACGATAGCGTCATGGTATGGCGCGGCGTTATTTCGGATGCTGACTATTTGCCGAAGGAAACAGCGCTTCGCTCCATGGCCGAATACGTTGATATGTATACTTCTAAAATCAACGATAAAGAGAAGGTGATGCAGAATACCTATAAGCTCAATGAAATGCTGCATCGCCACAGTATACCCGAGAAGCTTCGCAGTCAGTTTGTCGGGACTTGCGTACTTGCACTTAAAAACGGCCTTGATTATTCGACGCCTTCGATAACAGCTGCACAAATTCGAGCAAAAATAAAGGAAGTACTGGAAGGTCTTCTTACAAATGATCTGAATAAGGCTGAAAAACTGACGGTATTGAATAATAATGTACTGAACAATCAATATATACGGCAACTTCGTATTGAGCCTTTCAGAGAAATACTAACGGATATTGAGAACAACATTCTCCCGTTTATTAACGACAAAAGCACTTCTGGTCAAGATCTTTTAAACCTATTCTTTGTCACCTTTAATAAATATGTAGGCAAATCCGATAAAAATCAGGCTTTCACACCAGACCATATTACGGATTTCATGGCAAAGGTTGCCGGTGTCAACAAGCATTCTATCGTGCTTGACCCGTGTTGCGGCAGCGGCTCCTTTTTGGTCAGAGCAATGACACAGGCATTGGACGACTGCGCAACCGCAGCTGAACAGGAGAATGTGAAAAAGCATCAAATCTTCGGAATCGAATTTGATGAAAACATTTATGGCTTAGCTACGACGAATATGCTGATCCATTCAGACGGCAATTCCAACATTCGGCAGGGCAGCTGTTTTAATTTAGGCGATTGGATCAAGGAAGCAAAGCCAAATGTCATATTGATGAATCCGCCATATAACGGGCAAAGGATTCATCTGCCTGCAAATTACGTAAGAACATGGGCTTCGAACAAGAAAGAGGACCCATCAAAAGGCTTTTATTTCGTGAAGTATATTGCAGACACTCTCAATTCAATCAATCAGCAGGCAACATTAGCAGTATTGCTGCCGGTTGCCTGCGCGATTGGTACGAGTGGAGAAATATCAAAAATTAAACGAGAAATATTGAAAGAGAATACGCTTAAGGCTGTATTTACTCTGCCAAACGAGATCTTTTATCCCGGCGCAAGCGCTTCCGCCTGCTGTATGGTTTTTGAAATTGGGAAAAAGCACAGTGACAGCCCCTATACTTTCTTCGGGTACTATAAAGACGATGGCTTCAAAAAGAAAAAGAATCTTGGGCGCGTAGAACAAACGGATCCGACTACTGGAAAAAGCAAATGGGTTTCCATCGAAGAACAGTGGATTGATGCCTATAGAAAAAGCAAAGTGGTTGACGGATTTTCAGCGGTTCATAAAGTTTCCGGCGACGATGAATGGCTTTGCGAAGCATATATGAAAACCGACTATACAAAATTGACCGAGCAAGACTTTCAGCAGACTATCAATGATTATCTGGCATACTTGGTAAAAAGCGGTGATGTACAATGAAATTAAGTGAACTCTTTAATATAACATATCCCAAAACGCTTATATACGCAGAAATGACACCTGATGAAAACGGTATCAGTTTTGTCAGTTCACAAGAAAAGAATAATGGTGTTGTTGGCAAGGTGAAAGTTGAAGAGGGCCTAAAAATATATCCTGCTGGTTGTATAACTGTGCCGCTTAAAGGGTCTGTGCTGATGGCACATTTACAGGCCAAACGCTGCTATGTTGCACATCAGGTAGCTGTTCTTGAAGAAAAAGTTACTATGACAAGCGCTGAAAAACTATTTTATGTAATGTGCATTCGATATAACGCTTTCAAATATAACTACGGTCGGCAAGCTGATAGAACACTTGGCGATTTATATGTTCCAGAAATTAACTATGCGATAATAAATAATACAAGTATTCATCCCATTTCATCAAGCAACAACGCCAATATATTTCACCTTTCTGTTGGAACATGGAAAGATTACTGCATTGGTGATCTGTTTGAAGTGAAAAAAGGTAAAAGGTTAACATCTGACGATCAAACTGAAGGAACCACACCGTATATAGGGGCAATTGATTCAAATAATGGAGTGGCTAATTTTATTGGGCAACCAGCAATTCACGAAGGAAACACTATATCACTGAGTTACAATGGCTCAGTTGGAGAAGCCTTCTATCAGCCAAAGCCTTTTTGGGCAACTGATGATGTTAATGTTCTATATTTCAAGCCTGAAAATGGTGTTGATTTCAATAAGTATATTGCGTTGTTCATCTGTGCAGTTCTGCGTCAAGAAAAATATCGCTACTCATATGGGCGCAAATGGGTATTGGAGAGCATGAAGTCAACAGTGATAAAGCTACCCAGTGTAAACGACAAACCTAATTGGGCTTTTATGGAGAATTATATGAAGTCCCTGCCATACGGTGACAGGATATAAAACTCTGAAATAAAGCAATGCTGATTCGTGAGGAGGGTGTTTGCCTGTGTTTATAAGTAAAATACATATTCAAAACTACAGGAATTTCTATGATTTTACTATGGAATTTCATAAAGGGTTAAATGTCATAATCGGTGCAAATAACTCTGGCAAGACTGGTCTTTTATATGCAATAAAACTCTTATCTTCACCTTCCGAAATCACTATTGATGACTTCAATAGAAACGATCTATTAAAACAAAAAGAAAAATACCTTGATGAAGCACCAAGTATTATCATTGAGTATTATATCAGTCATAGAATCGTAGAAGATGACACTACAGATGAAAGTATAATTAAGCTTTTACCATTTCTCGGGATAAAAGGATTTTCTGATAACCGTACAGAAAAGGATGGAAAAGTCGAATACAATATTGCCGCAGAGGTTAAAGCAATTTTTTCTTTGGATGTAAAGTATCTTGAGGAATACAAGAATGCTGTGGCAAATGTTTCCGGTTTTGAAGAATATCTTATTGTTCTGAACCGTTTCATAAACAATAATTATGCTTGGAAGTATACAAATGGAATAAGCAATACAAAAGCCGATCAGAAATCAGTTTCATCAATATTTGATATTCGTTTTATCGGAGCGGAACGTACAAGCGAGGAAGTACGCAAGGAAACTAAGAAAGAAATCGAACGATTCACCAAAGAATCGGAGAATGCCGCTGAAATAGAAAGATTCAAAAAAGCTGTTTCTGATGGCTTGCGCAACGAATTAAAAACACCAATTACAAAATTATCGGATTTGTTTGAAAATGAAAACAACGAAATTGGCCTGAAAAAAGGAAATGTTTCCATATCCTCTTCGGTAAAAGCAAACTTCTCAATTGCCGATTCATATATTACAGAAGTAAAAGATACAAAAAGTCAGTTCAATATTCCATTAGATCATAATGGCCTTGGGTATAACAACTTGATCAGTATATATATGCTAATTAAGCTAAATGAAATCCAAGTAGGCAGGGATTTTAGAATATTGTGCCTCGAAGAGCCCGAAGCACATTTGCATCCGGCTATGCAGTATAAGTTGTTCAAATATCTTAGGAATATCGATAGTGAGGATAAATTAAATCAGCAGATATTTGTTACAACCCACTCAAGCAATATCTCTGCGGTAGCCGGCTTGGATAATATGTTTATGCTTGCTTATAATCGCAATATTGATCCTCCTGATTGCACACAACAAAGTCTTGAGACACATTTCATAGATATAGATGGCAGTACAAAAAAAGCAGATGCTAAAGCACATCTAACTAAATTTTTGGATGTAACACGTTCGGACATGCTATTCGCCGATAATGTAATACTGGTTGAGGGTATTGCTGAAAAGCTTTTAATGCCACTGTTTATGGATAAGTGCGGAATCCCGTATGAAGACGAGAATATTTCTATTGTTGAAATCGGTGGCAAGCATTTTGAACATTTCGTTGAGCTTTTCAATGGCAATCATGTCAAAAAAAGAGTCCTGTGCATTACTGATAAGGATTTCAAATGGATTGTGGATGGAGTGCTTCAATCAAAGTCTGATTATGATTCATATGCTGTTCCGCATATTGAAAAACTCAAAGAACGATTTAATATAGAGAATTTTGCGGTGTTCACGCAGGAATGTGGTGGACGAACATTTGAAGATGAATTATTTATAACAAATATGTCTGATGATAGTGTAGCCGATGTTCTCTTTGATATGTCAGTCTGTGATTCATTGAAGGCGTTTAGTAAAGCATATAAGTTTAATATATCTGATTGGATTACAAACATAGACATTCTTGACGGTAGGACTAAAAAGGCTGTTAAACCATATTTAGACGCTTATAATCAGCGAATAGATACCAAAGAAGAATTGACAAACTTTTATGAAAAGCTTGTTTTCTCAGAACTATTTCTACACTATGCTGAAAACAGCAAAGGAGATTTAGCACTTCAAATATTGACCAATGAAAAATTATATGGGGAAGATAAAAAGACAAAGATAACAGTTCCGAAGTATATTCAGGAGGGTTTGGAATGGCTAACGAAATAGCTTCTGGCGATATATTAACTCCTGAACAACTATCTCACAATATAAAAGTATATGCTGGTCCTGGGGCTGGGAAAACTCATTTTCTTGTTGAAAATGTTAAAAACATTGTTTCTACTAATGAATTGATTACTAAGAGCAATTCTCGTAAAGTACTATGCATTACATATACAAATGCAGCTGTTGATGAAATAACAAGAAGGCTTGATAAGTTTACCGAATACGTTCAAGCCAATACAATTCATGGCTTTATTATTGATAATATAATAAAACCATTTCAGACTGATTTAATTTCTATAATGCAGTCTGATTTTAATATATCAGTCAATCCAAAAGGAGCAATATCTTCACAGATTGAAGGATTAGGAATTCTACATGGCACCAATAAAGACGAGATATATCAGTTTATTAGAGATACGGACCCAGTTAAATTCGGCAATACAGTTATTGACTACAGCAAAAAAGTTATGGGCGAGGTAGAAGTAAACAATGATGTTTTTATTGAAGCAATAGGACAAAGCAAAAAATACGAGCCTTCAATCAAACATTCCCCCAAGATCGGTAAAGAACACGTTGTTCCGATTAAGCAGTATATCTGGTCAGTTGTGCGGAAACTTACCCACAATGAGATACTGTATTTTGGCTATAGAATATTGCAAGAGAATCCAACAGCATTATATGCAATTAGGGTTAAGTTCCCTTTTATCTTTGTTGATGAATTTCAAGATACTAATCCGTTGCAAACACTACTAATAGAATTAGTTGGTAAAAAATCTACGCATATATGCATTGTGGGCGATATAGCACAATCAATATATAGCTTTCAAGGCGCAAAACCGAATGATTTTAAGAATTTCAAAATTGATTCAGGTCGTGATATCGATTATTCAATTTCTGGCAACAGAAGATCAACAAACAATATAGTGAATTTCTGCAATTTTTTGCGCCAGTCTGACACAACTGTTGTTCAAAACAGTATTAGAAAATATAAGTCAAACGATGAATGGGAGAAGACCGAATCTAATAAGGTTAATTTTCTTATTGGTAATTCTCCTAAAATAGCAGAAGTTATTGATAGAGTAATGTCCGACGGCGGCGTCGTTTTAACAAGAACGTGGGCTGCTGCATTTGATTATATCAAAGATATTACTGAAGAGCAATCAAAACTTCTAAAATCAATTTATAACAGTTACTATAACACCCCTATTCAGCTCAGAGATGAAATAGCCGAATACAGCAATGTAACTTGGGTGAGAACATTTCGCTTTATTTTTACTCTTTGGGAGAGCTATTCAAAAGGGTCATTCATTGATATGCTGTCAGCATTAAAACTGTATTCAAAAATAAACTTTAAAGCAATTCTCCCCAAAATGATTTTTGAATTAGATTCATTGGCAAAAGAAACATTTGCACCAATTGAAAAGGATACTATTACATGTAATGTCATACAAAATTTTAATGACTCTTTGAAAAAAGAGGCCTACGCTGACCTTAAAGAATTAATATTATCTGACGAGTTCAAAATACCTGTTTTTAATGAACAAGATAATGAAAAGCTTGTAAACGCAGTCGGACAACTTTACTGGGATACATCATATAAACTATTTACCGAGGTGTTCTCTGAAAAAAGTCGATATATGACCGTGCATCAAGCAAAAGGACTTGAATGGAAGAAAGTTATTGTAAGTGTTACTCCGAACAAATTCGACAATATAAGTTTATCTGACATGTTCTCGGCACCACAATTAACTGCTGAAAATACATCAGATGAGTTCGTTAGGATGTACTATGTAGCATGCAGTAGAGCTATAGATGAAATATATATTCATATCGCTTCTGGTTGTTCACGAGATATAATAGAAAAAAGCCTGGATTCCTATATTATAAGGACAGGCCTAAAGATTGAGTATGATTTTCTTTGTTGATATACAAAGCAAAAATCGGGGTGAATATTATAGAAAATAAAACCATTGATAACCTGCCCATGATAACTATTTGGTAACAGGAATCCGTCAACACCGTACATGTTGGATAATCCAAATCAAAATGAGCAAATAGGAATCAAATCCCCTAAACAGGATTGTTTAGAACCAGAGTTGACTTGGCGAGAAGCAACCTTGCATTTTAGCAGGAGCAATTTATTACATTTCGTAGCACGTTGATAAGCTTGAACAGACGAAAGACTCTATTTTTTCAATTCATAAAAGCCATACGGTTTTATAAATAATAAGT
>DHOG01000057.1:921-1238 GCA_002410715.1 Ruminococcaceae bacterium UBA5396 | reverse complement strand
TACAAAATGGCTACAAAAAAGTTGTGGACGCTGTAAAAGAGCTGAAATACATGGACAGCGTGGACGAAAAGCGAATCAAAAGTGCATTTTATCACCCTATGTCGAAGCCTAAGACTTGAGTGGGAATAAACAAGTAAAGACCATGAGTTTATATCAAAACAGCGGCATTCCCGATTAAGGGGATGCCGCTGTTTTTAATAGTTTGCAATTTTTAGTCTTTCAGTTTCTCTTTAGAGCAATTTTTAACATGGTTTCTTTTCTCAAAGAATTGTTTGGTTTCTTTTACAACAACTCCGCTTAAAGCAAAGATGGCAATC
>DHOG01000057.1:496-679 GCA_002410715.1 Ruminococcaceae bacterium UBA5396 | reverse complement strand
CCGCTTAAAGCAAAGATGGCAATCATGTTTGGAATTGCCATTAGACCATTAAAAATATCTGCAATGGTCCATACTGCCTGAACGGTCATATAAGGCCCAATGAAGACCGCTAAAATATAAAGCCAGCGATATGCCAGAATCGTTTTCGTTTTTCCACCAGTCAAATATTCAAGGCAGCGTTCG
>DHOG01000057.1:0-224 GCA_002410715.1 Ruminococcaceae bacterium UBA5396 | reverse complement strand
GAAAATAAGACACAGCATCAATAGGAAAGAAGAGACAATATTCGGGAATGGAAGGCCCTGATTAAAGGCGTAGTTTGTAATTTGTACCCCTTCCAGTCCGTTTACTTGCCATGCACCCGTAAGGACAATGGAAAGTCCGGTCATGGTACAGATAACGATGGTGTCAATAAAGGTGCCGGTCATAGAGACAAGGCCCTGACGGACAGGCTCTTTTGTTTGAGCAG
>DHOG01000086.1:4711-29897 GCA_002410715.1 Ruminococcaceae bacterium UBA5396 | reverse complement strand
CAACGTTTACTTGACACATACCATCCATGCCTTAGTCTTGATTACGCAAGTAATTTGTGATATGATTGCAATAGTCTTTTGGGCATAAAAGATAAGTTTTGCAGCTTGGAGTAGCCTTTTGGCTGCCATAGGCGGTCTTTATCGCAATTGCAGATAACTTGACATTTATTTCTAACAGCTATATACTAATCCGGTGTTTTAAACTTAAAGAAATAGGTGAGTTGCTATTCTTATGGCAACTCGAATACTGTACTTAATTAAATAAAATTCGGATAGCAGGGGTATGAAAATGAAACAAGAATGTGCTGGAAAAAAGACGGTTTATATTGCTGTATCCGCAGACATAGTACATAGCGGACATATCAATATTATTGAAAAAGGTGCCGAGCTGGGTGAAGTGATTATCGGCATTTTAACTGATGATGTCATAGCAACCTATAAAAGATTGCCGATTCTTGATTTTGAAGTTCGTAAGAAAATATTTAAGAGCCTTAAAAGCGTAAGTAAAGTAGTCAAGCAGGATACGCTATCCTATGCTAAAAACCTCCGTGAATTAAAGCCGGATTATGTCGTTCATGGTGATGATTGGAAGACAGGTATACAGTCGAATATAAGGGCAGAGGTCCTTAATATACTTGCCGAATACGGCGGAGAGCTTGTAGAGTTTCCCTATACCAGTGGCGTTTCAGGAACTGAAATCGATGATAGCATGAGACCTATCTTGAATACTCCTGATATCCGTAGGGCAAAGCTTAGAAAAATGCTGAAGCTCAAGCCATATTTACGTGTGATGGAAGCATCCAATGGGTTGAGCGGCCTGATTGTTGAAAATGTCAGGGTTGAAAATGAGGGTCAAAGAAAAGAATTCGATGCCATGTGGGTTAGCAGCCTTTGCGATTCATCATTCAAAGGAAAGCCGGATATTGAACTGGTTGACTTGACAAGCAGGATAAATACCATCAATGAGATAATCGAGGTAACGACGAAACCTATTATCCTTGACGGTGATACCGGCGGCAGGACAGAGCATTTTGTTTATAATGTTAAAACGTTGGAAAGACTGGGTGTTTCGGCAATAATCATTGAGGATAAAACCGGTCTTAAGCAAAACTCTCTTTTTGGCACCGATGCCGTTCAGACGCTGGATGATCCCCATGAATTCGCTAAAAAAATAAATGCAGGCAAACAAGCCCAGTTAACCAGAGACTTCATGATTATAGCCAGGCTGGAAAGCCTGATTGCAGGAGCGGGGGTGGATGATGCGTTAAATAGGGCAAAGATCTATATTGATGCCGGCGCCGATGCCATCATGATTCACAGCAAAGAGAAGGATGGCAGCGAAATAGCAGACTTCCTGAAAAAATTCAGAGAGTTTGCACCTAACATACCGGTTGTTTTGGTTCCCACATCTTACAATCACTTTACGGAAGATGAACTTTGTGAGATGGGCGGAAACATAATTATTTACGCAAATCATCTGCTTAGAAGCGCATACCCTGCTATGCTACATACGGCAGAAAATATATTGAGGTATGGACGCAGTAAAGAAGTAGACCGGGATTGCATGTCTATAAAAGAGGTCTTAAGTCTTATACCGGAAGAAAAGTAAATACAATCAAGTTATCCCCGTAGGTTCCTCTGCGGGGATGATGTTGTGAAATGGTAAACTAATTTGTCGTGAAGGAGATTTCGATGATAAATACCGAAGAATTTTTCAGTTATCTGAAAAAGAAAGATCTTGATTTTTTTGTTGGTGTGCCTGACTCTCTTTTGAAAAATATATGCGCCTGTATTAAAATGAGCAGTGATGAAAGCAACAATATCATAGCGGCAAACGAAGGCAATGCCATTGGCATTGCTTCGGGCTATCATATATCAACGGGAAAATTCGGTGTTGTCTATATGCAGAATTCGGGGCAGGGAAATGCAGTTAACCCGCTGCTTTCGCTTGTTGATGAGGACGTTTACAGAATCCCCATGCTTTTATTAATCGGATGGAGGGGTGAGCCTGGCGTTAAGGATGAACCTCAGCACGTGAAACAAGGGAAGGTTACCCTATCTTTGTTGGAAACCATGGGCATTGATTATTTGATTCTCGAAGACGATTATAAAACTCAAATTGATTATTGCTATAAGTATATGTCCGAAAATTCAAAGCCTGTTGCGCTTATTGTTAGGAAAGGATGCTTTTCGGAATATAAAATTTCAAAACCCGATTCTGAGTATACAATGCTTCGTGAAGAGGCACTTGACGGCATTATATCGAACATTGGCAGTGATGCCTTTGTCGTTTCGACAACCGGCAAGACATCAAGGGAGATTTTCGAAATCAGAGAAAGACGCAACGAAGGACATGAACACGACTTTCTAACGGTGGGTTCAATGGGGCATACTGCTTCGATTGCTCTTGGCATGTCCCTTGGAACCGAAAAAGATGTGTTTTGTGTTGACGGAGACGGTTCATTTATTATGCATATGGGCGGCATGGGAATTGCTGCAAAATATGCTAAGGAAAATTATAAATATATTTTGATTAACAACGGGGTCCATGAATCGGTTGGCGGACAGCCAACCGTCGGGTTTGACATTGATATCAAGAGCATCCTATTTGCGTGTGGCTTTAAAAATGTTTATACAGCTTCAACAAAAAACGAAGTAGAGCAGGGAATTGATAAGCTGAAGCGTGAAAAGCTGGGTGCACTGATTATCTATACCAAACAAGGCTCGAGAGATGATCTTGGCAGACCTACCATTACTCCTGAACAAAACAAAATCAACATGATGAAGATATTCGGGAACATAAACGCTTAAGATCGCATATTACCAATAAGTTTATGGGAGTGTTCATTCATTGAAGGCAATCATATTTAATTCCGGTTTGGGAAATAGAATGGGTGAGTTCACAAAAAATAATCATAAGTCTATGGCAATCTTAAAAAACGGTGAGACTATCTTCCATAGACAGTTGAGAATTCTGAGCGAATGCGGAATCCGTGATTTTGTAATCACAACCGGACCATTTAAAGAACAGCTCGCACAGGTATGCAGCAGTAACGAGTTCGCACACTTAAACTTCACATTTGTAAACAACCCCA
This sequence comes from Ruminococcaceae bacterium UBA5396, assembly GCA_002410715.1. Lineage (GTDB taxonomy): Bacteria > Bacillota > Clostridia > Oscillospirales > Acutalibacteraceae > Avimonas. The sequence goes on along the minus strand of DHOG01000086.1, from coordinate 26,802 downwards.
TATATGACAAAACAAACTATATTTATTCTATGTATCTGGCAAGGGAGCATTTTAATGATGATGCTCTGCTTCTTCACGGGGATTTGGTTTTTGATAAAAAGCTGATTCAAGATGTTTTGAATAGTAGTGACACTTCACTGGCGATGGTGAACCAGTCAAAACAATTGCCGGAAAAGGACTTTAAAGCCAGAGTGATTGCTGATTCAATACGTGAGGTATCGATACATATATTTGATTCCAATTGCTACGCCTTTCAGCCGTTGTATAAACTGAGCAAGGACAAGCTTGTTGCCTGGACACATCAGGTTGAAAAGTTTATTGAAGCGGGCAATGATAAGGTGTATGCAGAAAATGCTCTTAATGAAATTTTGTGGGAGCTGGGAATCAAGTCGTTTTCCTATGAACAATACTATATTGATGAGGTTGACAATCAGGATGACCTGGAGCGTGTGTCCGAGGATATTCGCCAGTTTGATTTTGATCAGCAGTTGATATTTGACGGCAGCGGTGATTTCATAAATATACCGTGTATATTGGCCGAGAATAATGCAAAAAGGCCGATGCTGGTTTGTGACAGCGTTTTCGACAAGCTGTTTATAAGTGAATATTTTAATAATTTATCGGTTGATTTTGTCAGGTTTAGCGGGTTTAGCCCCAACCCCCTTTATGAAGAGGTAGCAGCCGGTGCTGAACTCTTTAATAATGAGAAATGCGATTTTATAATTGCGGTTGGCGGAGGCAGTGCAATTGATACCGCAAAAAATATAAAATTGTTTTCGGCATTGGACAAGCATAAGAATTATCTTGAGCAGGAGTTTGTATATTCGCCTGTCAAAATCATTGCCATTCCCACAACGGCCGGAACCGGCAGCGAATCAACCAGATTCAGCGTGCTTTACTATAATAATGAGAAGCAATCCATTTCCCACGATACCATTGTGCCGGAATATGTGTTTCTCGAGCCCAAATTTTTGGAGACACTTCCCGAATATCAAAAAAAGTCCACCATGTTGGATGCTATGTGTCAGTGCATCGAAGCTATTTGGTCGGTTAATACCAATGATATATGCCGGAATTATGCTCAAAAAGGATTGCAGCTTATTGTTGATAACGTTCTCGCTTATCTCAGGGGTGACCGTGCATCCTTTAAAAATATAATGATGGCTGCCAACCTCAGCGGCAAAGCAATTAATATCTCTCAGACAACGGCGGCACACGCAATGAGCTATAAGGTAACGTCGATGTATGGTATCGCGCACGGTCATGCGGTTGGCTTGTGTTTGCCCTCGGTTTGGCGTTTTATGCTTGAGAATATGGATAAAACCGCTGAAGGGATTACAGACGGACATATTAGAAGTGCGTTAACCATATTTAAAAAAGCATTTAATGTAAAAACCAAAAAGGATATTAATGTACTGGAAGAGTTCGAATTTATACTGGAGCTTTTGGATTTAGAAGTGCCTTTGTTAAAGGACGAATCCGATATTGAGATTTTGACAGATTCGGTCAATCCTGTTCGTCTTGGAAATAATCCGGTGGTTTTAAGCCGTGATGATATCATGGCACTGTACAGAGAAATTTTTGGTTTAAATGATTCCGAAGATGCTGATCAAAGCAGCAAAAAAAGTAAAATAAAGGACAAAGAAGAACTAAGGGAATTACAGCAGCTAGAGCTGGAGATTCTCTTGGTTGTGGATGAATTTTGCAAAAAGCACAACATCACCTATTATCTTGGTGAGGGTACTTTGTTGGGCGCTATGCGTCACGGCGGATTTATACCCTGGGATGATGATGTGGACATACTCATGCCCAGGGAAGACTATGACCGTTTTATTAAGCTTGCGCAGAAAGATTTTCCCGTCGGATATAACCTCGACTCGTTTGAAACCAATCCAAAGCACTGGGTGCTGGGCGCGAAAATTCAGATAACCCGGAAAACAAAGTTTACACAGGAAAAAATGCGCGATGTTGCTATGTACAATGGACCCTATATTGACATATTTCCTCTGGATTATTGTCCTAAAAGGTACAGCAAGTCACAAAAAACACAAATGCGCACGGTCCGCTTGCTTAGAAGATTTTTGTTTATTAAATCCGGCTATTCTATGGTTATGAAACGCAAACCGCATCGTTACGCTATGCGCTTGCTTAGTAAATTTATTAAAACAAAAACTCTTTTCAAATGGGTAAACCGTCAAATGCGCAAGTTTAACAATGGACCAAAAAAATATATGGTGAACTTGTGTAGCTACTATCCCTTAAGCAAAGAAGTGTTTCCTACAAGTTTCTTTGGTAAAATGCGTTTTGTTCCTTTTGAGGGTCATATGCTGCCTGTTCCAAGTGAAGCGGAGTATATGCTTAAAACTATATACGGTAAAAATTACATGAAGCTGCCTCCAAAGAAAGTTCGAAAGGGCAGAGCTCATAATTTTTCTATAGACGAGTATTTTCAAACTGGAAATACTACAATACCATTGAATGCACCGGAAACAGGGGTAAAAGTATCGGTTATAGTTCCTGTATATAATGTAGAAGAGTATTTAGCTAAATGCTTAGATTCGTTGGTTAATCAAACTCAGCAAGGTATTGAAGTTATAGTAGTAAATGACGGTTCTTTGGATAATTCACAAGAAATCATTGATAGATATAGGCAAGAGTATCCACATATTATTAAATCATATATTAAGGAAAACTCTGGCGCTGCTGATACAAGAAATTTTGGTATTAGTAAAGCCACGGGTGACTATATTGCCTTTGTTGATAGCGATGATTATGTTTCATATGATATGTATGAAAAAATGTTAAAGAAGGCATATCAGACAAGATCAGATATAGTTGTCTGTCGTTATTATCGATTTAAAAGTGCTAATAAACAAAGATATGTGCCGGAAGTAATTAATAAAAATGCATTTGGTTATTCTGTAAAGGAAGAACCTGACATAATATTAGGGTGTCGTCCATATTTATGGAATAAAATATTTAGAAGAAGTCTAATAGTGGAAAATGAATTTAAGATACCTTCTCTAAAACTATGTGAAGACTCTGCTTTTGTATACCCACTACTACTTATGGCAAACAAAGTAGATCTTGTAGATGAACCTTTTTACAATTATCAAGAAGACAGGACTACCTCTGCTATCAATACATATGATGATAGGTTTTATGACGTATTTCAAGCTTTTGATATTATTATTAACTATTATAAGGAAAAGAATTGTTTTAAAGTATGCTATAATGCCCTTGCGGAGCAATGCAGGATAGTTGTTTTTGTTAGATTAGGTGCTTTAAATAGGATAAGTGACAGAAGATTTGCGCTAAAATTTATTAAAACAGCATATAAATACTTAAACAAAAATTTCAAAGATTGGAGAAAAAATCCTTATTATAAAAGGAAAAATAATAAGAAAATTCGGATTAACAGCTTAATATATAGACATCGCTTATTTCTATCACTATACCATACGCTCCCTTTTTATCTGAGAAACTCTCAAAATGGTAGCAGTATGAAAAAGCGAATATCTTATATGGCTAAACAGTCTAAGATTGGACAAGCTGCAGTTTGGCTTCTTAGCAAAAGCAATCGTCAAGCCAGAGAATTCACCCACTATTATGAAAACGGCTCCATTCGTGATAACTACATTTTCTACGCTGCTTTTCGAGGAGATGATTTCAGCGGAAATCCGTATGCCATATTTAAGCATTTATACAGCCATCCTGATATGAAGGATGTTCGGCATGTTATTCTTGTAGAGGATAAAGAAAACCCCAGAATACTTTCGCTTCTTGATGATAAGCGTATTACTATAGTTCACCCTTCAGATTATAAAAACTATGCTAAGTATGCCGAAACCAGTAAGTATTTGGTTGTGGATACATCTTTATCGCCTTATTATATCAAAAGGAAAGAGCAGATCTATGTTCACACCTGGCATTCGACACTGCTAAAAACTCTTGGAGCACATACGGATTTTATCTGGGAAACACACAATATGGCAAAAAGCTTGTTGGATTCGGATTTTTTTGTCAGTCCCAACAGGTTTACTACCGAACGTCTTTTTAAGGCTTATTATTGTGATACGCTCTATAAGGGTAAAGTTCTGGAACTGGGCTATCCGAGAAATGATTTGTTAATTCATGCTAACAAATCCGAAGTTCGTAAATCGCTCAATATTCCTGACGGAAAAAAACTGGTGCTGTACGCCCCCACTTGGAGAGGGACGGTTACAAGACCGGTGAAAGATCTGGATATATTCATTAAGCACTATCAACGCATAAAATCCAGCTTGGGCGATGAATATGTTGTTTTGATTAAGTTTCACCATATGTCTGAAAAGCACTTGACGCCCGATCAAATGAAATATGTTGTTCCGTTTGATATCGAAACAAACATGTTACTTTCTGCTACGGACATATTAATTACCGACTATTCCGGTATCTTCTTTGATTATTTAATAACTGGAAATCCGTTGATTCTGTTCCCATTTGACCAAGCCGAATACTTGGCGCATAGAGGCGGGCAAGAAGATTTTTACCTTGATTTGAATGAAATTCCAGCTCCCATATGTCGCACCTCGGATGAAATTATTGATACGATTCATAATATAGACGCAATCGCTGGGGAAAAACAAGTTTATTATGAAGCGTTTGCAAAAAGATTTGTGGGCAATGATGACGGCCATGCCAGTGAAAGGGTTTGCGATATTGTATTTCATGGCAAAAAAGCCATGTCGACATATTCGTTCCCCAAACAGGACAAGCAGGGCATTCTAATCATTATGGATGACTTAAATGACATGAGAATCACAACAAAGATGCTCGACTTTCTTGACAATGTTGATTATGAAAAGTATAACGTTTCGGTATGGCTGAATAGTATTCACAGTAATCGTAAGGTACAATTGAAAATTAACCATCAGGTTAAACTTTTCTACAAAAGCGTACGATTTATGTATTTGAATTTTGGTGAATTGAAAAGCGTCAAAAAGCTGTTGAAAAATGGGTTTACAACAGATATTGAAAAATTACGTGAATTCTCCAGAAGGAATATAAATAGAAATTTTGCCGACAGGTCATTTGACATTGCTGTTTATTATACCGGCAAGTCAGAATTATACTCGATGCTCTGTCTGCAAGGAGTGGATGCCTCCAAAAAAGTTGCTTATTGGCATGGTGAAAAACCTTTGTCAACATTCAAGTTTTATGATGAAATTGTAAAAACAGTTGCAAAAGAGCTGCCATTGGATGAAATGGGTGGGAAAACGATATCAAGAGATGATTTTGAATCTAGATTCACCTCATCATCTTGACGGTTCTCGGCTTAGGTTTCAGAATTAATACATATTTCAAAGTACGGCATAATACGGCAGACATATTTAACAAAAGCACGGCACATATCGCCTAAAATATTACTTGCATTATTTTGCAAGCAGTGATATAATACTTAATGTTTGAATAGTCTGTTGTCAAAAGAGTGGGGGTGCCCCGCTCTTTTATGTTTGTAAGTTGAAAAATAAGGGTATTGGCAGGTATCAGCCGTATCAGTGAATAGGAAGGATGTCTATAATGGCCCCATCAAAAAAAGGCGCATTGGGCGGCAATACAGCGACAGTATGCTTTGGTTTGGCCCAGCCGGTAGCTGCCGAGTTAGGGTTTATCCTGTGGGATGTGCGTTTTGTGAGAGAAGGGCCGTCATGGTATTTGCGCATCTATATTGATAAGAAAGATGGAGATATATCCATTGACGATTGCGTTGCCATGTCTCGCAGGATGGATAAGCTGCTGGACGAGAAGGATCCAATCCCTCAGGCATACTGTCTTGAGGTATGTTCGCCGGGCATTGATCGGGAACTGACGCGTCCGGAGCATTTTGAAAGATACAAGGGCTGGCCGGTCGTGGTAAAGCTTTTTGGAGCGGTCAACGGTGTCCGCGAGTTTGCCGGGATTCTGTCAAGCTGTGACGATAAAGAAATCATTATCATAGACGAGAATGAAAAAGAGCTGCACTTTACCAGAAAAGAAACGTCATCCGTCCATCTCATTGAGGATTGGGACGAGGATGAATACGGAGGAGAATCGGAAAATGAGTAAGGCAAACACAGAATTTTTTGAGGCGCTTCGCCTGCTGGAAAAAGAAAAGGGTATTCCTGTGGACTATCTGATGGAAAAAATTCGCGCCGCCATTGTAATTGCCGTCAAGCGCGATTACGGAGGAAAAGAAAATATTCTGGTGGTTATGAATCCTGATACAAACGAATTCAGCGTGGCATTGAATAAGACGGTTGTTGAGGAAGTCGGCGATCCCGACACAGAGATGACACTGGACGAAGCTCGGCGCTATTCCAAAAAGGCAAAGATGGGCGATTTGGTTGGAATACAGCTTGAAACCAAGCAGTTTGGCCGAATTGCGGCACAGACTGCCAAGCATGTCATCCGTCAGGGCATTCGCGAGGCAGAACGCGGTCAGCAGATGCAGGAATTTCAGCGCAAAAATCAGGAGCTGGTCACGGCGATCGTTACCCGTGTCGATCCTAAAACAGGTGCGGCAACCGTTGAAATCGGCAAAGCCGAGTCTGTTCTTCCCCTAACCGAACAAATCAGTGGTGAGGATATCCGCGAGGGAGACCGCATTAAGGTGTTTGTTGTTGACGTTCGTGAAGGCGATAAAGGTCCTCGGGCGCTGATTTCCCGTACCCACCCCGGTCTTGTGAAGCGGCTGTTTGAAATGGAGGTTCCCGAAATTTTTAACGGCGTGGTGGAAATTAAGGCGATATCAAGGGAGGCGGGTTCGCGCACCAAGATGGCAGTTTTGAGCCGCGACGAAAATGTAGATGCCGTGGGAGCTTGTATCGGAGCCCGCGGTGCCCGTGTCGCCAACATTGTTGAAGAGCTGGGTGGCGAAAAAATAGACATTATTGAATATAGCGAAAACCCCGAGGAGTTTATTGCTGCCGCGCTGGCTCCTGCTAAGGTTGTCAGTGTTGTTGTTGATGAGGGCGGGGCGCACTCTTGCCATGTCCGGGTGCCTGACTCTCAGCTTTCTCTTGCCATCGGCAATAAGGGGCAGAATGCCCGTCTTGCTGCCAAGCTTACCGGATGGAAAATCGATATACGTCCGGAAAGCGGTTTTTACGGTGAAGATATATCGGAAGAGGAAACGGAATAATTTACAAGAAATAATTACAGAAAGGAAGGCGGGAAATGGTACGTGCCAAAAAGGTGCCGCTGCGTATGTGTACGGGCTGCGGCGAGATGAAGCCAAAAAAGGAACTGGTTCGGGTCGTCAAGAGCCCCGAGGGCGAGATTTCACTTGACACCACCGGACGCAAGCCGGGACGGGGCGCTTACGTTTGTCCCAGCAGGAATTGCCTGGAATCTGCCCGCAAGACACGCCGCTTTGAAAAGGCATTTTCGTGTGCGATTCCCGCTGAAGTATATAACCGACTTGAGGAGGAACTGCCGCCCGATGAATAATAATCAGGATATCAGCGGCCGTCTGTGCGGTGTGCTCGGTATGGCGAGGCGGAGCGGCAGACTTACCACCGGATTTGATGCCGTTTCAGCTCTAATTGCTGCGGATAAGGAAGTGCTGGTGCTGTTGGCCGCTGATTTATCGAAGAAAACGGAAAAGGAACTGCGGTATGCCGCAAGAAACTCAGAGACCGAGATTTTGGTTATTCCCCTCGGTAAGGATGAAATAAGCGGTGCGCTTGGACTCAGAAAGCCGGTGGGCGTACTTGCTGTTGAGGATAAGGGTTTTGCGGACTCTGTTCGAACGCTGGGCAGCCGCCATATGGGTGATTCTAAGGAGGAAGGTTCTGTATGCTGATAAAATATCGAGTAAATGAAGTCGCAAAGGATTTTGGTAAGACCTCAAAGGAGGTAATCAATCTTCTTGCAAAATATTTGGATGAGCCTAAGAAGAGCATGACTGCGCTTGAGGAAAATGAGCTTGATCTGGTGTTTGAGCATTTTACCCAGGAGAGCGCTGTCGAAAATTTTGACGAGTATTTTGCAACCGCTTCTGCCCCGAAGGAGAAAAAGCAGGAGAAGGCGGAAGCCGTCCCAGCCGAGGGAGAAGTATCCAAGGCTGCATCCCCGGGGAAAAAGACAAATCCGGCCGCCAAGATGCCGGCTTCTGCCGCTACCCCTGTCGGGAAAAGTGCTCCGACCGGGCAGCGTGAAAAGCAGAAGCAACCCGTCCCGCCCAAGCCTCCGGCGGAACGGCGTATGGTGGATACGCGTACGCCGCAGAATATTGCGATTAGCAAGTATGACGAAAAATTTGACGTGCTGGCGCAAACCTCCAATCGTGTACAGGGTGACGGAGGTGCGATCAAAAAGAAAAAACTGAATCAACGTTATCAGCAGTATAGAAGGCCAAGGGGAAAACATGAGACCGAGGCCGAACGTCTGAAACGCATTCAGGCCGAGCGCAAAAGCAAGCCCATCAAAATTACGGTAGGTGACACCATCACAGTCGGGGAGCTTGCAATCCGTCTCAAGGCGACATCGGCTGAGGTTATCAAAAAGCTGATGGCCATGGGCGTTATGGCGACTGTTAACCAAGAAATTGATTTTGACACTGCTTACCTGATTGGTGAGGAGATGCATGCCAAGGTAGAACGCGAGGTGGTTGTTACCATCGAAGAGAGAATTATTGACGACAGTGAGGATACCGATCAGAACCTTAAGCCTCGTGATCCCATTGTTGTGGTTATGGGTCACGTTGACCACGGTAAGACATCAATCCTTGACGCCATTCGCCGTTCTAACGTTACCCAAGGCGAAGCAGGAGGTATTACACAGCATATCGGTGCCTATCGCGTTGATGTAAACGGTAATTCCATTGCTTTTCTGGATACGCCGGGTCATGCGGCATTTACCTCCATGCGTGCCCGCGGCGCACAGGTTACCGATATCGCCATCCTGGTGGTTGCCGCTGACGACGGAATTAAGCCCCAGACCATTGAGGCGATTAACCATGCAAAGGCTGCTAATGTTTCAATCATTGTTGCCATCAACAAAATGGATAAGCCCGAAGCCAATCCTGAACGTGTCATGCAGCAGCTGACCGAGCATGAGCTGGTTCCTGAGGAATGGGGCGGCGATGTTATATGCGTACCTGTTTCCGCCCATACCGGTCAGGGAATGGATAAGCTGCTTGAAATGGTGTTGTTGGTTGCCGAAATGAAAGAGCTTCGTGCCAACCCGAATCGTGCCGCCAAAGGTACGGTGATTGAGGCTCGTCTTGACAAGGGACGCGGCCCGATTGCAACCGTTCTGGTACAAAACGGCACGCTTCGTCCGGGGGATATTTTGGTTGCGGGTTCAAGCGTTGGGCGTGTTCGCGCCATGACCGATGAAAGAGGGAATAAGCTTGAGGAAGCAGGTCCGTCAGTACCCGTGGAGATTATGGGACTTGATGAAGCACCGGCTTCCGGTGATATCTTCAACGCCGTTTCGGATGAACGTCTTGCCCGTGAGCTTGTAGAGCAGCGCAAGACTGCAGCCAAAGAGGAACAGTTCAGACAGTATCAAAAGGTAACGCTGGATAATCTGTTTGACCAGATGCAGCAGGGCGAAATGAAAGAGCTGAACATCATTGTGAAAGCCGACGTCCAAGGTTCGGTTGAGGCGGTTCGGCAGTCCCTCGAAAAGCTGTCAAACCAAGAGGTGCGCGTTTGTGTAATCCACGGGGCTGTCGGGGCGGTAAGTGAAAGCGATATCATGCTTGCCGATGCATCGAATGCCATCATTGTCGGATTTAATGTACGTCCCGAACCGATTGCACAGGCAGCAGCCGAGCAGGTTGACGTTGATATTCGTCTTTATCGGATTATTTATGACTGTATTGAGGAAATCGAATCAGCAATGAAGGGAATGCTGGCACCCAAAACGCGTGAGGTTATGCACGGCCGCATTGAGGTTCGCCAGGTTTATAAGATTACAAGCGTCGGTACAATTGCCGGATGTTATGTATTGGACGGCAAGGTTCTGCGGGGGGATTTAATCCGCGTTGTGCGTGACGGTATTATCATTGCAGATGATGTAATGTCATCCCTCCGCCGCTTTAAGGACGACGTCAAGGAGGTAGCGCAGGGATATGAATGCGGTATCGGTCTTGAACGCTTTAATGACATACGGGAAGGCGATATTTACGAAGCTTATGTGATAGAGGAATATCGTGATTAATGGTCATAATAATCACGGACTGTAATCTCTGAAATCCAAGATGTCGCCGCAGAAATGCGGTGGGTCAGAAAGGTGAGAGGTAGCTATGGCCGGTTATCGGATGGATCGTATAAGCGAGGATATAATGCGCGAAATTACCGCAATACTCCGCACTGTGAAAGATCCGCGTGTTACATCGGGTATACTCACTGTTATAAGAGTAGAGGTTACCAACGATATGTCTTACGCCAAGGTGTATATCAGCGCCATGGAGGGCTTTGAGGCGACAAAAAATGCTGTCAAGGGACTTATATCGGCGCAGGGATATATCAGACGTGAACTGGGCAAGGCACTGCATCTGCGTCATGTTCCCGAGCTGCGGTTTGTGGCGGATGATTCCATGGAATACAGCGCTAGGATACTGAAAAAGCTGAATGATATTGAAAGGGGCGCGGACAAAAATGAGTGAACGCGTTTCTATTTCACAGGCTGCGGCGGCTCTTCGAGAGGCTGACAAAATTCTGATTATGACACATCATTATCCCGACGGTGATACGCTGGGTTCGGGGGTTGCGCTTTGCCGTGCGCTCCATAAGCTGGGAAAGACGGCGCGGGTGGAGTGCTCGGATCCTATTCCGGAAAAATACGACTATATATTCGCCAATCTACAGGAAACGGCATGGTTTGAGCCGGAATTCATCTGTGCGGTGGATATTGCCGATACACGTCTCCTGGGGGAAAAGCTCAGTGTATATGCAGATGGGGTTTCACTTTGTATTGACCATCATGGCTCCAATACGCTGTATGCCCAAAAGCTGCTGCTGATTCCCGAATATGCGGCCACCACAATGATAATTACCGAAGTGATACGGGCGCTTGATGTCGAGATTGATCGGGAGATTGCCACAGCCGTCTATACCGGGATCGCCACCGATACAGGCTGCTTTAAGTATTCCAATACCACCTCCTACACCTTAAGAATGGCGGCGGATATGCTGGATTACGGTGTGGATTCTGAAATGATCAACCGCACCATGTTCGATATAAAATCCCGCGCAAGAATCGAGCTGGAACGGCTGGCACTTGATAATATGCGCTTTTATCTTGGAGATCGCTGTGCCATCATGTGCATCATGACGGATATGATTGAGAAGAGCGGCGCCGACGAGGACGATATGGAGGGGCTGGCCCCTCTTCCCCGACAGATTGAGGGGGTTTGGGTCGGCGTTACAATGCGCGAAAAGCGTGACGGTACATTTAAGGTAAGTGTCCGCACCGGTAGCCATGCCGATGCATCCGCCATCTGCGTTCTCCTTGGCGGCGGAGGACATGTACAGGCTGCAGGCTGTATGATTGACGGTCCAGTGGATAAAGCGATTGAAACCATGCTCGGCGCAGTTGGTAAAGTGATTGGGGAATGACATTTTAATGATGCAGGTTCTCCACAGGTTAAAACAGGCAGGAGCGGAGCCCTTGCCCTATATGCGTACTTAAGTATCCTGACTTGCGCCCTGCAGATTACATCACAGAAAGGATGGTCATGAATATCAACGGCATTATTTGTTTGGACAAGCCGCAGAACATGACTTCGTTTGCTTGCTGTGCAGTGTTTCGCCGTTTGCTGGATACCAAAAAAATTGGCCACGCCGGCACGCTGGATCCCATGGCAACGGGTGTTCTTCCCCTGCTTGCAGGCAAGGCAACACGTGCGCTGGCGCTGCTGCCTGTGCAGGATAAACGATATACTGCTACGCTTCGGCTCGGAATAACAAGCGATACACAGGATATTTGGGGCAGCATTCAGGGCAGCGTGACAGCGAGCGGCTGGACGCTGCCTTCTTTGCAGGATGTTGAACATGCGCTTTCAGATTTCCGGGGCGAGATATTGCAGGTTCCTCCTATGATGTCGGCGCTGAAACGTGATGGAATCAGACTCTATGACCTTGCCAGACAGGGTATAGAGGTGGAGCGTGATGCCCGCCCCGTTACGGTTTATTCGCTGGAGCTGCTGAATTTTGATAAAAAAGCCGGCGAGCTTACCATCGACTGTCATTGCTCTAAGGGTACATATATCCGTACCATCTGTGCCGATCTGGGAGAAAAGCTTGGCTGCGGTGCCGTTATGACATCTCTTAGAAGAACCATGGCCGCGGGCTATACGCTGGATCAGTGCATAACACTGGATGAGGCGCAGTCGCTTGGGGAAAAGGGGGAGCTTGAGCGATATCTTCTGCCCATAGAAAGCATTTTCAAACAGTATGATGATATCAGTGTAACATCGGCGCAGGCTGTTCGGTTTCGAAACGGCGGTCCACTTGATCTTGGACGCCTCAGCAGCCCTGTGAGGGATCTAACTAGAGTTTATTCGCCGGCGGGGGAGTTTATAGGACTCGGAATGCCCCAAAACGGTGTGTTACGAATATATAAATTATTTTAGTATTTTGTTTTTGGCTGCAACTCGCTATTTTGCGCCTTTGTGCATTGCACCTTTGAGTGCATTGGTTATTATTATCCTGAGAGGAATGCAAAATGAACGATTTTTCGCATCAGATTACATCATATATCTGGAATAAAAATCAAAACCACGCCATTCCGAGATACCCGCGGTCTGTGGCTCTCGGTATTTTTGACGGCGTTCATCTTGGCCATCGGTCGGTAATCTTCAACGCTTGCGGAGTTGATCTGCCGGATGCGGGACACGCTGTTTCTACAGTATTCACCTTTGTTCAGCCGCCATCTGCCACCAAAAAAGAGGCGGGTGCATTGATGTCGGCCAAGCAGAAAAAAGCGGTGTTCAAGGGATTAGGCGTGGAAGAATGGATTCTTGCCGATTTTGAGGAAATACGTGAATATTCTCCTGAACGCTTCGTAAAGGAATTTCTGCATGAAACCCTGGATGCCCGCCGCGTCTGCTGTGGATTCAATTATCGGTTTGGCAGGGATGGTTCGGGAAATGCAGACACACTTCGCGCGCTTTGTACCCCTCTAGGAATTGAGGTAGCGGTGTCCCATCCTGTCAGCATTGACGGTCAGCCTGTCAGTGCATCCCGTATCCGCCGTTTGATTGAAAGCGGTGATATACAGCAGGCTACAAGACTGCTCGGCCACTCGTTTACGCTTGATATGAAAGTAGTAGGCGGACAGCGTCTTGGACATCTTCTTGGTGCGCCGACCATAAATCAGCCCCTCCCGCCCGGTTTTGTACGTCCGAAATTTGGGGTATACGCCTCGATTGTGGAGGTTGACGGCAAAATTGCCCATGGCGTTACAAATATCGGTGTCCGCCCCACTGTCGGATCGGCAGAGCCCCTCGCCGAAACATGGATTGCAGATTTTGAGGGCGACCTGTACGATAAGAATGTACCTGTAACGCTGATTAAGTTTTTAAGGCCTGAAAAGAAATTTAATTCGGTGGCTGAGCTACAGAAGCAGATTCTTTGTGACGCCCAGCATGCACGGGATACCATTATGGGAAAAGCGGTTAGCGGAATACGCGCGGTACTATTTGATTTCGACGATACCCTTCAAAATAGGCCGGTGGCATTTATGCGATACTGTGATTTCTTCATGCATAAATATTTTCCGAATCTGCCGCAGGAAGAGGCGAACAAAAGAAAGCAGGATATGCTGGTTCGCAATAATGGCGGTTATGTGAATTATATGGATTATTTTCTGTCCATGTTTGAGAAATGGGGATGGGAGGAAGCTCCGCCCTTCCACTATATATTTCGGGAATTTCAGTTTCGTTTTCCCGAATATACCCAGCTGTTCCCCGAAGCGATTGAGGTTTTAAAAAAGCTAAAAGAACGAGGTTTGCTGATAGGCGTAATCACAAACGGTCCCTCCCTTACTCAGAATCGCAAGCTTGACGTCAGCGGACTGAGACCGCTTTTGGACATCGTTCTGGTCTCGGGCGATCACAAGGTACACAAGCCCAATCCCGAGATTTTCCGCAGGGCGGCGGCAGGTCTCGGCGTAGCATGCCAAAGCTGCATCTATGTGGGCGATCATCCTGTCAACGATATTCAAGGGGCGCTAGGCGCCGGGATGAAGCCTATTTATATCAACGCATTCGGACGGGATGAGCGCCCGGAAAATGTTACTGAAATCATGAATCTGAACCAACTGCTGGATATCGTTGACGGATCTTGGGTGGGATGAAAGCAAGGCGTGTTGCATTGTTAGCCTATGGCTTGTACAGCTCATACAATGGAGATCAAACTCCCTCCGGCAGGCGGAGACTGCGCATCACTCGGCTCCCTCTTAGAGGGAGCTGTCGCCAAGGGCGACTGAGGGAGAAAGGATAAGGCAAGACTGCTGACAGCCCCGCCGTTTCGTCGGGTTTTGTGTGCACATAATCGTATTATTGAGTAATGCAGGGGCAGATTCCATATCTGCCCGCATGATAGATATATAAAACGGGCGGATAATTGAATCCGCCCCTACGGTGTTGTGACGTCTGCCGCCTTTCTACCTAAGCGTGTAGAAAGGCGGTGTTCCGCTGGCATGAGCGTAAAGAAGGCATAGCTTAAGCTAAAAACATTAGCACCTTGGATTATTTTCATTGAAAGCGGTCAAAAACCAATGTATAATAATTACAAAGCAGGTTACTACCCGTTTTGTGAATTGCTTGACTTGATTTTGGGATAACAAGTTTAGAACAATGAAGGAAAGGATGTGGAACGGCATGAAATCCAGATTTTTCGCTGTGTTCATCATAATAATTATTTCTTTGATGATGTCAGGATGCAGCATCGGCATGGATGTTGAAGCCCTTCTGCGTCCGCCTCATCCCATAGGAGAACAAAAGCAGATACAAAAGGCACTGGAGGCATATATAAAAATTAAAAAGCAAGTGGATAAGCCGGATATGAGGGGCAATTATATTTTGAAATATCCCAAATCCGGCGAGTATCGTTCCTCGTTTGTGATTAAGGACGTTAACGGTGATGGAAAGGACGAAGCCATTGTATTTTACAGCTTGGGTACTGAAAACAGCATGATACACCTCAACCTGCTGAAAAATACGGATGACGGTTGGAAATCTATCAGCGATATTGAGGGAATAAGCGCGGACATCGACCGGATACAGTTCGGAGATTTAAACGGCGATGGCATGTTAGAGGTTCTGACGGGCTGGAATATAGATTTAAGCAACCGTCAGCTGGTTATGTATTCACTCGATAGTGGTGTTTTGAATGAATGGTATAAGGAGCTGTATACCGAATTTGTTGTAGGCAGGCTTACCGATTCGGGCAGAGATAGCCTGCTGATTCTTCATTCCAATGCAACCGCCAAAACCACGACCGCCAAGCTTATGCAGACCGAATTCGAGAAGAAAACAAATGCCATGGTTTTGGCCGAGATTGGTTCTACCCGGTTGGACGGTTCTATTCAGCAGTTTTTAACGCCGGTTATCAGTCGGCTTTCGGATTCTATTAACGGCGTTTATGTTGACGGATTACGCAGTTCGGGCGGAATGGTGACCGAGCTTATATACTGGGATGGTCTTCAGCTTCTTGCTCCTTTTTATGACAGCACAAAAAACAGAACCATACTCACTTACCGTGATACGCCTTTGCCGTCAAGGGATATGCAGGGTGACGGAGAAATTAAGTGGCCTGCAACCCAAACCATTGCGGGTTATGAATATACCGAATCGGATAAGGTTTGGTTTACCAGATGGAACAGCTGGAGCGTTATCAGCAAAAAGGTGACACAGGATTTTTCTTGCATCATCAATATGTCAGACGGGTATTATTTTCAGACAGATGAGGAATGGGATGGCAGGTTTACATTTTCTTATGATAAAAACACCCGCACGCTTGCGCTTCATACCCTTGAAAACGACAAAGCGGGCAATAAGTTTCTTATGATTCGCGCGGTCTATCGATCAGCACTGAATTCTAAAAATAACGCTTTTGGTAAGTTTAAGCAGAATGATGATGCCATCAAATTCCAGGAGCTGGACCAGCTTTCAGATGCTAAGTTTATGGTATGGTATTCAGATGCCAAGCCGTTTAATCTTAATCTGGACCGCATCAGCTATAGATTCTCGTACCTTCAATAGGAGTTCTTACTAATCATGATATATTATAGATAGTTAAGACGGGCATAAAACTCGGAAAGGAATGAGAACTTAATGAAGAGAGTTCTGGTTTGTGAGGACGAGGCGTCGATTCGCGAATTTGTGGTAATCAATTTAAAACGTGCAGGGTATGAGGTTATCGAAGCCGGTTCGGGTGAGGATGCTCTCAAGCTTTATGATCAACAGTCAGATCATGTGGATGTAGCCTTGCTGGATATCATGCTTCCGGGTATGGATGGGTTTGCTGTCTGCCGGGAATTGCGTCAACGCAATGATAATATCGGCATTATCATACTGACAGCCCGGACGCAGGAGATGGAAAAAGTCGGCGGGCTTATGATGGGGGCAGACGATTACGTCACAAAACCGTTCAGTCCTTCCGAGCTTGTGGCTCGTGTTGACGCACTGCACAGACGTGTTGTTGCCGCCCGGGCGAGAGAATCGGTTAATTTTCTTGAGAAAATCGTCAGCGGTGATTTTGAACTCAACCTTCGCAACCGCACGCTGAAAAAGCAGGGGCAGCCGGTCGAACTGACGCAGGTCGAGTTTCAGATTGTAGAATACTTTTTATCCAACGAAGGAAAGGCGCTCAGCCGTACCGATATCCTCAACCGAGTCTGGGGCGAAGAATACTTCGGTGAAGAAAAAATTGTAGATGTGAACATACGCAGACTGAGAATGAAAATCGAGGATGATCCTTCCGAACCCAGGCATATTCTGACTGTATGGGGGTTGGGATACAAATGGGTGGGTTGATTTCATGCTGTATTGGGCAGTGAAATCCAATGAAATCTGAAAGGAGGGCAGAAGTATGGGGCGGAAGTCCAGTATCATGCGGCGTTGGATGCTAAATAGCATCGGTTTTATTTTGGCGCTTCTGGTTATTTTCGGGACAGCGTTTATCCTGTCATCACGCTCCTACTATTACAAAAGCGTTGAATACTCTCTGTCCTCCCGTGTCGATTCGGTCGAATCGGTATTAAATCAAATGATTGCTTCCAATCCATCCGCCTTGAACTTTGATTCACTTGCGCGGGAACTGGTGGAGAGCTTTGTCGATAAAGAAAAGCTGGAGATGCAGGTGCTGGGAAGCAACGGTGCGGTGATTGTTTCATCTACCGGATTTGAACCCGAAAAAACGGTCAGAAGTGATTATTCCAAAGCCCTTCTCGCCGATGACAACCGCGGAACCTGGTCAGGCAAAAACCAAGCTGGAGAGCATGTCATGTCCATGACGCTGGCGCTGCGCAGTTCTGACGGTGCAGTGCTTGGAGGGATTCGTTATGTCACTTCAATGGCACGAGTAGACCGTCAGATATTTATGTATTTCGGCTTGGTTGTGTTGGTTGGCGTGGCGGTATTGTTTTTTATGCTTATGGCAAATTCCTATTTGATTAGCTCCATTGTGCATCCGGTTGCCGAAATCAACCGAGCGGCCCGTCAGATCGCTCTCGGCGACTATGATTCAAGAATCGTAAAAAAATCAGACGATGAGATTGGGGAGCTTTGCGATACCATAAACTATATGGCAGGTGAAATTTCTGATGCTGAACGGCTGAAAAACGATTTTATATCGTCCGTTTCCCATGAGCTGAGAACCCCTCTGACTGCTATTAAAGGCTGGGCGGAAACCATGCGGCAGGCCGGGGCGTGGGATGTGGAGCTGACTGAAAAGGGGTTGGAGGTTATTGCCGGCGAGGTGGAACGCCTGTCCGGAATCGTTGAGGAGCTTCTTGACTTTTCGCGAATGCAGGGCGGTCATCTTGTCATGAAATTTGCGAGGAGTGACGTTTCAGCTGAGCTTGGTGAAGCGGTTGTTCTGTTTCGTGACAGGGCGTCGCGCGAGTCGATCGAGCTCTTGTATATCGAACCCGAAAATCTTCCTCCTGTTGTGTGTGACCATGACAGGCTGAAACAGGTTTTCATAAATATAATTGAAAATGCCATTAAATATTCCAATCCCGGAGGGCGTATCCGTATTGAAACAGCCGACATGGGGAGCCATGTGCAGGTGGTAATCAGTGATACCGGAGTGGGTGTTGCAAAAGACGATCTGCCAAATATAAAAAAGAAATTTTACAAGGCAAACCGCAGTCGTCCGGGTTCCGGTATCGGGCTTGCGCTAGCCGATGAGATCATCAGAAGGCATAAGGGGCGTCTGGAAATAGACAGTGAGGAAGGCATCGGTACTACGGTTACAATTACGCTGCCGGTAGCACCAAATGAAGACCGCTCAACGGTAGGATTTTAGGAAAAAGTTTTCTTACAGCCTTTTAACCAAGCCCACAGAAAGGATATTAAGCTTATGAAACAACAGGCAACCAGAAAGACCTCGATCGGCGGACAGGCATTGATTGAAGGGGTTATGATGCGCGGGCCTGAAAAGACCGCAATGGCTGTTCGAGATCCCTCCGGAGAAATTGTACTGGAAAGCTGGGAGACTTCGGGTAAAAAACGGTCAAAGGTGTTTAAGCTGCCGTTTATCCGCGGTGTATTTAATTTTATTGACTCGATGAGAATCGGGTATCGCTCCCTTTTACGCTCTGCAGAGCTTGCCGGGTTTGAAGAGGAGTCACAATCCCGCGACTCGGCTGACACAGCCGTTTCATTCTCTGAAAACGATACCGCAGAACATACCGCAAATGATTCTTCGGATGCCAAGAAGAAAACAACAGGCATGTTTGAAGGTTTCGGCATGACGCTTGTATTGGTGCTTAGTATGTTGCTGGGCGTGGCCATAGCAGTCGGATTGTTTATGACACTTCCCACCTTCTTATTTAACCGTTTGCGTGAGATGGTTCCCGTGCTTCAAAATAAAGTCTGGGGAAATGTGTTAAGAGCGGTTATGGAAGGCCTGATACGAATACTGCTGTTTGTAGGGTATATTTTCGCCGTTTCTCTGATGAAGGATATCAAGCGCGTTTTTATGTATCACGGTGCAGAACACAAAACCATTTTCTGCTACGAAAAGGGGGAGGCGCTCACCGTTGAGAATGTGCGCCGGCAAACCCGGTTTCATCCCCGCTGCGGTACTTCGTTTATGATCCTGATGCTGGTTGTCGGAATTGTGGTTTCCATGTTTATTTCGGTTTCCAATCCTATTATCAGAACCGGAATCAAGCTGCTGACAATCCCGATTATTGTCGGTATTGGATATGAGTTGATTAAGCTTGCGGGCAGATCCAATCATTGGCTGGTCAGAGCTATTTCTGCACCAGGGCTGTGGCTGCAGCGCATCACAACCAAAGAGCCAACCGACGATATGATTGAAGTTGCAATCACATCCTTTACCGAGGTTGCTCCACCTGATGATTCCGATCTGCTGTAAAGGCGGACTGTTATGACCAATTGTGAACTGTATAAAAAAGTCGTTTCAATTCTTGAAAGCTCGGACTGTGACAGTCCGAGCTTTGATGCAGGCTGTCTTTTTTTCCATATAACGGGGATACAGCGTGGAATGCTGCCCTTTGAAGGCTCTAAAACAGCACCGCCGGAAATGTGCAGCAAGCTTTTGGATTCTGCAAGGCAGCGCGCCGAAGGCAGACCACTTCAGTATATTCTCGGAACCTGGGACTTTTTATCCCTGACACTGGAAGTTGGGGAAGGCGTATTGATTCCCCGTGCCGATACCGAGCTGTTGTGTGAAACGGCGGCAGATCGCCTCAGCGGCATTGACCGCCCAAAGGTTCTTGATCTTTGCGCTGGCAGCGGCTGCGTGGGACTGGGTCTGGCAAGTCTATGCCCCGACGCAGATGTTACTGCGGTGGAACTTTCGGATGAGGCATTATACTACCTTGAGCGCAACTGTGCGCGTTATCCCAAGCTTCATGTAACACCGGTCAAAGCCAATGTATTGCTTGACGCCGATGGGTTCCAGGAATGCTATGATGCGATTTTGTCAAATCCCCCCTATATACCCGCAGATGAAATTCCTTCCCTCATGCAGGAGGTTCAGCATGAGCCCGTAATGGCTCTGGACGGTGGGGATGGGCTTGTGTTTTATCGTGCAATCATCCGAAGCTGGCTGCCAAAGCTTGTCAGCGGAGGTATCTGTGCCGTCGAGGTTGGCATGGGGCAGGCAAAGGATGTTGCCGCCATGTTTTCGAAAGCAGGGCTCATAAATATAGAGATGTTTCGAGATTTGGGCGGGATTGAGCGAGTGGTAATCGGTGAAACAGTAAATCAATAAAAGCAGCGATTGGTTCTGATTAATAGAACCAATCGCTGCTTTTCTATTGTAGGCTTACCATTTCTATTGATACGGTCAATCTGCCTTGGATGCAAAAATTTTCGTGGCATCAAGCCAGAAACCGTCGGGTCGCGCGATTAGGCGGGCGTTCTGATATGCCATGTCCAGCGTCAGGATTGTGGTACCGATATATTGTCCGTGTACCAGCTCCATACTGAGTGCCACTGTGGGAGGCAATACATCACGGGACTGCCCGTTTTTTACTTCCTGAACCCCTTCAAGATAAATTGGCATCAGGAACTGCAGCTTGCCGGTTGCAGGCCAGAACTGAGGGGCGACAAATTTATAGTTGCGTTTCGACAGTTCAAGCGAGGCCTTCAGCGCACCTTCAAACATCTGTCGGCATCGGGAAACGTCATGCGGATTTTCAAAATTGAACCGAATGGCGGGGTCACGAAGCCCAAGGTTAATGCGATTCATATTATCACGAAAAATGTGTTCGTCGGCAATCGTGATTCCGCCCGGAGCTTGTGCAATTTCCCAGTTGAACAGCAGATCACCCGGATTTTCATAAAACGTGGCGACAGGCAAGGGTGCATTGCGCGAATAATTGCAGAACACGCGGTTGCTCGATTTATATATCTCAGGCGAGCGGTATTCCTGTCGGAAGAGGGTGTCCTTGGCTGAATTCTTTACAATATCACACACCAAAAACAGCTCGTTAAAGGAGGTGTCAATCAGGCCAGTGTTCAGCAGCATTTTTTCCTCGTCATTATTAATAAATATTTTGTCCTGATGTACGAGCTGATAAAATGTATTTTCAAGATAGTTTTTTAGAATGGGATGGCTTACCTTTGACGGATAATTGGTAAACGTCCAGTTTTCGTAAAGCGCTTCATCCCCAAGCCTGCTTAGCAGGTCGTTCATGCTATCTATGGAATCAAACACAATGTCTCCGATATGCCAGCGGTTCTGGCGTGACCGTATTTCGTCACGCAGCATGGTTTCTCGTTCAATGAACAGTCCGTAAAATTTTTTAGAGTCCTCCTCACGCCGCGTATTTTTGAGGGTATATGCAAAAATACGTTCACGACCGTTTTGGAAACGAAAACCGGTGTCAAAAGCAAACAGCGCACTTCCCGTTCTGCTTCGTGTATTATACTTATAGGTCAGAAACCGATTTTTTGAAAATGTCCTGTCCACCAATTGATCGAGATGCTGTCTGGCATCCTTGATGGTCATATCGCCTGCCGTCTGAACGAACTGAAAGATAGAGCGTTCGTACTCTTCATTTGAATTAAAGCTGATATGATCGTGTATTCCCATTGTTTCACCTCCTTTTTGTGTTAATAATGTAGATACACTTGGCATCAAAAACAGATAAACCTATTGTTGGACAAGGCATGCAGAAAAAACGAACAGTCAGTTATACGTTAAACAAGAACAAAGCCCATTTTCTTAAGGGCTTTATTAAGTGTTCGGCGGGATATGAAGGTTGCCCGCTCTGCGCCCTGCTTCATAATCCGTTCAAGGTATGCCTTATCCTTCATCAACTCATCAAAACGGGTTTGGATTGGACGCAAACATTCGATTACCACCTCGGCCACTGCAACTTTAAAATCACCGTAGCCCTTGCCTGCAAAG
>DHOG01000086.1:335-4550 GCA_002410715.1 Ruminococcaceae bacterium UBA5396 | reverse complement strand
CCCTTGCCTGCAAACTCGGCTTCAATTTCTTCCAGCGTGTTGCCTGTAATAGCGGCGTAGATTTCCATTAGATTGTTTACGCCGTCCTTGCCATCGGCATAGCAGACACGTGCTTCACTGTCGGTGACCGCGCGTTTAAATTTCCGCATAATGGTATTGGCGTCGTCCTTTAATGAAATGAAAGCATTTTGGTTTTCATCCGATTTGGACATCTTTTTGGTGGGCTCCTGAAGGGAACGGATTCGGGCTCCACTTTTCATGATATACGGTTCGGGAACGGTGAACACCTTTCCATGAACATTGTTGAATCGCTCTGCAATATCCCGTGTCAGTTCAACATGCTGTTTCTGGTCGGCGCCAACCGGCACATAGTCAGGCTGATACAGCAATATATCCGCAGCCATCAAGGAGGGGTAGGCGAACAGCCCAAGATTGATGTTGTCGGCATGCTTGGCGGACTTATCCTTATATTGTGTCATCCTTGACAGCTCGCCGAATTGGGTGTGGCAGGAGAGCAGCCATGTCAGCTCGGCGTGAGAGGGAACCTGAGACTGAACAAACAGCAGGCTTTTATCCGGATCAAGTCCCACCGCAAGCAACAGGGCAAACATTTCATAAATCTGTTTGCGAAGCTGTGCTGCCTCTTGCCGAACTGTGATTGCGTGGAGGTCAGCAACTGCGAACGCGCACTCGAAATCGTCCTGCATTGTCACCCAGTTGCGCATTGCACCGAGGTAGTTGCCCAGCGTGGGGATACCGGTGGGCTGGATGCAGCTTAGTGCCTTTTTCTTTCGCTGTACGGCGGTTTGAGTTGTGGTGTCCATATCATCTGTATCCTTTCAGGGAGTTTGCCCCGCATGTATATGATGTCTCAGCCGGCAATCAAAATGCGTGGGCGAGACTATTTTATAACTTCTCTTGCAAGCTGCCCCAGCCTTGCGACGCCTATTTTCATGGCCTCATCGGTAGGGGTAGAGAAGTTGAGACGGAAGTTTTGGCAAGGGTCGCTTTCATTGATTAAAAAGGCATTGCCCGGAACGATGGCAACCTTATAGTCTATCACAGCACGCTTGCAGAAAGACGGCATATCCACGCCATCGGGCAGGCGGCACCAGACGAACAAACCGCCCTGGGTGTGGGCGTAGGTAATGCCGGTAGGCACAAGATGCTCCTCGATCAGAGAAATCATCAGCTGTGCTTTTTTGCGGTAAAGATCCCGCAGCTCAGCAAGATGTGCCTCAAAATCTACGCTTGCCAGATACTGCTCGCAAATTATCTGAGACCACATTGCGGTATGCACATCCTCGCCCTGCTTGCAGACAATCATTTTTGCAAGCAGCGGTGTGGCGGCGATTGCATATCCCACACGGATGCCCGGCGCCAGCACCTTAGAGAAGCTGCCGGCATAAATCACGCGGCCATCCTCGTCCATCGACTTGATGGCAGGAACATGCTCTCCCTCAAAACGCAGGTCACCGTATGGATTATCCTCCACAATCACCACGTCATATTTGCGGGCAATCTCATACAGTATCCGACGCTTTTCCAGACTCATGGTGATTCCCGACGGGTTCTGGAAGTTGGGAATGGTATAGATAAATTTTGCATTGGCGTTGGCTTTCAGCGCATTTTCCAGTGCCGTCATATCCATACCGTCGCTTTCAATCGGTACACCGACCAGCTTGCCGCCCAGCGAGCGGAAAGAGTTGAGAGAGCCGATGAAGCTGGGTGCTTCACAAATGACCACATCGCCGCGGTTGCAAAGCACCTTGGCTGCAAGCTCAACAATCTGCTGCGCTCCTGCGGTGATTAAAATATTATCAAATCCACGTCCGATATTATGCTTGTTCTTCATATAATCGGTTAGATGGGTGCGTAGTGGGGCGTATCCTTCGGTTGTGCTATACTGCAGCACGTCGATGGGGCGTTCCTTCAGAATTCTTGCTGAAATCTCGGCAATATCGCTGATAGGAAAGGCTTCGGGAGCGGGATTTCCTGCTGATAGGGAAACCACCTCGGGATCAGCGGCATATTTGAGAATTTCACGAATTGCGGAAGGGTTGAGATTTTTAACAGTTTCAGCAAATTTATACTCCATGGTTGGACAATTCCTTTCGGGCATCAAATATTCGGCTAATTGACAACAGCTTAATCATTAGCGCCGCAGCATTTCTTGTATTTTTTACCGCTGCCGCAAGGACAGGGATCGTTGCGCCCAACCTTTTGTGCGGCAGTTTTGCGTACAGGTTGCTTTCTCACATCGGTGCCGTCGGCGGAAGTGGAGGTCGGTTTGGCAACCTGCTCGCGCTTGGGCTCCTCCTCCGAACGGATTTGAACCGTCAACATCAGACGTGCCGTATCCTCGCGGATAGATGCCACCATCTGGTCAAACATATCAAAGCCTTCAAGACGGTACATGACAACCGGGTCTTTCTGACCGTAGGCACGAAGATGAATACCCTTGCGAAGCTCATCCATATTGTCAATATGATCCATCCAGTAGCGGTCAACCGTCTTGAGCAGCATTACGCGCTCAATCTCACGCATCATTTCCTCGCCGTATTGCGCCTCTTTTTCGCCGTAAATCTTCATGGCGCGGTCGGTCAGCAATTCAATGATTTTCTCCTGGGTAATATCCTCGAGCTGCTGCGCATCATAACGGAAATCGTCCTCGTTGGACAGCCATCCCGCATAAAAATCCCGCAATCCCTCCAGATTCCATGTCTCATGCTCATCCTCGCTGGAGAGATAGGTTTTGCAGTTGGCTTGGATGGATTCATTGATCATGCCCACGATGGAATCGCGAACGCTTTCACCGTTTAGAACCGTATCCCGCTGGCTGTATATCAGCTCGCGCTGGCGGTTCATAACGTCGTCGAATTGAAGAACGTCACGGCGTATGGCAAAGTTGCGTTCCTCAACCTTCTTTTGCGCCCCTTCAATCGAATTGGTAAGGATTCGATTCTCTATGGGGGTATCCTCGTCAATTCCCAGCGTATCCATCAGTGAATTGATACGTTCGCCGCCGAAAAGCCGCATGAGGTCATCTTCAAGAGAAAGATAAAAGCGGGAGGCGCCGGGATCCCCCTGACGACCGGAACGCCCGCGAAGCTGATTGTCGATACGGCGGGATTCATGCCGCTCGGTACCGAGAATAAACAAACCGCCTGCCTCGCAGACTGCATCCGCTTCCGACTTTATCTCTTGCTTATATTTATTCTCCAGCTCGCGGAAGGTGGCGCGTGCTGACAGAACCTCTTGGTCGGTTGTATCTCCATA
This sequence comes from Ruminococcaceae bacterium UBA5396, assembly GCA_002410715.1. GTDB lineage: Bacteria > Bacillota > Clostridia > Oscillospirales > Acutalibacteraceae > Avimonas. The sequence continues at coordinate 1,271 of DHOG01000086.1, read as the reverse complement.
GTCGGTGGACTGGGCGATTACTTCTTCGGGTATCCCCATTTTGCGCATTTCAGCCTTGGCAAGATACTCAGCGTTGCCGCCCAGCTTGATATCGGTACCACGCCCTGCCATGTTGGTAGCAATGGTAACCGCGCCGCGCTTACCGGCTTGCGCGACGATCTCGGCTTCCTTGTCATGATGCTTTGCGTTCAGAACCTCGTGCTTGATGCCGCGCTTTGAGAGCATCTTGGACAAAACTTCGGATTTTTCAATCGATATTGTACCCACAAGCACCGGCTGACCCTTTTCATGACATGTATCAATCTGGTCGATGACGGCGCGAAATTTGCCCTGCTCGGTTTTATAGACGCAGTCGGGATGGTCGAGACGAATCATGGGACGGTTGGTGGGAATTTCAACAACGTCCAGCTTGTAGATTTGCTCAAACTCGCGTGACTCGGTCATGGCGGTACCGGTCATACCGGCCAGCTTTTTATAGAGACGAAAATAGTTCTGGAATGTGATGGTGGCAAGGGTTTTGCTTTCGCGCTCGATTTTAACGCCCTCTTTGGCCTCAATTGCCTGATGCAGACCCTCGTTGTACCGCCGTCCGAACATGAGGCGCCCGGTGAATTCATCAACAATCAGAACTTCACCGTCTTTAACGACATAATCCACATCCCGCTGCATGACACCACGTGCTTTGATGGCTTGGTTGATATGATGAAGCAGGGTGACATTGTCAGGGTCCATCAGATTTTCGATCTTAAAGAATGATTCCGCTTTTTGGACACCTGTCCGTGTGAGGGTTGCAGTCCGAGCCTTTTCATCGACGATGTAATCGGCATCGACATTGTCCTGCTCTTCCTTGGCGTCCTGCTCGCGAACCCTGATCATTTTCAGAGTTTTTGAAAATTTATCGGCGCGGTTATATAAATCGGTGGATTTATCGCCCTG
>DHOG01000086.1:0-154 GCA_002410715.1 Ruminococcaceae bacterium UBA5396 | reverse complement strand
TAAATCGGTGGATTTATCGCCCTGCCCCGAGATAATAAGAGGTGTTCGTGCTTCGTCAATTAGAATAGAGTCAACCTCGTCTACGATGGCGTAGCTGTGGGGGCGCTGCACCTTATTATCCTTATATATAACCATGTTGTCACGCAGATAGTCA
>DHOG01000164.1:26135-26759 GCA_002410715.1 Ruminococcaceae bacterium UBA5396 | reverse complement strand
CACTTGTCCATAATCAGAACGCCGCTGGCATAGAGCTGGAGCCCCTTTTCATATTCCCGCGTATAATAGTTGTAAGGCGCGCGGGAAGGGATGAACATCAGCGCCTGATAGGTTGCGGCACCCTCGGTGCTACTGTGAATCACCCGGGCCGGCTTCTCATAATCAAAGAACTTGTCCTTATAAAAGTTCTGATAATCCTCTTCGGTCAGCTCGTTTTTATTGCGTTTCCAGATCGGCACCATGCTGTTGACGGTCTGGGTTTCGGTTATAGTTTCATACTCGACTTCCTTGCCCTCTTCGCCCTCTTTCGGTACGCTTTTTTCGACATCCATCAAAATGGGATAGCGGATGTAATCCGAGTATTTTTTGATAATCGAGCGCAGACGATAGCTGTCAAGGAACTGGTCATAATCCTCGTCGTCGGTGCTCTTTTTAATGGAAAGGATAATCTGTGTGCCGTGGTCATCCTTTTGGCAGGGCTCAATGGTATAGCCTTCAGCCCCCTTTGACTGCCAGCACCATGCCTCCTCCGAACCGAAAGCGCGGCTTTTTACGGTGACATCCTCACTTACCATAAAAGCCGAATAAAAGCCGACACCAAACTGACCGATAATATCAATATCC
>DHOG01000164.1:23426-25987 GCA_002410715.1 Ruminococcaceae bacterium UBA5396 | reverse complement strand
ACTGACCGATAATATCAATATCCTCTTTCGCCTCGTTCTCCTTTTTAAAGGTGAACGAGCCGCTTTTGGCGATGGTACCGAGATTGTTTTCAAGCTCGTCCTTTGTCATACCGATCCCGTTATCGGTGAGTGTCAGGGTGCGGGCATCCTTGTCTATATCCAGACGGATTGTAAACCCATCACGTCCGATTCCGGTAAGTCCTTCGGTCAATGAACGATAATAAAGCTTATCAATGGCGTCGCTTGCGTTTGAGATAAGCTCTCGGAGAAAAATCTCCTTATGGGTGTAAATCGAGTTGATCATCAGATCAAGCAGACGTTTGGATTCGGCCTTAAACTGTTTGGTCTTCATATACATCCCTCTAATAAGCAATTATTAGCACTCTCAACGAAAGAGTGCTAATCTATAATAGCCCGAAAACGCTCAAAGTTCAAGGGTATTCTGATATTCAATTGTTAATATTTTGAAAACTTTTACCTGCCTTATTGTAAAAGCAATATCCGTTTTTACCAAGATTTTTTGCGGCATACATAGCAAGGTCCGCCCTTGATATAATATCCGACGGGGACTGAATTCCGTCCTCAACAAGCGCAATACCAACGCTTGCCGAAACCTGAATGTTATTGGCACCGATTTTCATTGGTATATACACTTTTTGGATAAGTTCGCTTGCCAGACTGTTCAGGTCTTCCTCATCATGGTACTTTATTATGGAAAGAAACTCATCTCCGCCAAGACGGGCGGTAGCATACTCTTGTTTTAAACTTCCCTTTAGAATTGCTGCCACCTTCTTGAGAACAATATCCCCGACTGTATGCCCGTAACCATCATTAACTTTTTTAAAGCCATCCAAATCCAAAAACATCAATGCATACTTGTCGAATTTAGTTCTTGTTTTCAGTATTTGGTCGATATAGCCGGTAATATAATTGCGGTTATACAGACCGGTAAGGGTATCGGTGGATGCCAGTTCCTTACTAATCTTTTCGGATTCCTTAATCTCCAAATAATCCTTTTTAAGCTCGCTGATAAATGATAGCAGCTTACGCTCGTTGTTGACCTCGTTTGTAACATCATGTATCTGTATCAGTGCAAAAGCCTGATTATCCACCGTCAACGGCTCAATCTTCATGTTCTGCCGAATATCGCACCCTTGGGGATTTTCGGGCAGGATAAACGCTTTATGTATTTTACTTGAAAAAAACCTGCTGTTATGCTTGAACAAAACGGTATATAGAGAATCCATAAATAAGCTTTTGCCAAACTGGGGAATTAAATAATTTATTTTCTTATTTATGAAATTGTCAAGTTGCCTGCCGGACAGCTTTTCCACATGTTCATTACAGAATACGATATTGTATTGATGATTTACCAAAACAATTCCTATTTCTATCTTGTCCAAAGCGCAAGAAAACAGATTATTCATTTATCTCAACCAGCATTTCATTTATTTTATCAATAAGCATGGTCTCGGAGTCGGTTGAAAGAGCAACAAAAATCATACCTTTTGCCTTGCTTTCGGATAACAAAAACGAAGTGAACATGGTCAAAAAATGCATATCTTCGGATAAATCGGAATTTTCAACTGTATTTACAATTGCGAATTCCACATCTGGAAAAGAGAATTCAAGCTTAACATCTAATAAGTTTCCAAATTCACCTATCAGGGTATTAAGAATTACATTGCTTATTTCTCTTATCACATCAAGATCGTCATTGTCCAAACCATCGTCATCAGGCTTTGCACCGGCGCATGCGCCGATAAGCTCCTTTGCATCATCATGAGGAATTATAATATATGCGTTTCCGGTAAAATTTTTGCCAAAACGTATGGTTGACATGATCGAATTTCTGAAATCTGCGGTTTTGTTATTAAACACTAACACATCGATTTCTGTCCCGTTTTGCAGATCGACTGTCGGTACATTAAGAATTATCTTCTGATTTGCCATCTCGGATAGGCTGCTGGCCGCCTTACCGATATTGACATTCAATATCTCGGTCAAAAGATCCTTTTGAATACTGGAAAGCATCCCTAACCCTCCCTTGTCAAATCAGAGAGTGTTATGTACAACTCTTCATTTGTCACAGGCTTATTTAAAAAAGCAGTGATATTGAGACTCTCAATCTCATCTCTTACTGCTTTTTGTACATCTGCGGTCAGCACTATGATTTTAATGCTGCTGTTTTCTTTTCGTATCATTTTAATCAGTTCTTCGCCGTTTATCCCCGGCATCAGCAAATCGGTAATAATTAAATCAAACTGCTTTTCCTTAAAAAGCTGAAAGCCTTCTTCACCGGAAGCGGCTAATTCTATTTCAGCCTGCGGGATGTGTGTTAATATGTATTTCTTTAGAAACCGTCTGACAAAAATCGAATCGTCAACAACAAGTATATTCATAATATTCACTCCTAAATAAACTTAATAAGGGTATTTATTACTATTATATGTAATTTCTGTGTTATTTCAAGTGTTTATATAATTTAATATCTTATTACCGCGCTTTACCGTATATTTTGGTAATAAATCAGGTTCAATGCCGTGGCTATCATGGAGGCG
>DHOG01000164.1:17554-23277 GCA_002410715.1 Ruminococcaceae bacterium UBA5396 | reverse complement strand
AACGGAGGCGGATATGGAATACGCCCATAATTCTTTTATACACAAAGCCCGCCTTTTCGGCGGGCTTTGTCATTAGTTTTCTGCGTCTTTTCTATTAAAAATGTTTTAGCCTAATTTAACCGTACGTATCGCGTTTATTACAGCAATGATTGTGACGCCGACGTCAGCGAACACAGCACCCCACATCGATGCAAAGCCGAGCGCGCCTAACAACAAGATCACGGCTTTGATACCCAGCGCTAATATGATGTTTTGCCATACAATACGTCTGGTCTTTTTAGCAATCCTTATGCCCGCAACCAGCTTTGACGGCTGGTCGGTCATCAAAACCACATCTGCCGCTTCAATGGCGGCGTCCGAGCCCAAGCCCCCCATTGCAATTCCCAAATCGGCGCGGGCGAGTACTGGCGCATCATTGATACCGTCCCCCACAAATGCAAGCTTGCCGCGAGCAGTGTTCCGGGACAGCAGCCTTTCCAGCATCTCCACCTTTTGATGAGGAAGCAAGCCCGCATACACATCATTAAGCCCAATTTCTTCGGCTGCTTTTTCGGCGGCGGCAGGGCGGTCTCCGGTAAGCATGACAATCTTTTTTACCCCCTGCGCCCTAAGCCCGCTTAAGGCAGACCTGCTGTCCTGCCTGATTTCATCCTCAATTAAAATATATCCCAAAAATCTGTTGTCCCTCACGAGATACACCACAGTGCCGCCGCTTTGGTTTTCGGGACAGTCAATACCAAATGCCGACATCAGGCCAATGTTGCCGGCAAGAATCTCCTTTCCGTCAATAACAGCCCGCAAACCGAGACCTGCTATTTCCTCATATTCGGAAATCCGGCTCTTGTCGATTTCAAATGGATATGCCTTTAGAATAGAACCGGCAATCGGGTGGTTTGAAAAGCATTCGGCATGAGCCGCCACCGACAAAACCGCATCCTTGCTTTGCCCTTCGGCCGGAACAATTCGGCTGACCTTAAACACGCCCTTTGTAAGGGTGCCCGTTTTGTCAAACACAACTGTATCAAGCTGGCTCAATACATCAAGACTGCTGCTGCCCTTGATAAGAATACCGTTTCGAGATGCTCCACCGATTCCTCCGAAGTAGCTTAAAGGAATGGATACCACCAGCGCGCAGGGACAGGAAACCACAAGGAAAATAAGCGCCCTGTTAATCCACTCGGCAAAGGCAGCGCCGGGAAGCAGCAGAGGCGGCACAACCGCTAATCCGAGCGCCGAGAAAACAACAATAGGGGTATAAATCCGGGCAAACCCCGTGATGAATTTTTCGGTTGTAGCTTTTTTTGAACCTGCATTCTGTACCAAATCAAGTATTTTCATAACGGTGGATTCGCCGAATTCCTTTGTAACCTTGACGGTCAGCAATCCGCCGAGATTAACAGAGCCCGACAAAACCTCGCTGCCTTGCTTTACATCTCTCGGCATTGATTCACCTGTCAATGCCGAGGTGTCGAGTGAGGAGCTTCCGCTCAACACCTTACCGTCCAGCGGGATTTTTTCGCCCGCTTTCACTATTATTACATCTGCGACCGATACCTTTTCGGGTGACACACGGGTGACTGTATCCCCTGTTTTAAGATTGGCGTAGTCGGGACGTATATCCATCAGGGCTTCAATAGATTTGCGGGAACGGTTTACCGCAATAGTCTGGAACATCTCGCCGATTTGATAAAACAGCATAACAGCAGCGCCTTCGGCATATTCCCCGATAATAAATGCCCCTATTGTAGCTATGCTCATCAGAAAATTTTCGTCAAAAATCTGACCTTTTATGATGTTGCGAAGTGCTGTAAACAGCAGTTTGCCGCCGACTGCCAAATATGCGGCAAAAAACAGTCCAAACTCCCATGCCGGTGATAAAGTCAGTATCAGCCCGGTAGTGAAGGCCACCGACGATATCAACAGCGATATGTACGGCATGACAGTAACTGCGTCCTTGACCGGTTGAGGTTTGCCGTATGTTTTTTCACTGACAGTAATCAAAGAATCATGCTGATGTGCAATCCTTTCAACCTGCCGCAGTATATTCTGTTTTTGTTCATCCGGAATGTCGACAGTCAGTGTTCCGGATGCAAAATTAACCGAAGCATCAAAAACGCCGTCAATTCGTCCAACCTCGCGCTCAATCTCGGACGCACACACTCCGCAGTCGAGTCCGTTAAGCAGCATTTGTATCTTCATAAAATACCCTTTCTGTGTTATTCGGAAATATGAGAGCTTGCCTGATCAAATATATTTTTAATATGCAGATCGTCAAGGGAGTAAAAAACCACTTTGCCGTCACGGCGGTACTTAACCAAACGCGCCTGCTTTAATATGCGAAGCTGGTGGGATATTGACGACTTGGTCATATCCAGCAGGGCGGCAATGTCACAGACACACATTTCGGAGTGAAACAAAGCCGAAATTATTTTCACCCGTGTCGAATCACCGAACACCTTAAACAGCTCTGCCAGAAGGCGGATATCCTCCTTACCCGGCATTTGGTTACTGACATGATTGACAACCTCATGATGGAGTATGTTACAGTCACACCGCTCGATTTTTTTTTGACGTTTCACCGGCTGCACCTCCTTGAATTCCGTTGAACAGTTGAACAACTATTCAACTGTTATTATGATATACTTGATAGGTATGGTTTGTCAATATGTTTTTTATAAAATTTGAGGACGAACCGGGGTTCGCCCTCATCTGCAGCGGTATATGGGGTACAGCCCGTTCTGCCTAGAGTTTAACAATATCGGGAAAAGCCTCTTTCCTCATAATCCCCCACATTCGGTCAATGTAAGAAAGGGTATAGTAGCTTTCGTAATAGTGGTAATAAAACGCCCCCTTCAGCGTCATGTGAAGCATACCGCTTTCTTCTGTCATAAAACCCAGCTTTTTTGCAAGCCAGCATTCAAATCCATACATCTTTTTCAACGGGACACCAAAGAATGTTTCGAAGCGTTCTGGATCTACCTTGGTGCTGTATGCAGTCCAAAACAGGAAATACAGCATTCTTTGCCTTTGGGTAAATCGTAATGTAAGAGAGGTTGGAGGTTGGTTTTCTTGGATTCTCTTTTGATATTCTTCAATCGAAAAGGTGTTGATTTTGAACTGATCCTTCAAGAGTGTAGTAGCAGAACACCCAAAGCCCAAAAAATTATCTCTTGTCATGGATGAATACTTGGCATTTATATCATTTGAGAACGTCCAGATAGAATCCCTGGTATACCCTTTTGCTTGACAGTATAGTGTAATATCATCAAGCAGCTTTCTTTTTTCCTTTTTTGCCATGGGTTGAACGGCACTGTCTGTGAACGTAAAGTCAATAAACGGGTAAATTGCAATATGGTTTGCACCGCTTGAAAAGGCTGTCTCAATATCTGATGTAAGATCATCAATGGTTTGGTTGGGAAGTGCAAATATAAAATCCATTGAAACTGTTTCAAACCGTACTTTTTTTAATGCCTCCGACATTTTTTTAAGGTCAAAATCATCCCTGCCTAGAACCGACAAAAACTTTTTACCAAAAGATTGTATTCCAATACAAATTTTAGTAACCCCGGCATTTCTTAACGTCCGCAGTGTTTGCTCATCTGCATTTTCTGGATGGAGCTCCACTCCTATCCCTTCCAAAATTATAAAATGTTCTTCAATGGCAGCAATAATCTCGCTTAATCTGTTTGAGGCAAGGGCAGGTGTACCACCCCCAAAATAAAGGGAGGTCACCTGCTTTTTTTGGGTTAATTGTGAGCCTGCCATGTGGATTTCTTTAATAAGATGGTCGATGTAGCTATCACACTTGTCTTGCGTAAATATCTCCTTGCAGTAGGGGCAAAAAGCGCAGATAGTTTTACAAAAGGGTATGTGAACATAAAGCCCCAGATTTTCACAATCTTCAAAGCTCAAAACGCTATCATATTCGCTTTTAAAGGTGAATGGCCTGACGGTTCTGGTCAGCCACATTCCTGTTAATGTTGTTATTAATTTCATATTCCACCTATATGTATTTTAAATACGTTTTGAGCATCTCTGCCATTATCTTGACATTGCCTTGAAACAACAGCGTATATTCGGCAACAAAAAAGTATCCGCATTTTTCGCAAAGTCCGGGTACATCTATACACCGACCGCAGGTGCTGATTTTGCCGTTTTCAATTACAACGCATTGATGGCAAGGCGTCGGAAACTTGTTATCAATCAGATAGGGAAACGCACTTTTTAAATTAAATACAGGCACGCCTTGGTTCATCATTTCAGCAATAACGTTGCAGCACGTCTGCTTTTCCTCTCTTGACAGGGCAAGATTTTGGGTGTCGGGGTAGGGCGTGTGAAAGTTAAACGACACCGCCCGCACATGGCCTGTCTCTTTTGCCAGGGTGCAAACATGCCTGATTGTATCCTTGTTTATCTGGTTGACAGCCATGTAAAAGCAGATATTATCGGCCGTTGCGTTTTTTATATTGTCAATAATCCTGTCATATGTATCTCCCCGGATTTGGTTGTGTTTTTCTTTATTGCCGTCAAGGCTTAGCAAAATCAAATCCGCCTCGGGTAAATCCAGTTTGAATGTACCGTTGGTCACCACATTTACAATTAAAAAACCCATCTCTTTGGCTTCAATTACAAGCTGCCTTAAAGTTTTGCTCCCATCCTGCCACAAAAATGTCTCACCGCCGCAGAAAAACAGGATCCGCACACCCATATTGTAGAGAAGCTTCATTTCGGATTTAATCTGATTATACGGGTGAATGACAGCGTTTTTATTGTTGACAGAGCAATGCTTGCAGGACAGATTGCATTTGTCGGTTAAGATGACGGTGCCTAGAATCGGCGTTTTCTTTCTAAAAAGAATTGTCTTTATGCCAAACCTGGCAAAATATAAAAATGAGGATGGTTTCAATTTATAAATCCTTCCCGCTCTATCACAAGCAAATGTATTTCGACCATATACTATAGCGGCGAAATGTGGGCAATCCTCCGGTTTGTGTACACCTAATTATACTGTTTATACCCATAACTTACAACCTGCATTATTCATTATACAGCATGGGGGCGGACTTTTGTCCGCCCCCATGCTGTATTTATTTTAATAAGTCCCCCAGAATCTTTTGTATCTTAACAGGATTTCCGCGTCCGCCGGTTTTCTTCATTACCTGGCCAACCAGCGCTTGAAAGGCAGCTGCTTTACCGGCACGGTAATCTGCAACCGATTTTTGCTGCTGGGATAGAACCTCTTTGGCATAGGCAGTCAATACCTCGGCATCGCTGATCTGCTCCAGTCCCTTTTCACCAACCAGTATTTCGGGGTCGGTATCCTCTTCCCACAAGGACTGAACCAGCTTGCGGCAGGTTCCACTGTTAATCCGCTCGTCCCCCGCCATTTGGGCGATTGCCGCAAAATGAGAAGGCGCAATCGGAATTTCGGTCTCATCCGGCGGGAGCAGTCTGGCAACATCGCTGAGAATCATATTGGCAACCAGTGTTGGATGGGATGTCTCTGCCGCCGCTTGCTCAAAATAATCGGCGATTTCGCGCTGGATGGTAAGCTGTTCGGCCGCATAAGCCGTCAGTCCGTATTCCTCAATATATTTCTTTTTGCGCTGATCAGGCAGTGTGGGGATCTCGGCTTTCAGCCTGTTCCGTATTTCCTCCGAAATTTCAATAACAGGGAGATCGGGATCGGGAGAATAACGATAATCGGTGGCATTTTCCTTGGT
>DHOG01000164.1:17133-17355 GCA_002410715.1 Ruminococcaceae bacterium UBA5396 | reverse complement strand
CTTGCCTGAATTCTGATCAAAACGGCGGGTTTCCTGAACCAGCTTCTCCCCCGCCTCGACGGCTTCAACTTGACGGGCAAATTCATATTCGATTGCCTTTACAACAAATTGAAAGCTGTTGATGTTTTTGATTTCGGATCGTACCCCAAAGGCTTTCTCACCTTTTTTTCGCACCGAAATATTTACATCGCAGCGGAACGAGCCTTGGTTCATCTTGCAGTC
>DHOG01000164.1:16760-16930 GCA_002410715.1 Ruminococcaceae bacterium UBA5396 | reverse complement strand
GACACGCCGGTATACATGATTACTGCACGCAGCTTTTGAAGATACGCCTTTGCCTCCTCGGCTGAGCGAATGTCCGGCTCTGATACAATTTCGATCAAAGGCATCCCTCCGCGGTTGCAGTCAATCAGGGTACCCTTGCCCTCGACATGCACCAGCTTGCCCGCATCCTC
>DHOG01000164.1:0-16595 GCA_002410715.1 Ruminococcaceae bacterium UBA5396 | reverse complement strand
ATGCACCAGCTTGCCCGCATCCTCTTCGATATGGATACGGGTGATTCCAATACGCTTTGCACCCTTGCCGGTTTCTATATCAAGATATCCGTGCTCGCAAATCGGCATATCATATTGAGAAATCTGATATGCCTTGGGCAGGTCGGGGTAAAAGTAATGCTTACGGTACTGTTTTGTACTGGAGGCTATCTTACAGTTGGTTGCAAGTCCGGCCTTGACCGCATAATTGACCACCTGCTTGTTTAATACAGGCAGGGTACCGGGCATACCGGTGCAGACAGGGCAGCACTGGGTGTTGGGCTCTGCGCCGAATTCGGTGGAGCAATTGCAAAATATTTTGGTCTTGGTTTTCAGCTCCACGTGTACCTCAAGACCGATTACCATTTCATAGCTTTGTAAAACACTCTTACTGATCATTTTGCATCCTCCTTCCCTGTGCCGTTGCTTTGCTCATAAGCATATGCCGCCTGATAAAGCAGCGGCTCGTCAAACCGTTTTCCGATCAGCTGCATGCCGATGGGAAGTCCCTGGGAATCCTCACCGCAGGGCAGCGACAGGGCAGGAATGCCCGCAATATTGGCGGCTACTGTATAAAAATTGCCCATGTATGACTCAATCAAATCCCGCCCGTCTTCACCCAGCTTATGCGCCGTTGTGGGAGTAACCGGCGAAAGAATGAGGTCACAGCCCTCAAATACACGTTTGAAATCCTCGACAATCAATGTACGCACCTGCAGTGCTTTTTTATAATAGACGTCGTAATATCCTGAACTCAGCACAAGGTTGCCCAGCATGATACGGCGCTTGACCTCACGCCCCAATCCCTTGCTGCGGGTCACCTTATAGATTTCATCAATATCATTGCAGCCCTGGGCACGGTATCCGTATTTCACACCGTCAAATCTCGCAAGGTTGGAGGCAGCCTCGGCGGATGCAATGACACAATAGACCTGCAACGCATAGCCCAGAGTGGGCATGGAAACCTCCTCAACCTTGGCACCCAGTTTTTCATATTGGGAGGCTGCAGCAAGGACGGTGTCCTTGATTTCAACCCCAACCCCGTCATCAAAATATTCCTTAGGCAGCGCAATACGAAGTCCCTTTACACCCCGCTCCAAATTTTCAGTAAAGGAGGGCCAGGCATAATCCAATGAGGTTGCATCTGCCTCATCGTGGGCAGCCAATGCCTCCATCACCAAAGCCGAATCCCTTACATTTTTTGTCAGGGGACCGATCTGGTCAAGAGAAGAGGCGAACGCCACCAATCCGTTGCGGGAAACCGCGCCGTAGGTGGGCTTCATACCAACAATGCCGCAAAATGCCGCCGGTTGGCGAACCGATCCGCCTGTATCGGTGCCAAGGGTAAACGCCGCTTCATCGGCAGCCACAGCAGCAGCCGGCCCGCCTGAGCTGCCCCCCGGAACCCGCGTCAGATCACGCGGATTGTGAACAGGCTTGAAGTAGGAGTTTTCGTTTGTTGAACCCATGGCAAACTCGTCCATATTGAGCTTGCCCAGCATCACGACATTCCGCTCCTCCAGCCGCTGCATTACAAAGGCATTGTAAGGCGGAACAAAGTTCTCCAGCATACGGGAAGCACAGGTTGTGTTTATACCCTTTGCGCAAATATTATCCTTGATTCCCGCTGGGATGCCGGCAAGGGGGGAAAGCCGCTCTCCTGCGGCACGTAGCTGATCGACTTGTTGGGCTTGTTTTAAGGCTTGCTCGGCAGTCACTTGGAGATAGGCGCCAATCTCTTTATCACAAGCGGTTATTTTGTCCAGATACGCCTTTGCGGCCTCGACAGCCGAAATCTCTTTGCTTGACAGCCCTTCACTCAACCGGCTAACCGTCATTTTTGTTATTTGCTCTTTCATTCCGGCTTCCTCCTATTCCACGACCTGCGGTACGAATATATATCCGTCCTGTTTTTGGGGTGCGCTTGCAAGCAGCTCATCTCTGTCATAAAGCTGATGGGGGACATCCTCACGAAGCACATTTTTCAGCGGTACTGCATGATCGGTAACCGGCACGCCGGTGGTATCCAGCTCCTTAAGCTGACTTACAAAGTCAATCATTGTCTCCAATTCGGCTTCAAGCTCCTTTTTTTCCTTCTGGCTCATTTGGAGCTTGGTGAGCTCGGCGACGTTGTCCACATTTATTTTTTCCACCTGCTTGTTTTGAGTGGCAGCCGCCGGTTCTTGCTCAAGCAGACCGGCTGTCAATCCCAGCACATCCAGCTGTTCCTGATCCACGACATTGGGTGCATCGGTCATCAGGCAGCTGGCGTCCTTGACCTTGGGGAATGCGATAACCTCACGAAGCGAATCCTCTCCCAACATCAGCATGACAAGACGGTCAAGACCGAATGCAAATCCCCCATGGGGAGGCGTTCCGTAACGGAAAGCGTTTACCATAAATCCAAACCGCTCTTCAATTTGCTCGTCGTCAAATCCCAGTGCCTCAAACATGGTTTGCTGTACATCCCGGCGATGGATACGGATGCTACCGCTGCCCAGCTCGACACCGTTGAGAACCACGTCATAGGCCTGGGCGCGCACCCGTCCCGGATCGGATAGGAGATAGGGGATGTCCTCGGGGTAGGGCATGGTAAACGGATGGTGTGTTGCGAGATAGCGCCCCTCCTCCTCGGAATATTCAAATTCCGGGAAATCGGTGACAATCAGGAATTTATAATCATCCTTGCGGCGGAGCCCAATCATATCGGCAAGGTCAAGCCGCAGTCCGCCGAGGGTGCGGCAGACGGTGGAATATTTGTCGGCGCAGAACAGAATGAAATCCCCCGCTTTTGCGTCCACTGCCCCAAGCAGGCTGTCGAATTCATTTTCAGTAAAATACTTGGTCAGGATGGAATAGGGTGTTCCGTCCTCCTTCATGGCAATCCATGCCATGCCCTTTGCGCCGTAGCCCTGTGCCTTGGCGGTGAGATCCTCAATGGTGCCGCGGGTAAAATCACCGCTGCCCTTGACATTGATGGCGCGGACATAACCGCCTTTGTCTACTGCATTGCGGAACACTGAGAATCCGCAGCCCCGCATCTGCTCGGTCAGGTCGATGATGGGAAGATCAAATCGAAGATCCGGTTTATCACTGCCGTATCTGTCCATACACTCACGCCATGTCAGTCGGGGAAAGGCTTGGGTGAATTCAAATCCCAGCGTCCGGCTGAAAATATGCTTGAACAGCTTTTCAAGCCGGATAAGAATCTCCTCCTGACCAACAAACGACATCTCCATATCCACCTGGGTGAATTCAGGCTGGCGATCGGCGCGCAGATCCTCGTCGCGAAAGCAGCGGGCAACCTGATAATATTTATCGATTCCCCCCACCATCAAAAGCTGCTTAAATATCTGTGGTGACTGGGGCAGGGCGTAAAACTTGCCCTGATGCACCCGGCTGGGAACAAGGTAGTCCCTCGCACCCTCGGGCGTGCTTTTGGTCAGCATGGGCGTCTCTATCTGAATAAATCCATCGTTGTCGAGATAATCACAGACCGTCTTGACAACAGCGGCTCTGAACCGCAGATTATTCAGCAGCTTGGGGCGGCGGAGATCAATAAAGCGGTATTTTAGTCGCAGATCCTCCCGAACATTGGCTGCATCCTCCAGCTGAAACGGCAGGGTTTCGGCCTCGGAGAGTACCTCCAGCTTTGTAGCGGCAAGCTCGATTGTGCCTGTCGCCAGTCTCGGATTATAGGTTTCCTGGTCACGAGGGCGCAGCAGTCCGGTGACGGCAATGGTTGATTCCACCTTAAGAAGCTCGGCCGCCGTAAAATCCTCTGCTGAAAGATTGCGCGCATCAAAAACCACCTGCAGCGTACCCTCTCTATCCCGCAGGTCAATAAAAATAACGCCCCCCATATCACGCTTATTCTGTGCCCAGCCCATCGCCGTAATGGTGCGGCCTACATCCTTTTCACGCAATGCGCCGCAATAGTCGGTTCGTTTCATTTAATCCATGTCCTTTCATCTTGTAGGGCAAGGGCTCTGCTCTTGCCAATTTTCAACCAATAAAAAACGCCCTTCATCCCTGAAACTGGGACGAAAGACGATGCTTCCGCGGTACCACCCAAATAGACCGTTTAACGATCCACTCATCACCTATGGTTTACGGCTGTAACGTGCCGCCCGACGTCCACGCCTACTGACCTGAAAAGGCTTTCGGATGGAAACTCAGGGATGTTCTTCCTCCCGACTATCGGTACCGGGCTTGCACCTTCCCCGGCTCTCTGAAACGTCCTGTCGAGTCTACTCTTCCCGTCAATGTTTTTATGATATTATTCACTATTATATGCCATTTATTCTGAAAGTCAATGGTTTCATAAGATTTTTGAAGCTACTCTACAACCTCAACAATAATTTTCTTATCATTTTTAACATTGATATCGTACACACCTTTTTTGTTGCCGTAAGAAAAATCGGAATGAAGAATTATTACATATTTCCCTGCTTTATCGGCCTTATACGATAATTCTTTTTTAATTATTTCTTTGGGTTTTACGTCTGTGTAAAAAGCAATATCACTATATCCATAAAGTGTATCATACTCACCTACATAAAGAAATATTGGCTGTTCACCATGTAAAATAGTCTGTTTTTTATTTGTATTGTTAATTATCTCCGCGGTAACGGTGATTTCATCGCCCAGTTTTAATGTTAAATTTTCGTCATAATCATTTATATTTGTCTTGAAAGTAAAGGTTTCCGGCTTTTCCGGATTTTCAGGCTTGTTACAAGCTATAAGCGAAACTAAAATCAGAATAACAGTCAAAAATAGAAAAAGGTACTTCATAAAATATTTCCTCCTAACACCTTATAATAGTTATAGTATATTGTATAATATGTAAAATGTGAAGTGTTTTTATGCCTTTTTGTCTATTTTGTGTAAGTTTGCAGTTTTTATGGATTGTTATTGGTAATTTTGCATATAGCGCAATTATGGTAATTAATGTATACTAATAGCATGATTGGAAATTATATGTGAAAGGATTGATACTTGTGAAAAGAGCAAAATATGTTAAAAAAGTCTTTACTTCGCTTCTTTTGTCTTCTTTAATTCTTATGATATCCGCTTCAGCTGCTTCCGGGAATTTTAATTTTGAAAAAGAGCGATTATACGAAGGCTGGGACGAATCATATTCAGACTTGATATCGAAAGAAGAATTTGCACAACAAAAAGAACTTCACATACTTGCCAATAAAATAGATGAAACATTTTCACCCAAGGATTTTGGAGGTTCTTACTATGACGATGACGGTGCGTTAGTTATCAATTTGGTCGGCAGGTTAAGTGAAAAAAGCATGCAGCTTAAAAAATTTGTTGATGCCCAGAACATGATTACTTTAAAAAACGGCATAGATTACAAAACAAAAGTTGTAGCGTTCACATTGCAAGAATTAGTCGATTGCTATAACAAATTGGGCGATAATATGAAAGACTTGGATATCACTTTTGTTGGGCGTGATGAAAAAAACGGGTATGTTGAAGTGCGGGTCGATAAACTTACCCAAGAAATAAGGGATAAAGTAGCAAAAGTTGTAGATTTAAGGATGGTTTTCTTTAAGGAAAAACAATCTAACTTTGAATACCACGTTAATACAGTTATGGGAGGAACAAGGTATACCTGTGGCAACGGTGGATTCACTGCAGCATGGGGAGCCACATACAATGGTACCAAGGGTTTCTTAATTACCGGACATCATGGACAGGCTATTAATTCTCCTGTATACCGAGGCGATGGTAAAAAAGCAGGGAAGGTTACCTTCAAAAATGAATCAGGTAAAACCGATTTTTCGTTTGTAACCAGAGAAGACTCTAGTTGGGTACCGAATCCAGAGACTCCCAAAGGAAGAACTTTACCATATAACAGAACGAGCACGACTAATTATAAAGCTGGACAAAAAGTTTACATGCATGGCTCTACATCTGGTGAGCGCCCGGGCACAATCACCATTCCAAGCGTGAAAACAACTTATGCTGGTTTTAATCATGAAGATTTAGTCTTGGCAAATTATTTTTCGCAATCTGGAGATAGTGGTGCACCTGTTTTCGCTATTGATGGCACTGGAGCATATGGACAACATGTTGGAATAATCCCGGACGGTGCTTTATTTTATAAGCTGTCCAATCTCCCTAGCAACATTACCATAAGCTATTATACAAGTTGATAATATATAACAATATATTGTCTTATGCATTTATACTAAGTTCCAAGCCCTTCTAACGGCTTGGGTACACATTTTTGTAAAAATAATTTTTATTACTTTTATTGCGGCATAAATGGAGCAATGCTAAGGAGCGACCCCACGCTTGCCGCAGATTATATGGTGAAGCGACGGGCTAGAATGCTCGCCGCTTTTTGTAGCTTTTAAGCCGTTTTCACCGATAAAGGAAATGGTTTTTTCTATATTTGGGATTATATTTTAAACCAGATCATTTTCTGCTACGCATTATTTGTCCTGACCGTTCATATACATGATACGGAAATCCCTGTTCTTTGAAAGGTCGGTGACATGAGATGAATCAGGAACAGTATACCCCCTCGCAGCTTCAGGAAATGATACAAAAATATCAAAACGAGCTCATGGCTTCCTATAAACGAAAAAAACTGTCCGATACTCAAAAGCCGGAGCAATCAGCAAAACCTGAAACACCGGAATTAGGGAGTGAACCCCGAAAGAAATTCCAGCAGGAACCTCGACAGGAGTCAGAAAACACCCCTGTCCGCTTACATAATCAAGAACCGAAAGCGGATGATCGGGAACCCGCTAAATTCGGCACCCCCCCTGCCGCCGCGGCACCCTCCGTTTTTGTCCCATCCCCCGTCGCTGTTTCTTCAATGGTTCAAAGTATTATGTCGAACCAGCCTGAGCAAGAATGCTCGCCCCCACCCTCCATGTTTCGTCCAAACAACGTGGGGTTGTCGGCTGCTGTTGCGCTCGAAGAAAGAGAAGCTGCACGGGACGCCGCACAAGAACCCAATCCGGTTGCAGCCTCCAATCTATTCGACGATGATTCCCCGCTTTCACCATCCATGTTTCGCCCCCAACCCACAATTCAGACCTCACGGGTCAACGGTGACCTGCTGCGGGATACTCCCGTGGACGGCACCCCAGCGTCCTTTATGGTTGAGGATGACTGTCCGCCTGCTCCCTCCATGTTTCGCCCGGTTCAGGATACCTCCGCCGTCTCCCAGGAAACAAATCAACCCGTTCCGGCAAACCATTCATTCGTTTCCTTTCCAGATGATGAATGCCCCACCGCTCCATCGAAATTTCGTCCCTTCCGAGCCGATAAAAAAGCGGTTCTTGCCTCGATGCCTAAACCTGATTCATCCAAACCCGCCAATCTTCAGGTGAAGGTCACCTCGGGACGCAACCCTGTTCCGATTTACGACGCACGTGTAACCATAACCAGAGCCGGATTTTCAACTCAAAAGGTGCATAAAACCGTCCGAACCGACGGCAGCGGGAGTACACCGGTTGTGGCAATCCCCTTGTGCGATCCCCCCGCTCCCTGCACAATAGAAGTCTCGGCCAACGGGTACTGCGGTGCACGTTATTCAGGCATACCCCTCTATAACGGGATCACTGCAATCCAGTATATTGACCTGATTCCCCTTCCGTCCGGGCAGAAAGATCTTACGATTCTGTTCCAAGAATCCCGTAAGCATACCGACAATCAATCATGAACTGTTCATAACAACGGGTGGGAAGTGCAGCATTGAAAAAGTTTACCTTTCTTAAAAACGCCTTTATATTAACAGCAACATCTCTTCTACTGCGTACAGTCGGAATCTTTTTCCGCGTTTATTTATCCAATAAAATCGGCGCCGAAGGTATGGGCCTTTATCAGCTCGTATTTTCTATATATATATTAGCATCAACCTTTGCAACCTCAGGCATTTCAACGGCAGTTACGCGGCTGGTAGCCGAGCAGGCGGGTCAGTGTACCCGCAAGAGCGTCCGCCGTATTCTTCGGCGCGCCATCTCCGTCAGTCTGGCAATCGGAATGGCATCAACTCTAATCATCATACTGGGGGCAGAACCAATTGCCCGCTACGGTTTGGGCGATCTGCGTGCCGTCCCTGCCCTGCAAATCCTATCCCTCGGTCTGCCGTTTATGGGAATTTCCTCCTGCTTGAGAGGATATTTCATCGCGAGGCGAAAGATATCACGCTCTACCAACGCACAGCTGCTGGAGCAATTCATCCGGATTGCCGTAATCATCCTGATCATTGACCGTTTCTCTTCCATGGGAATCGGTGCTGCCTGCGCTGCGGTAATGATTGCTGATACCCTTGCTGAAACAGGAGCCTGCCTGCATCTGGCGATCGGTTATCTTCGTGACAGAAGGCGTCTGCCCACCTTTACATCTGGCAGCGCTTCAAAAAGGCCGCGTATTCTGCGCAAGCTGCTTTGTATCGCCGTGCCCATTACTGCCGGGCGCTATCTCAACACCGCACTGCGTACCGTCGAGAATCTGCTGGTTCCCAACTGTCTTACAAAATTCTCCGGATCGCGTGGTCGCGCGCTGTCCGAGTTTGGTATGCTTAAAGGAATGGCAATGCCCATCTTGTTTTTCCCGTCCACCGTTCTGTCAGCCTTTTCAACCCTATTGATTCCCGAAATATCCGAAGCTGCGGTGCTTCATAAAAAAGGTAAGGTAAACCAGGCGGTAATTCAGTCCCTCAGGATCACCCTGCTTATGTCCATTCCGATTAGCGGTCTGTTTACAATGTTTTCGGGGCAGCTTGGAATGCTGATCTACCAAAGCAACGAGGTGGGTTTTCTCATTGGCGTACTTGCCCCGATTATGCCGTTCATGTACCTTGAGAGCGTGGTTGACGGGCTTCTTAAGGGGCTTGATCAGCAGGTCAGCTCTCTCAAATACAGTGTGCTTGATTCGGTGATCCGCATTGCTGCAATCGTGTTAATCGTGCCAATACAGGGAATCAAAGGCTTTCTGTTTATTATGATTTTAAGCAATATCCTGACGGCATCCCTAAACATCCATCGTCTTTTGACTGTAACCCAGGTAAACATGCAATGGGCGCAGTGGATCCTAAAGCCCCTTCTGGCCATCACAACCTCCTGTGTTGGGGCTTTCATGCTTTATAGGATATTATGCAATGCCGGATTGCTGGACATGGTAGCCATCTGCCTTGCATCGGTGGTAGTAATCCTTGTGTACACCCTTCTTCTGTTTTTGTTCGGGTGTCTGAACAAAAGGGATATTAAATGGGTGAGACCGGTAAGGCGGTCAACCTAAGCCGGGGGCAAATCAGACTTAACCGCCCAAGCCGGTCACATAAAAAGGCGGGATGTGGCATCCCGCCTTTTTGTTTATGTAAATAAGTAACGGAAAGATGCCAATGATGTTTTTACAATCCATATTTCCCTTGCATATTTTATGTTTTTATATAAAAACAATCTTGCTCCCATTTCACCGGGTTTGTATCAATGTATTCCCATATTTTTTGATAGTCCTCGTCATTGCGAATAATATGGTCGTGAACGACCGTTGCCAAATATGTTTTTCAAAGGGCGGCAATAATCCCTGCTTGACCATTTTAATATATTCAATGGTTGAGTACCGCTTAAACGATTGCACAATTTCCGCCCCTACATCACCAAATAATATTTCACGGTTATTCGTACATATTGTAACAAAATAGGCTCCGTTTTTACTGTAATCATATCCATTTAACCGATTTGATTTTCGTTTTGGTAATTCCATATCGTAGTCACCCTCTACATTAAAAACGGGCTGTAAATCTGAATCACTTGGTTTAATCTCCCTCCGTCAGCTTCCTACTCTATGCGTACGGCGGTTCCGGATGCCGAAACCATCAGCATGCCATTATTTGTGCCAAGAACCTCATAGTCAATATCGACACCTACAACGGCGTTTGCTCCAAGCTGATAGGCGCGCTGTTCCATCTCGCGCAGTGCATTTTCCCTGGCACGTGTCAGCTCATCCTCATAACTGCCCGAACGGCCTCCAAAAAAGTTTGACAGCCCGGCGGCAAAATCCTTGACAAAGTCTACACCGGATACCACCTCGCCAAAAACAATGCCTTTGTATTCAACAATTTTTTTGCCTTCGATTGATGGTGTTGTTGTAATATGCATTTCTTTCCTCCTCAGAGTTTTATATTCTGCTATATCTAAAATTTTATCCTGTTTCCATTATAACAGATACTCCTCCTTACGCATAGAATGAAGTAAAAAGAAAGGAGGAATATCTGTTGACCATGGACCCGGTCTGGACAGGCGTGTTTATCGGAACATCCGCACTTGTTATAATCGTTCTGTCTATTATTATAAACCGCAAGCATAAAAAAACTGCCTCCATTGCAGGAAAACCCGTGCCGCTTTTTTCGACCATTCCGGAACTGAATGAAGCAATCGAGTTTACCGGTTTCGCATATGATGAGAGCCAAGATATATTTTATTCCCTCATGAATCCATGGCAGAGAGACTTCGGCTACTGTAGATTTTACGATGAAGCTATGGCAACCTTAAGTATGATTATAGATGCCGAACCCATCTACTTTGATTATGACGGCAGGCATTGGCTGATACAATTCTGGAAGGGCCAATACGGTATGACCACAGGCGGAGAGGTAGGTATCTATTGCACAGACAGCGATGATACCGAACTGATCGACTGGAACGGAAGACTTTATAAATGTGTTTCTGATGATGAGCGATTAGATATATATCAGACCTTATACAAAAACAGCCACCCCCTTTTTACCCGCCACGAAAAGCATTGGTGGCTGACCGGATTTGTACTCGGAGAGTTCTCGCAACCTGAAGAACTTTCTATGATCATTCGTCTGACTTTTAAGGATTTAGAAATGCGTGACGCCTTTTTGAAAGGACTGCGTGAGGCCGGATACAGCCCGCAGGAATACCGTGTAAAACGAGATATGGTTGCGATTTATTACGGAACGCCACACACTTCACAGCCACTTACCAGAACCAAAATCACAGACAGTCTGACACAGAGCAGAAATAGAGAATTCTGCGAAATCTACCAGAGAATAACCGCTCCTTTCAATTCGATCACCGATAAACTCAACGCCCTGCGCCAAGAGAATGAAGAATTGTACAATATGGCAATTCATTTCGGTAAGCAGAGGGAGTTGTTCCAATCTCTTAACAAACTGAAGAGAGAGAGGGAAGCTGCCAATGACAATCAACAATCGTCTGAATAAGCTGTATGAAACTGCCGCCCGTATTCCTTTTAACAACCGCTCTAAAATCGTCATATTCAGCGACTGTCACAGAGGAGAAGGAAGCTGGGCGGATAATTTTGCAAAAAACCAGGGACTTTATTACCACGCACTAAACCATTATTATGATAGCGGTTTCACGTATATTGAGCTTGGAGACGGGGATGAACTTTGGGAAAACAAAAGGCTGCAGGATATTGTGGATACCTACCGCAATATATATCGTTTATTTTCCCGATTTTATTCAAAAAACCGTCTTCATATGCTTTTCGGAAATCATGATATGGAAAAAAGAAATCCAAAAAAAACGAAATGCCTGGATACAATTTTTGATTCCCGTAAGAATTGCATGTGTGCTTGTTGTCCAGGTATTCAATTTCCTGAATCATTGGTTCTAAAGCACGAGAACAGCAATCAAGAAATACTGCTGATTCACGGGCATCAGGCCGATTTTCTTAATTACAATCTTTGGATGATATCGCGTTTTCTTGTCAGATACGTCTGGAAACCACTCGAAGCAATCGGCGTACGTGACCCGACCAGTGCGGCCAAAAACTATAAGAGGCGGATCTCGGTTGAACGTAAGCTGATAGATTGGGTAAAAAAAGGAGACTGCATGTTGATTGCGGGGCATACACATCGACCGGTGTTTCCTTCGGCAGAAGAACCCGCCTATTATAATGACGGAAGCTGTGTGCATCCCCGCTGCATCACCTGTATTGAGATTGCAGGCGGCGAAATTATGCTTGCCAAATGGGCGTATTTCATTAAAAAAGACGGTACTGTATCTGTTGGACGTGAAATGCTGGAAGCCCCCAGGAAATTGAGCCCTGAGTCGGTCAAAACCAGATAGCCAATACCACCGGCTAAGCTAAGCCGGTGGTATTGACTATAACGGTTTTGCTTTTTTCTTCCCTTTTTTTGCCTTGCCCTGAATTTCGGGTACAGGGTGAACCGTGTTTTTTTTGAAATGGTTTCGCTGATGGGTTTCGGTTCCGTGGGGCTCTTCCGGGTCAGGTCGGCGCATACCCGCCTTTGCCATGTGTAATCCCTCCTTCATCGATTAATAGTATTACACACTTTGCAGGTTTTATTTTCAATTACCGTTCTTTTGTTCGGGCTTTCTTCTGATAAACAGAAAACAGGCTGTAACCAGGATGGGACATCCGAGCACCAACACGGCTCGTTTTCTATCTCGGTTTTTGCTTTCATTTGAATGAGAATTTATAATTCTTGATGCCCGGCTGGTATCGGAAGATACCGCATTCGGCGGGTGATCGCCTTGGGGTACAGTTTTCGGTTCATCCTTTATGAAACCACTCGAAATATTGTAAGAAATATCGCCTGTCGCTTTACTTTGACTGGTTGTGGTGATGCGCGCGGCTTTTTTTGTTGTGTTTCGGGTGGTTTTGTTGCCCCTCTGAGTGACTGTTTTACTTGCCGTACTTGTTGAAAGCTTTATCCTTGTTGTGGTTGTAGACCTAGTATTTGTTATTACAGGATCTACTACTGAAAGGGCTCTCACGTCAACTGTTTTCTCTGATGTACCTATAATAAAAATGCAAATACCGGTGATGTATATATCCCCCTTGGTATTTGCAAATTCGCTGATATCCTTGCCTTCATAGCTCTTGCCGTTGTACATTCCGGTTGTCAGCCCCCGAAGTGAGAGTTCACCCTTAAGCGGAATTGATGATGCTTGAATGTCACCAGTAGCAGGGTCAATGGTCGCACCGTGAACTACAGGGTTGATAACCACTGTCTGGGACTCTCCCGTACTGCTTTTGAAAAAAATATGAAAGCTTGTCTGAACAAAAGGTGTAAAATCATAAGCAATTCGGTCAGTATTTATGTTAAATATAATCTCGTCACCAAGTATATGCTTCATTCCCGGCCATAATCCGGCAGTGTTCCCGAATTTCCAAACGCTGTTTGAAATCCAAAGCGCTGCATTGGACACCTCCCCAAATAAGACTGCATCAACAGAAGTCCAGTCCAACGTGTTTTCTGACATCAGGCTAATCCCCTGAGCAGAGGCAGTATAACAAAATGAAAGCAATGTTCCCAGCAGAAAAATAACAATCAGAAGCCTTAGAAATCTCATAAGACATTCTCTCCCGCGACGTATATTTGCCATTTCCCCCATTTGTTGTATATTATATCAATAATACTAAATTCGACATTTTTCGTCAATTTTATGTGAATTTTTATCACATTTAAAAAGCCGCCGCAAACTCTGGGAAATTATCTGATTCTCAACTGTATTTAGGTATTGATTTACTTTCAGGATATGTGATAGAATATGTGAATAGTTTTATAATTTGATGATTTTATAGATTGAAACGGAGGATGCCGCGTTGATTGCTATAATCGATTATGGTGCGGGCAATCTTCGCAGCGTTGAGATGGGTATTCTCAGGGCGGGTGCAAGGGCTAAGGTAACCGGAGATGCAGCCGAAATCTCGGCTTCGGATGGTGTGATTCTGCCCGGGGTGGGTGCGTTTGGGGATGCAATGTCGGCGCTTGACCGCAGCCGACTGATACCGACCATTCTGGAGTTTGCGGCTTCGGGGCGTCCGTTTCTCGGGATATGTCTCGGCATGCAAGCTCTTTTTGATGGGAGTGAGGAGGGTGCCGACATGAAAGGGCTGGGTCTAATCTCGGGATTTGTCCGTCGGCTTCCGGAATGCGGGCTGAAAATCCCCCACATGGGATGGAACAGCCTAAACGCTGTAAAGGAAAGTCCTCTTTTCAAAGGGCTTCCCCCTTTCCCTTATACCTATTTCGTTCATTCCTTCGCCTGCCACGCCAAGCACCGCGATGATGTTCTGGCAGAAACCGAATACGGGGGTTTGTTTCACTCTGCGATTCAGCGGGGAAATGTGATGGGTCTACAGTTCCATCCTGAAAAATCCGGAAGAACGGGGCAGATTATATTGAAAAATTTTGCTGCTATGTGTACTGTCGGGGAGGCGGAATGATGTATGCAAAACGGATTATACCCTGCTTGGACATCAAAAACGGGCGGGTTGTAAAAGGAGTCAATTTTGTCAGCCTGCGTGATGCTGGTGATCCCGTGGAGGTGGCGGCGGCATATTCGGAATCAGGTGCCGATGAGGTTGTATTTCTTGATATTACTGCTTCCCACGAACAGCGTACGACGGTTATCGCGCTTGCATCCCGCGTGGCGGAACATCTTTCTATCCCTTTTACTGTTGGGGGCGGGATACGCAGTGTTGAGGATTTCCGAGAGGTGCTTTTATGCGGTGCGGATAAGGTATCAATCAACTCGGCTGCAATTGAACGCCCCGAGTTAATCTCCGAGGCGGCTGAAAAATTTGGCAGCCAATGCGTTGTTGTTGCAATTGACGCTCGCAGCCACAGCGACGGTTCGGGCTGGGATGTGTATAAAAACGGCGGCAGAATCAATACCGGGCTTGACGCGCTGGAATGGGCAGAAAGGGTTGAGCGGCTGGGTGCCGGTGAAATTTTGCTAACCAGCATGGACTGTGACGGAACCAAAAAAGGCTATGATCTTGCACTTACTGCGGCGGTTTCAGGCAGGGCGCGAATCCCGGTAATCGCTTCGGGCGGGGCGGGCAGCATGCAGCATTTTGCCGATGCTTTTTTGATTGGCAAAGCAGACGCTGTCCTTGCTGCATCCCTCTTCCATTATCATGAGGTGGATATTCCGGAACTGAAGGGGTATCTTGGGGCGCGTGGAATCCCTGTGCGTCCTGTGCTTTAAATGAGCCTTCCCCGGCAAGTGGTTGGGTATTAACCCCCAAAGTTTATATTAAATCCAGAGATTAAAATTCAACATACACCGGTTGTATTCCGGTGGTTGTATGCGGCTGAATCCACCGAAAGATCAACAAGAGAGGAATTGATATTTTTATGGCATCAAAGTATGTTTTTGTAACCGGAGGCGTGGTATCTGGTCTTGGCAAGGGAATTACTGCGGCTTCACTCGGTAGACTTCTTAAATGTAGGGGGCTCAGTGTGTCTGTAAAGAAGCTGGATCCCTATCTCAATATTGATCCGGGCACCATGAACCCGATACAGCATGGTGAGGTGTTTGTTACGGACGACGGCGCTGAGACCGACCTCGATCTTGGCCACTACGAACGTTTTATTGACATCAGTCTGAGCCAAAATAGCTCGGTCACCTCCGGAAAGGTTTACTGGAATGTTCTGCAAAAGGAACGCAACGGCGACTATAACGGCGGCACCGTTCAGGTTATTCCGCATATCACCGATGAAATAAAAAGGCGGATTGCCCTGGATTCTGATAAATATGATGTTCATATTATAGAAATTGGGGGAACGGTAGGAGATATTGAAGGCCTGCCCTTTCTTGAGGCCATCCGCCAGTTCAGCATTCAGCACGGACGCGCAAACTGCCTGTTTCTGCATGTGACGCTCGTTCCTTATATTGCAGCATCCCAGGAAATGAAAACCAAACCCACACAGCATTCTGTCAAGGAGTTGCTTTCACTTGGTATCCAGCCCGATATCATTGTATGCCGGGCAGAAAACCAATTGTCACAGGATATTAAGGATAAAATTGCTCTTTTCTGCAATGTCCAAAAGGACTGCGTTATAGCCAACTGTGATGTTCCGCTGTTATATGAAGCCCCTCTTGTGCTAGAACAAGAGGGACTTGCACATATCGTCTGCCGCCACTTCGGTCTTGACGAGCTGAAACTTGACTTGACAGAGTGGACAAGCATGGTTGAAGCACTTCGCTACCCAAAAGAGAGCGTAACCATTGCGCTGGTCGGCAAGT
Organism: Ruminococcaceae bacterium UBA5396; assembly: GCA_002410715.1. GTDB lineage: Bacteria > Bacillota > Clostridia > Oscillospirales > Acutalibacteraceae > Avimonas. The sequence continues at coordinate 543 of DHOG01000164.1, read as the reverse complement.
ATATTGAGCTGCGCGATGCATACCTCAGTATCGCCGAGGCGCTTAAGCATGGCGGCATTCCAAGTGATTCAGCTGTAAATATAAAATGGATAGACTCCGAAAAGGTAACATGGGAAAACGCAGCCCAAACCTTCTGCGATGTAGATGGAATTCTTGTGCCAGGCGGATTTGGAAAACGCGGCATTGACGGTAAAATTGCAGCGGCTCGGTATGCAAGAGAAAACAAACTTCCATATCTCGGAATATGCCTCGGCATGCAGGTGGCAGTGATTGAGTTTGCCCGCAATGTTCTGGGATATGTCGATGCAAATTCAAGCGAAATCGATCCCACCACAACCCATCCCATCATTAATCTTATGCCGGATCAGCTGAATGTGAATCAGCTCGGAGGTACAATGCGGCGGGGCAAGTATCCCTGTGTTCTTGATATTAACTCAAAAGCATATCAGGATTATGGTGAGGAGCTCATTTATGAGCGTCACCGCCACCGTTATGAGCTTAATAACGACTACCGGGAAGAGATCGAAAAGAGCGGCATAATCC
>DHOG01000063.1:10703-12476 GCA_002410715.1 Ruminococcaceae bacterium UBA5396 | reverse complement strand
ATTCGGTCCCAAGGGTTCGGCTGTTCGCCGATTAAAGTGGTACGCGAGCTGGGTTCAGAACGTCGTGAGACAGTTCGGTCCCTATCTGTCGCGGGCGCAGGATATTTGAGAGGCTCTGTCCTTAGTACGAGAGGACCGGGATGGACATACCTCTGGTGCACCAGTTGTCACGCCAGTGGCATGGCTGGGCAGCTATGTATGGATCGGATAAACGCTGAAAGCATCTAAGCGTGAAGCCGGCCTCAAGATAAGATATCCCACTGAGTAATCAGGTAAGGTCCCATGAAGACTACATGGTTGATAGGCTGCATGTGTAAGCGCTGTGAGGCGTTCAGCTTGGCAGTACTAATAGACCGAGGGCTTGACCAGGAAACTGGGCTAAATACAATCACGGAATGCATAATGGTGATGCAACCAATTGCATTCCCGAATCACTTCTAAGGTTTCTATAGCTTCTCTCATCTTTATTCAGTTCTCAGGGCACATGTTTGCGTGTTAAGAAATGAAACCCGTACAAATCGTACGGGCTTTTTTCGTATGTGACAACAAATAAATATCCGCATAATGCTGCAAAACTAAGACCGTCACTCCAACATATGACCAAAGGCTAAATAATGTTTGGTTCTATATGTATCATCATCGGGCAGATATGGAATCTGCCCTTACATCAAATATTACGATTATGAGCACACAAAACCCAACAAAACGGCGGGATTTGTCAGTAATTTGAAGGCTTTCCCCTAGAGGGAAGCTGCCCGGCATACCACGCGTAAGAAGTTTTTATTGACTGTTTTCCGTTTCTATGATTAGATAAATAGGAAAGGATGGTTCTAGATATGAAAATTCTGATTGCCTACGCCGGAAAAAGCGGAACCACAGAAAAATGTGCTAAGCTTTTGGCTGAAAAGATCACAGGTGAATTGGTTGACGTAGTTGATTTATGCATAAACACTCCGAATGCCAAGGAATATGATACGGTTGTGATTGGCAGCAACATTCATATGGGAGCAATACATAAAAAAGCAAGGAAATTTATGCAGGATCACGAAAGCAGTCTAATAGAAACGCGTACTGCTTACTTTTTCTGCTGCGGATTCGCAGACAAAAAAGACGAAATAATTGCGATGAATTATCCCGGGAAATATAAAAATAATGCGATAGCGATTGAATGCTTTGGTGGTGAGATGGATATGAACCAGCTTCACGGCATGGACAAATTTATCGCAAAGCTGGTTACAAGAGCAACCGCAAATCAGGGGATCCCGGCGCCGTCAATAAAGCTTGACCGGATTGAGGCATTGGCACAAGTCATAAAAAGCAAGTAGTTGATTTAAAAGGGGGCTGACGCACATGCGTCAGCCCCCTTTTATCATACTTTTCTAATAGTATATGAATTTTTCAATAAGACCTCAATACAATAGTCTATATCAGTCCTCGCCGTCTTTTTTCTGCTACCTTTAATACGGCTGCCTGGGTTTTTGAGTCCCTTATTTCTCCATTTAGAATCATATCAACAGCTTTTTCAAGCGGGATTCGTTCGACCTCCAGAAACTCATCCTCGTCGGGATTCATTTCTCCAAATTGCAGATCCGACGCATAATACATATGGATGATTTCACCGCAATAGCCCGGCGAGGGGTAAAGCTGACCGAGAGGTTCATAAAGTGATGCGGTTGCACCGGTTTCCTCCCTTAATTCGCGCTTTCCGCATTCGAGCGGATCTTCACCCGGAGTCAGCTTTCCGGCTGGCAACTCCAACACAACCTCCTTGTA
>DHOG01000063.1:0-10562 GCA_002410715.1 Ruminococcaceae bacterium UBA5396 | reverse complement strand
CCTTGTAGGGATAGCGGAACTGTCGTACAAAAAGAAGCTCATCCTGATGATTCAATGCGGCTACGCATACGCCACCGGGATGGGTTATGACTTCTCTGGTTGCAAGATTGCCGTTGGGCAGCTCAACCTTATCTACATGTAGACTAATGATTTTGCCCTCAAAAATCAAATGATTGGACAAGGTTTTTTCAATTAAACTCATATTTTAGACGTCTCCTTAATAGGATTAATATAAGAGAGTTGGGTTAAAAGAGTTTCCTTTAGGCCTAAATATAAAGGATTTGCATGCCAAAAGAACGGCTGACATTTTCCTTTGGGAAACCACCCTTTTTTCAAAGAGGTTTTATGGGAGGCGGACAGTGAATATGCAGCGCATTATAACACCACAAACGGCTGATAGCGGTACAGTAAGGGGATTGATTACCGCATTAAGAGGACGATATGGATTTCTTGAGGCAATGCCCATCGGTCAAAGCGTTTTAGGCAGGGATATAACCGGAATAATACTTGGAACAGGTCGAGCGCGCATTCTTTATTCGGCGGGATTTCACGGGCAGGAGTGGATCACTTCACTTGTGCTATTACGACTGATCGAGGATTTATGCATTGCGCTGGAACGCGGCGGTAGTGTTGTAGACATACATATTGCGGAAGCATTGGTGGGGCGAAGTCTTGTGTTTGTACCACAGGTTAACCCGGACGGTGTCGATATTGCAATCCACGGCTCAGGCTCGGCGGGTAAATATGCTTGTATGGTGCGCGAGCTGGGTGGAAACGAGCCGGGCAAGTGGCAGGCAAACGCACGCGGGGTGGATATCAATCATAATTTCAACGCTGGCTGGGAAACGCTGCGAGACATGGAGCGCGAAAACGGTATTGATTCTCCGTCACCGCGCCAATGGTGCGGTCCTTCTCCCGAAAGCGAACCCGAAACGCAGGCGCTTGTGGCTTTATGCAATCGGGCAAAATTTCGGCATGTCCTGGCACTTCATTCTCAGGGGGAGGAAATATACTGGAGGTATGGTGACCGCACACCGCCCAACGCTCGTATTATGGCAGAAGTAATGGCGGCAGCCTCAAAATATACCGTTTCCGACCCGGAAGGGCTTGCCTCGCACGGAGGGTTCAAAGACTGGTTTATAGAGCAGACAGGCAATCCGGGCTTGACGATTGAACTGGGAAAGGGCGAGAATCCGCTTCCGTTATCAGATTTTGAAGAAATTTATACAAAAGCGCAGGAAATGCTTCTTCTTGCCGCTTTGATGTAAAGTAACCCGCAGCCTTATTTATAGCTGCAACCGAATTTTTTCTCAATCGTAGCTGAGTTTATAATTGTGCTACCATCCAAGGCTTTATTATGGGTGTTCATCTCCTTTTCGATATGCTTCCATGATCTTTTTAAACACCTGACCATTAGTAGGCGGTGTCCATGTGATTGCATTTGCACCCGCTGCAATGGTTTCTTTGATGCTGTCTTCGGTTGGACCTCCGGTGGCGATAATTGCCAGATTAGGAAAGCTGCCACGAATTTTACGCACAAGCTCGGCCGTATTGGCGGCTGCGGACACATTGACGATTCTTGTACCTGCCTTTACACGCCCTTCGATATCGTCACGTTCAGACACTACGGTTACAATGACCGGAATATCAATCCGGCTTGTTAGTTCGCGAACCATTTCATTCTTAGTAGGAGCGTTTACGACAACCCCCATAGCACCCTGAAACTCTGCGTGCAACGCGAGGTCGACTACACGCAGTCCTTGTGTCAAACCTCCGCCTACACCCGCAAAAACTGGCATATCAGCGGCCTGCATGATTGCCTGAGTGATAAGCGGCTGGGGCGTAAAGGGGTAAACTGCGATGACCGCATCTGCATTGCAGTTGCGGATAATTGACACATCGGTGGTGAAAACCAATGAACGAATGCGTTTGCCAAAAACACGGATGCCGGTGCAGTCTTGAATGCATTCCGGAACACGGAGCATAAAGCTTCGGAGATTCCCCTGGAATTCAGGGATATATGAAGTGTTAATTACAATTCCTCCTTATATAATACTAGCCTTATTGTACTTGGAATCTATGTGTAATTGAAGTCTAAATTGTAAAATTTTTAGTTTTTTGCATCATACAGCCCAATGTGATATACTTTAAAAAATCTGTCGTTCCAATTATCTATTTAAAGGATGGTTATGAATATGAATAAGTTAATTGAACTCGATCCACTGGAACTGCGTGGGAATGTCTTTCAACAAATCGGGCGGGACTGGACGCTGATTTCCGCAGGTCATAAAGGGAATTTTAACACCATGACCGCCAGTTGGGGTGGAATGGGTGTTTTGTGGAATGTTAACGTATGCTTTGCTTTTGTGCGCCCGTCTCGCTATACTTACGAGTTTATAGAGCGGGAAAAATATTTTTCGCTTTCATTTTTTGGTGACGGATACCGTCGTGCTTTGCAATTCTGCGGTGCTCATTCGGGAAGGGATACCGATAAAATGGCAGGAACGGGACTGACACCTATCTTTGATACGCAGGCTCCTTATTATGACGAATGCCGTTTATCGCTTATATGCCGTAAGATGTATTTTCAGGACATAAATCACGCAAATTTCCTCGACCCGACCATCAAAGCCCATTATAAAAAGGATGACTATCACCGTATGTATGTTGGGGAGATCATTAAGGTTTTGAAGGGAGAGAGGTAATTATTTAATTTTGTTCCAGGATTTAAAGATGGTGCAGGCGATGAATATAATTCAAAGCTTACACCATTTTTACTTGAATTGAAATATTTCAAACCTTCTTTTCCCGATTGATTGAGATTCTAACCGTTTTACACCAGATTGTGTGATCTTTTGAGATTTGTTCATTGATATTGCTATTATGGTTTGGCTAGAGCTGATTGTTTTCAAACTGCACAACAGCCTGTCCAAACAACCATCATGACCTTGCCACTCCACCAGATTTCCGTAAGGTACGTCAGTAATGATAATATCCGGCCTGTCTTTGGTATCAGTTAAATTTAAGGCATCTGCCTGAAATACTCTAACAGATATTTCTTTTATCAGAAATTGAGATAGCCTACCAATGCTTTGTTCAGCTTCTATATGAGATGCTTTGCGATATTTTTCGTATAACGCCTGGACTTCATCCTTGCGTTTAATCAGCCCTTTTTTTGAAAGTAAGGACAGGTTTTTTCTTGCTGTATTAATCATATCGGGGTTTATGTCGCTTCCAATAATTGAAGAAATCGAGCTTTGATTAAGAAAACCGAGAACAGTTAGAGAGTAGCCTCCGCCGCAGCAACAGTCATATAAACAGATGTTTTCTTTTTTATCTGAATAAGCAAGACATCTTTGGAATATTTCATTTATCAGACGTACCGGAAAATTGGGAACATGATTAGCACCATATAATACCCGCCCGCTAGCAAAATCCTCATAATTTTGGTTAAAACAATACTTATATTGCATATCACGAAATCTCCTGACGGTTTACTATGTAATTATGTCAATTAAATATAATATGAAAAGGTGTATAGGGTAAAAGAAATAAAACAGCCAGCGCAATGACCTTCCTTTTTCTCGGTTATACAGCATAAGCGGGATTGCCGAAAAGACGGCAAAAGTCTGAAAGAAGCCGCCGAAATACAGATTAATTGCAGCAAGCGACAGCACGCCAAGCTCAAAATAGCGCCTGAAAATATAGAAAGCCAGAATTGTAAAGATACCAATTCGTGAATAATCGACCCTCAGCAAAACGGCTGTCTCAAATGCAGCAAATGCAACGGCGAGACAAAGCGAGGACGCTGCAATTGCATGAACCCAAATGTGACTGCTGCCGGCTTGAACGGCTTGATTCAATCGGTTGAAAATTCTGTCAATCAGTGCAATCATAATAAGACCTATCAGCAGGGTGAAAAACACGTTTTGTTTTTGCCAGTAAATTAAATTATGCCTGAAAGCCAGATCAAACGGGACTTCCGAAACGAGTGCGAAGACTGATAAACGCAGAATATATTTTTTGAGGTTATGGGTGTGATAATAGCTTTCTACAATCAAAAAGCAGAAAATTGGGAACGATATTCTGCCGATCAAGCGCAGAGTCAGTGAAAAGACGCCGGGCGGCACCAGGATATAGCCAATATGGTCAATCAACATGGAAGCGATTGCAATGCATTTCAGAGTGAACGCAGAAAATATACCGTGTGGTTTTGGGTGATCGATGTCGCTTATCATTGAATCACATCCTGTTCCCGGTCTGGTTATCCTCGCTTTCAGGCTGAACCGCTTCCAGTGCCTCTCGTAAGGTGTCAAGCGGCGTCAGCCCTTTTTTTATCTTCACCGCAAGATAGGGCTTGGCACCGGCACTCACCATTACCCTGCCTTTCAGGGCGGATGACATTCGGGAACCGATCTGCATATCCAGGTGACGCATGTATAAAAGCAGGCTGTTCTGCTGCTGCTTGATTTCATAGATGCCGATATCGGCTGCCATATTCCGAAGCATGGCAACATCAATCAGCCCCTGAACTGCCTCGGGTGGGTCTCCGAAACGGTCGATTAGCTCGTCATACACATCAAGAAAATCCTCATGGGAACGGATGTCGGCGATACGACGATAAATTTCCAGCCGCTGAGCGTTGGACGAAATATAGCTTTCTGGTATATGTGCCATAATCTGAAGGTCAATCAGACATTCCGCTTCGCGGTTTGCGGATGGCACGCCTTTTTCCTCGTTGACCGCTTCACCTAAAAGACGAAGATACATCTCATATCCCACGGCCTCCATTTGTCCGTGCTGCTGCGCACCCAAAATATTGCCGGCACCACGTATTTCCATATCCCGCATGGCGATTTTAAAGCCCGCACCAAACTCGGTAAACTCTCTAACCGCTTCAAGCCGCTTGGCTGCGACGTCGGTGAGCACCTTGCCACGGATAAAAGTAAGATAAGCGAATGCACGGCGGGCAGAACGTCCGACACGCCCTCTAATTTGGTGAAGCTGGGATAGTCCGAACCGATCGGCGTTCTCGATAATCAGGGTGTTTGCGTTTGGAATGTCGACACCGGTTTCAATAATGGTGGTGCAAACCAGCACATCTATTTCGTGATCCAGCATCTGCCGCCAGATATCTGAAAGCTGTTCCTCGGTCATTTTACCGTGAGCGAAACCCACTCGCGCTTCGGGAATACGCATTTGTATGCCGGCGGCGCATCGTTCAATGGTTTCTACGCGGTTGTGCAGATAATACACCTGCCCGCCCCGTCTTAGCTCACGCTTCATAGCATCCGTCAGGATACCGTTGTCATATTCAAGCACATAGGTTTGAACCGGATGGCGATCCTGCGGGGCTTCTTCTATGACGGACATGTCCCGAATACCGCTCATTGCCATGTTGAGGGTGCGAGGGATCGGGGTTGCGGAAAGGGTCAGTACATCTACATTCGTCCATACCTCTTTAAGCCGTTCCTTTTGAGCGACACCGAAACGCTGTTCCTCATCCACAATGACAAGTCCGACATCACGAAGCTGTACATCCTTTGAAAGCAGACGGTGTGTTCCGACGATAATGTCAATTTCACCGCGCCGCAGTTTTTTAATGATTTCCTCTTGCTGCTTTGGAGTTCGGAAACGGGACAGCATATCGATTCGGACAGGAAAGCCTTCAAAGCGCTTGATGATTGTATTGTAATGCTGAAATGCAAGGATGGTGGTGGGCACCAGAAAAACACATTGCTTGCTCTGGGTTACGCATTTAAACGCCGCTCGCAATGCCACCTCGGTTTTTCCGAAGCCGACGTCTCCGCAAAGCAGCCTGTCCATCGGCACGTCGCGTTCCATATCCCCCTTGATTTCCTCGACACACCGCAGCTGATCATCGGTCTCCTCAAATTCAAATCGGCGTTCAAAATCATACTGCCATTCGCCGTCGGGCTCAAAAGCAAAGCCTTTAGCGGACATACGTTGTGAATACAACGCAATCAGCTGACGGGCGATATCCTTGACCGCCGTGCGTACTCTTGCCTTGGTTTTCTGCCACTCCTGCCCTCCGAGGCGATGCAGGCGAATCTTTATATCATCTTTTGTACCGATATATTTAGAGACAAGATCCAGCTGAGTTACAGGTACATACAGGGTGTCGCCCTTATCGTACTGTAATTTGATGTAATCCTTTACAACGCCCTGTACCTCGAGGGGATGAATTCCCTGGTATAGACCGATGCCGTGTGCGGCATGTACGACATAATCCCCCGGATTCAGCTCGGACAGGCTGTGAATCTCAACGCCCTTATCACGTTTTGAACGGCGAAATTTCTTTCGTTCACCGCTGATTCTTCCGTGTGTTATGACGGCCAGATTGGCGTCAGGATAGTCCATTCCGGCTGAAAGACCGCCCTGCATCACTGTTATCCGATTTTTGACCGGAGCATCGGGAGAAGGCGCATATAAAGCGGGTAAACCTCTGCTTAAAAGGTCGTCAGCAAGGGTTTTGGCACTTTTTGCTTCCGCACCCGCAAGCACGATACAAGCCATGCTGCGGTGCAGCAAATCGCGCAGGTCATCAACCAGCAAATCAATTCCGCCCGACCATACCGGCAGTTGGCGGGTATTAATATTATAAAGAGAATGAAGATAGGTATCTTGCCCGGAGCGGGCAAATGTATCGAGAAGAACACAGCCGTGATTTTCCAACACCGATTGCAAACCAACAGTATCCATCATATATTCGGTTAAGCCGCGGCAAAGCTGCCCCTCGGCAAGAAGTGATTTGATATCCTCACCAAGCTGCCACTCTGCGGTGTGCAACCGCTCGCGGACGTTGGTCATTTCGGATACAAACAGCATTGCCCCGTCCGACAGACTCATATAGTCGAACAGGGTGGCAGGATACTTATAAATCAGTGGGATATACTTGTCATAGGATGCGGGACGGCCTCCTCCGCCAAGTTTCTCGCAATCTGCTAAAAGATTTTTACGTGCTGCGGCGGCATTTTTGCCTCTGAGACTTTCTGCAAGTGCCTCAATCCGGTATGCCAGATCTTTGGCGTCATCAGGCATGATTTCGGCGGCGGGTGATATAGATATTTCCCTCAGCGGTTCGGTTCGGCGTTGAGACAGCACATCATAATACCACAGCGTATCCACCGTGTCGCCCCATAGTTCCATGCGTACGGGAGCGGGACAGTCAGCCGGAAAAATGTCATATATACCGCCCCTGACAGCGAACTGACCGGCACCCTCTACCTGATCACAGCGCTCGTAGCCTGCGGCGGACAGGGCAGCCGAAAGATTTTTGACCGGCAGGGCCAGCCCCGTCTTTAACATAAAGGTTCGAGAAGTGAGGGTAGAAGGCGGAAGGGTAAACTGCACTGCCGCATCAATCCCCGCGATCACGATATCATAGTCGCCTGCCGTCATTTTCGCAAGTACACCCAGTCTTTGCTGCTCATATTCCCTTGAAGCCGATTCCATGCTTCGCAGTGAAAGATCACGTGCTGGCAATAAAAGCGGTTTTAATCCAAAAGAGACGGCATCCTCCACGACTCGGGTCGCTTCCCCTTCATCTGCGACAAGCATCACCGCACGCCGATTAAGGGTGGCGCAAAGTGATGCGATAAAATGCACCTTGTGTATGTGCCCTAGGCCAGTTATGGCTGCAGGCAGCCTTGATGTGCGGATATCGTTACACAGGGATTGAAAAGCCGGAAGACCTGCTAGTCCCTTGACAAAAACGCTCATTGGTTCACTCTCGTTCCTTCTGGTTCTGTTTTCATTGTTTCAACTACCCCACAGACGCTCATTTTGAATATTGGTTCATAGCGCCGTCTATATCACCCTGGGCGATCATGGTTGCAGCTTGGGCGGCGTTTTTTGTGGACTCAAGCAGCTTTAACGCTTCCTCTTTGGAATAGCGCGAAAGGACCCACGCCGCCAAATCATAGTCGGGATGGGGCTTTTCACCCACACCGATTTTGATACGCGGGAACTCGTCACTGCCCGTCAGTAAAATGATATTGCGCATACCATTTTGACCGCCATCGCTGCCCTTGCGCCGGATTCGAATGGTTCCGACAGGCAGGGAAATATCATCAAATAAGATCAGCACCTGTTGGGGCTTTAGCTTGTAAAAGCGCATGGCTTCTGATACGGCTTCCCCGCTCAGGTTCATAAAGGTCTGGGGCATCATTAATAGAACATGCCGGTCACCGATTCTACATTCTGCGCAGAAGGATTTGAATTTTATTCGGTTTATCCGAATCCCCAGCTTGTCAGCCAAAGCCTCAAGTGCAATAAACCCTGCGTTATGGCGTGTACCCTCATGTTTTTTGCCCGGATTTCCAAGTCCGACAATCAGGAAATCAACGGGGGAGGGTTTGGATTTGTGAAAAAACATTTAAGATTCTCCTTAAGATTAACCTACAATTTCAAAATAGAAAGACCATTGCACTACACTGCATTGGTTGTATAATGTCCGGAGAAGAAGGGGTGCATCTTGGTGCGCACGAAACGGCGGGATGTAGGGCACCCCGCCTTTTATTCATTGAATTGGCTATTCATTTATTTAAGTATACGGTAAATGAATTGAAGAATTCAAGTGAAAAATAAAAAATAAACAAATTTTATTTAAAAAGTCATTTAAACATAATGGAAACCGGCTTGTTTTCATAGATACGCTCAATGGCTTCTGAGAAAACAGGAGCAATCGGTAGTATTGTAAGCTTATCCGAACGTTTTTCCGGAGGCAGGGGTATGGTGTCAAGAAGCACAATGTTTTCAATGACGCTGTTTTGGATGCGTTCTAAAGCGGGACCGGACAGCACGCCGTGTGTAGCGGTTGCCACAACATTCTGTGCACCTCCTTTTTCCATAACTGCAGAAGCGGCATTACAAAGAGTTCCGGCGGTGTCTATCATATCGTCCAGAAGAATCACTCGTTTTCCCCGAACATCGCCGATGATATTCATAACCTCGCTGACATTGGCCCGCTGCCGGCGTTTGTCAACGATTGCGATTGGACAGTCAAGACGGGCAGCGAAATTGCGTGCACGTGTCACAGAACCCAGATCGGGCGAGACGATGATGTATTCATCTTTCCGGTCTCCGATCAGATCGCGAAAATAATTTGCGAGGATGGGCGCGCCAACCAAATTGTCCACCGGAATATTAAAAAAACCCTGTATCTGAGAAGCGTGCAGATCCATGGTGAGTACTCTGTCCGCGCCTGCTGTCGTGATGAGATCAGCGACCAGCTTGGCAGAAATGGGATCCCGCGCCTTTGCCTTGCGATCCTGTCTTGCATATCCGAAATAGGGGATAACGGCGGTGATGCGTGCCGCTGATGCACGTTTGAATGCGTCCATCATGATTAGCAGTTCCATCAGATTGTTATTAACGGGGTCACAGGTAGACTGCACCACAAATACATCCGAGCCGCGAACCGATTCGTTAATTGAGACTGAAATTTCCCCGTCGCTAAAGGTTTTCACTTCCGAACGGCCTAGGGGAAGCCCCAGCCTTTCCGAAATATGAGCGGAAAGAAGAGGGTGTGAATTTGCGGAAAAAATTTTAATATCCTTACCGTGAAAATTCATGGTAATTGACCATCCTTTCTCATATAGGCAGATGCTAATTTACAATATTTAGCCAAACTTTTATATTTCATAATAACTGTATATCATTATTATGGCAAAAGTATCCCATTATTTCAATAGCATTTGCAAATAAACACCAGAGATAGAGGGGCTTGGTCTACATTCTTTGTGCAAATGGAATATTTCCATATATAAACGAAATTATATATGGAAATATTTTTTACTATTTGTTATAATACAATGTGATTCTGCATATATGATTGGATTTTATTAAATAATCTATTTAAATGCAGTAGTCAAATTTAGGAGGTAGAATGCTTATGAGTCACAAATTTGTGTATTTGTTCAACGAGGGCAATGTCAGCATGCGCGAGCTTCTCGGTGGCAAAGGCGCCAATCTTGCCGAAATGACAAGTCTCGGCATGCCTGTTCCGTTCGGCTTTACGGTTTCAACCGAGGCTTGCACACAGTATTATGAGGATGATCGTTCTATTAACGCTGGAATCGAAGCTCAGATTTACGAAGCGTTGAGTGAGTTAGAACAGAACTCCGGCAAAAAATTCGGAGATGCGGTGAATCCGCTTCTTGTTTCTGTCCGTTCGGGTGCGCGTGCATCTATGCCTGGTATGATGGATACAATCCTTAATCTCGGCTTAAACGATGTCGTTGTTGAAGGTCTTGCTAAAAAGACCGGCAACCCACGCTTTGCATATGACTCATATCGTCGCTTCATCCAGATGTTCTCCGACGTTGTAATGGAGCTGTCCAAGAAAGAGTTCGAGAAAATCATTGATGAAATGAAAGAAGAACGCGGAATTGAACTGGATACCGATTTCAGCGCCGACGATATGAAGGAAATGGCATCCAAATTTAAGGCGTTTTATAAAGAGCAGAAGGGTGTCGAATTCCCGTCTGATCCCAAGGTTCAGCTTATGGAATCGATCAAGGCTGTTTTCCGTTCATGGG
>DHOG01000102.1:39590-42489 GCA_002410715.1 Ruminococcaceae bacterium UBA5396 | reverse complement strand
GAAGTTTTATTCCATGCATCTGGATGTTGAGCCCCACCAGCATCCCGACTTCAAGACCGGGACTGCGGGTCGTGCCAAAATAATGCAGTGGTTTGCAGATTTTGCAATAAACAAGGCAGTACCCGCTGCACAGTCGGCAGGTACGCTGCTTGAATGGGATATACCGTTCTGGATGAGTGATACCGTAAAGAATCCGGAAAATGGTTCCAACATAATATTGGCAGAACTTATGGCAAAGCATTGTGATACAATTACCATCATGTCGTATCGTGACACGGCACAGGCCATGCATAGTGTTTCGGCTGAAGAAATTGCATTTGCAAAAAAACATGGCTGTAAAATTGTTTTGGGAGCCGAAACCTACTCTACCGAAGGAGATCAGGTTTCCTTTATGGAGGAAGGCAAGGCCTATATGGCAACCGAACTCAACAAGCTCAACAATATGCTGCTGGGCGAATTTGCCGACCGGAATTTTGGCTTGGCAATTCATCAGATTAAGCGGTGGTTTGATTTAAAGAACTAGAAAGGATGATTGGAATGTTTAGAATAAACAAGATGGTTGCAGCAGCGACAGCCATAGCCATGCTGACCGTGCTGGCAAGCTGCGGTAAAAAGCCTGACCAATCTGAAACAAGCTCATCAGCCTCGCAATCAACGACAACGCAAGGATTAGAGACGACGATTATCGAAACCTCTTCGAAGCAGACCACTACAACCACGGAGGCTCCCTCTATGAATACTACAACCAAAAAAACCGTAGGAAGCAAAACTTCCAAAAGCAGTACCACTACAACCAAACCCTCTTTGGGAATACCGTCTGCAGCTCAGGTGGGCAGTGCCTCCTTTAAGCCGGGTACTCTGTTCAAAGGCGCAACCCTGGACTACCGGAAGGCGGGGGAATCGTTTACACTTGGTGCATGGTGGTGGGATCTAAAAGGAATTGTCGAACCAGTTAACGGCGTCAGCGTTGATATGATCCTCGATATGCTGATTGCAAATAATGTTAACGAGATTTATCTTGATGTCAGCAAAATGCTACCTTTGGATGAAGAGTTGGCGCAGGGTGGTTTAACCGAGGATGACAAGAAGGCCGGACTGGTCAGTGAGCGCCATGTAAGAGGCTTTATTAAAAAGTGTAATAAATATGGAATCCGTGTTTCTGCCCTTACGGGGGCTGCCGGCGACAGCGTTCTTCGCTGGATTGATCCTGCAAACAAATATTTCTATATTAAAAGCTTTATCGATAAGATTGCCGCCTATCAAAGCTATGTGGCAGCCGATGAAAAATTCTCGGCAATCCATTTGGACGTAGAGCCGCATACACACAATTCATGGGAAAAAAACCGTGCCAAATATACCCAATGGCTTGCTGGTTTTGTGATCGAGACCAGAAAGCTTTGTGACAAAGTCAATCTGCCGCTGGAGTTTGATATCTGGTCATGGTTTAGAGATTACGATACGGTTAAAGATGAGACAGGTGCGACAGTCAACATCCTTGATGTTATGACAAAAAATTGCAGTGCACTCGGGATTATGTCGTATTTTTATACAGGGGCAGGACAATTCGATCGTGCCACAGATCTTGAGCTTGAATATGCAAAAAAGAATAACTGCCGCCTGATTGCGGGAACCGAGACCATCAAACTGCCTGAACGTAATGTTACATATTATTATGCCGGCAAAGAAAAACTGATTGCCGAGCAGAGCATACTGCGTTCAAAACTGGATGAATGCGGCTACAAGAAAGTCGGAGGCGCAATCCATCATGTTTATGCATGGTATGCCCTTGTGAAATAAGATTTTAGTAGGAGGTACTTAGGTTGAAAAAAGCATATATGATAATTGCCGCCGCAGCCGTATCATGGTTGCTGCTTGCAGGATGTAACGGTAAAAACACCGATATATCCTCTTCCCAGTCCCAAAGCACAGTTTCGCAGACAACCACCACAGAGCCCAAAAAAACCACCATTGATTTTCGCAAACAAGACGACCCGGACACGCTGGGTGTTTGGTGGTGGCAGGTCGGCACAATCAAGTACTCCGATAATATGATGACATTTTTGAAGAATAATACGGTAAGCGAAATCTATCTTTGCATTGACGGAATGGGCAAAGAACAGAGCAGCAAGGCGACTTTTGAAGATGTGCGTGCATTTGTCAAAAAAGCCGGCACAATGGGAATAAGGGTTGCCGCTTTAACCGGCGACTACAGGTGGATAAACCCCGATAACACCGGGTTTGAGCGGTATGTTGAGAAATTTAACGATTATCAGGCCGAAGCGGCAGATGACGAGAAGTTTTATTCCATGCATCTGGACGTCGAGCCCCATCAGCATCCTGAATTTAAAACAGGAGCCGAAGGGCGCGCCAAGGTGATGCAATTGTTTGCTGACTTTGTTGTTAATAAAGCGGTTCCCGCCGCTAAGGAAGCAAAGACGATTCTGGAATGGGATATTCCGTTTTGGATGACCGACATCGTCAAGGATTCTGACGGCAGTGAAATTGTGCTGGCAGAAATGATGGCAAAATACTGCGATACTCTTGGGATTATGTCTTATCGTGATACAGCTGAAAAAATTCTTGATGTATCCAAAGAAGAAATTGAATACGCAAAGAAATACGACTGTAAGATTATTTTAGGTGCTGAAACCAAATCATCGGAAGGCGACGCCGTTTCCTTTATGGAAGAAGGAAAAGCCGTCATGGTAGCCGAGCTTGAGAAGGTACATAAAGGTTTGAAGGAGACCGTATCCGATACAAGCTTTGGGTTAGCGATTCATCAAGCTTCTGTCTGGTTTAATCTAAAAGACTAAATCTTTCAGCAGAAACTGTGGAAAAATAGACCTATTGACGAAAACCCTGTATCGTAGTATACTAAACACAGAAACCGATTTCTGTG
>DHOG01000102.1:13222-39416 GCA_002410715.1 Ruminococcaceae bacterium UBA5396 | reverse complement strand
GAAACCGATTTCTGTGTAACTGGTTTTTGTATACCATGATTGCAGGAGAGTGGGCATAGATGGCTAAAAAAAATGTGACGATCTATGACGTTGCCAAGCACTGCGGCGTTTCGGTGGCAACCGTATCAAGGATCATCAATAATGTTGATTACCCGGTGAGTGATAAACTGCGCAACTGCGTAAAGCAAGCCGTAATTGAATTGAATTATAAGCCGAATATGCTTGGTCGTTATCTAAAATCCAATAAGACAGATGAAGTTGGGGTCATAATACCAAATATTTCAAACTATTATTATCCCGGGTTGATTGCAGGAATCAATGATTCCCTGATACATAGCGGGTATACCGTATTGCTCTGTAACTCCTATCGAAACCCGGAGCATGAGAAAAAGCAGTTTATTTCCCTGCTTCAAAAGCAGGTTAAGGGCATTATTATTTCAACTGTGAGCGATGATACATCATGGATTGGCGAAATGCAGACCGACGGGGTAACAGTGGTTGCAATTGAACAAGCCCTGAATGTACCGACGCATAGGGTATGCTTTAATTATTATGGCGGCGGATATATGGCTGCACATTATCTGGTGAACATGGGACATCGGGATATTGCATTTGTCAGCCCTCCGCTTTCCTATGCAAGCCGCCGTCAGCGGCTGGAGGGGTTTACAGCCGGCTTGAAGGAAAGCGGCATTGAACTGGACAACGATTACCTGCGCATATCTGACTATGAGCGGGATGATGAAAATCTCTACGAATTCAACATCGGCAGCAAGCTTGCAGACAAGCTGATGAGTCTGAAAAAGCCCCCGACAGCCATATTTTGCATCAACGATATGATGGCGTTAGGTGTTATGCGTTCTCTGCAAAGTCAAGGTGTACATATTCCCGAAGATGTTTCGGTAATGGGCTTTGACAATATGCCGATCTCGGATATGGTTACGCCGGCATTGACAACAATTGACCAGTCAACGCGCGAAATTGGCTCCAAAGCAATAGAGCTGTTGCTTAAAAGCTTTGAAATTCCCAAAACGCCAATGGAAAAGGTACGCTTTAAGCCCAAACTGGTAGAGCGTGAATCCGTGAAGCGTATTACATAAGCAGGTCAATCTGTCTAATAAGACGAAAGCTTAACCCAAATATCGGCACTAAAGGGTGAATATCACGAAAACAGCCTCGAATTTAACACGATAGTGTAACTACTCAATAAGATATGATAAGCACAAATATTATAAATATGTTACTATATTTATAGCGTATTTAAACAACTCTTTGTACATTGACTACACAGAAAACGATTACTATATATTTCCGCCCCATCGACAGCAATGCATTGCGTAAACAAAGATACCATCACAATATTTGCATTTGGGCGCAACTAAGCAATGAACCATATGGCAGTAATCGATTACTGTTAAGTGCGATTGTTGGGGCGGTGAAAAAGAAAACCTGAAACACTTGATTACCATAAGGGAGGCGATGAGTGTTGGATATTAGCGGTGCAGTGGTCCTTACAAAATGCATTTCAATTGCATGCGGAGGCTCTATGCCGCTGTCGTTTATGGATTACGAGCGCATAGCAGCCGAAAACAATCCGGAAAACATTATGGCAATATGCCACATTCAGCGCGGCAGCGGCAAGGTTTGTCAGGAAGACGCAGCACGCAGCGTACATACCGGAGACATTTTGATTCTCGGAAACAATGGAGGATATACATTTACAGCCTCCGAGAGCCTGACCGTGAATCTAATTGCCTTTGACAGGCGGTTGTTTAGCAATTCCTACGCCTGTTCGCTGGGGCATGAAGCACTGTCTCCCATGAAGGCCATGGCACGCGGCTGCGTAACACTATCCGGCAAGGACGCTTGTTACAGTGAGATACTACGCATTGTGGATGCCATCTGGAAGGAGGCAGAGACCGAGGATTCCGCTTCTTCGCTGATGGCGGTTGCATTATTGTGGCGGCTGGCGGCACTTTTAAAACGAGAAATGGAGCAGCGCGGCGACCCGTCATGCACCCTGAGAGAGGCCAGAAACCGAGAAAGATTGGCTCCTGTAATCAACTATATATTTAAGCATTATGACAAGAAAATAACGCTGGCAGATCTTGCCAAGATGATCAATATGAGCGTTCCGAATTTCAGTTCGGTCTTTCGTGAGACCATGGGGGTTTCCCCCATGGAATACCTGACTCGGATTCGTCTGCAGAATGCCGCCGATCTATTGCAGAACTCCGATAAGAAAATCATTGACATTGCGGAAGAATGCGGGTTTTTCAGCATTTCGAATTTTATTAAAGCATTTCATAACGGTATGAATATGTCGCCCTCGCAATACCGCAAGGAAAGAGGGGTCATGATTCAGACCTCGCAAGCACAATGACACAGCCTCATAACGGCATAGCCGTCTCACAACGTCATAGCCGTTTTGAATTGGTACACAAGGTCCTAAAGCTTAAGTCAATTTAAAATTGTACTGGAGGAAGAAACAATGAAGAAAAAGCTATCTCGCGTTATTGCGGTTGTATCGGCCGTATTAATGCTGGGAACCGTCGCAACATCCTGTAAGAAAGACAAACCCGATCCCTCTTCGTCAGCGGTAGAAGAAAAGTATGATTTTAATGGCATGAAAATCACCTTTGCGGATACCTGGGGCAAGGATTTGACTCCGGGTAAGGATGAGGCAACCGACCGCTTGATTGAAAAGATTGATGCGGTTGAAAAGAAGTATAACATAGAGTTTGAATGGGTTAAGGTTGACAGCGGGCCCTATTGGGACAATATGGCCAGCGTAATTATGGGGGGCGAGCCCTTTGGAGACATCATGTATTCCTTCCCGTGGATGATCACCGACTGGATCAAAGCCGGTGCGGTCAAAGATGCGGGTGCGGTTGCCAAATCGTTGGGCATCGACTTTCATGACGGCACATGGAACGACTTTATCGTAAACGAAACCACCTACAAGGATGCTGTTTACGGCTTTTCCAAGAAAGCCAATACCATTCAATCCGGTCTTCTTTATAATAAACGTTTATTTAAAGAGGCAAAGCTGACCGATCCCAATGAGCTGATAAAATCGGGCAAAAAATGGGATTTCGCAACCATGGAAGAGTACGCCAAAAAGCTGACCAAGCATGATGCAGGTGGAAATACCACCCAGTGGGGACTCTCCACCATGGACGCCCATTGGCTTATGACCGCCTTTATGGTGACAAACGGGGGAGATCCCGTCGATTATTCCACAACCCCTCCGAAATTCAATATGGACAGTCCCAAAAATCTTGCCGGACTGGAGCTGTTCAATAAAATGCTCAACACCGACAAAACCATCTATCTTCGTCCCGCAGGCGGTGACTGGAAGGTGACGGTAGACGCATTTGCCAACGGCAAGGTCGGTATGATGCGTGCCGAAGAATGGGTCATTGAGTACATTCGTGATGTTATGACCGAGAACGGCACAAACGAGGATTACGGTTTGACTTATTTCCCCATGGGACCCGATGCAAAGGACTATGTGGATGAAAGCTACGGCGGAAACTCCTATTTCATCCCTGCGTCCATCAGCAATGAGAAAGCACAGGCTGCATTGCTGGTATATCGCGACTTGCTTGATCCCTCGGATGACGGATACACAAAAGAGGAGCGTTACCGCAACACAGCCGAGGCACTGTTCCCGGATGAGGCATCCTGTGATGTCTATGTCGATCTAATGCTGAACAATAAGATTAAATCAAACGGCGTTTGCCGTGTTGGTCTGCGTGAGCCGGTGATGGAGCTTGCGGGACAATTTATGGATAACTCCGGCACACCTCAATCCATCATTGCTGCCAACAAGCCGACATTCCAAGGCTATATTGACGACAGCGCTTATACCCAGGTGGTTCAAGACGGCTAGTATAACCTACAAATTCAAAGGGATATCCGCTCCTCCGGCTAGATCCGGGGGAGCGGTGTCTCCGGTACCAAAAACTAAAATCTTAGTGACTGTAGGATACAGTTCACGGAAAGGCATGGTCTAGATATGCCTCGAAAACTTTTATCATTATTCGTCATTGCGGCGCTTCTTTTCTCGATTGTAAATACGCCCTATATGGTTGCCAACGCAGAAGAACAGAGTGATTCTGTAAAGGTCGAAGATTCCGCTGTAGGGAACAACCGAGAGATTTCAGGCGATGAGATCAATAAGTCCATAACATATACTGAGTTTTTAGATTCTCATGGGATTGCCGATGAGAACAAGCCCCCCATGTCCGAGCAGACCATCGTATTGAATCGTGAAGCGCTGGCAAAAGGCAAGGGCAACTTTAAAGCGGAAAAGGATTCGATATTGATTGAAGAAGAGGGGCATCTTAGCGTCTCCTTCCCCGGAACCTCCGGGCTTTACAACATGATAATTGAATATGATCCGGTTGCCGGACGCTCCAGAGATGTAGAACTGGGGGTTCGCCTAAACGGCAGTCTGCCTTATAGAGAGGCCGGCAGCCTGGTGCTGGCACGCCGGTGGAAAGATAAAGACGGTAAAATCGAAACCGATATGAACGGAAATGACATCCGTCCTTCTCAGGAAGAACTGACTTTCGCTGACAGAGGATGGCTGTATTCAAACGTGACCGACAGCTCCGGATTCCATATCCGCCCTCTGTTGTTTGAGCTGGGAGAGAATAATACCATCTATTTCTATATTTCACGTGAGAGCGTTCATATTCGCAGCATTACTTTCCGTTCACCTGAAAAACTGCCATCGTACAGCGAATATGCAAAGAGCTATTTGCAAATCAAGGATGCAAGCCAATCGCTGCCTTTCATTCAGGCCGAGATTCCTGCATGGAAAAACGATGCGACAATTGTTGCAACGGCCGACCGTATATCGCCTGCAACAATCCCTTATAAAGGTTCAAAGATCAGCCTGAACACAATCGGAGCCTCGGGTTGGACAAGTTCCGGAAAAGAACTTGCATGGAGCTTTACTCCCGATGAGACCGGAATGTACGAGATAAGATTCAGGACAAGACAAAATTATAAACGCGGATTTTACGCCACCCGCACCCTGAAAATCAACGGGGTGCCGCCATTTGCAGAGGCGGAGAACCTGCGCTTTACCTATGACAGCAGTTGGCAGATTTACAGTGTGTCGGTCGATGATAAGCCCTGTAAATTTTATTTTGAGGGGGGCAAGACCTACACCCTCTCCCTTGTTATGACGCTGGGGGATTTTGGTAAGGATCTTGGTCGGACTCAGGAATCCATCAACGTGCTGAACGATATTTACCGTGAGCTTCTCATGATTATGGGATCTACGCCGGATACCATGCGGGATTACAATCTGGATAAGCAGATTCCCGATACCATCAAAGAGATGCTGATACAGGCAGAAAAACTGGAGCAGATTGCAGACGATATCCAGAAAATTACAGGATTTTCTGGAAGCGAGCTGGCAAGTCTGCGAAAAATGTCGGAACAGCTCCGTGAATTTAATAAGGATCACCGTGAGATTTCAAAACGTCTGCGGGTATTTAAGGATAATATAGCCGCGCTGAACACATGGATGTTGGATGCCAAGAGCATGCCGCTGGATTTGGATTATATTTCGATTGCAGTCCCCGGCTCAGAAAAGCCCAAGGCTGACGCCGGCTTCTTCCAGATGGCGGGTTATATGTTCCAAATGTTTATTGCCTCGTTTGTGGAGGATTACAATTCTCTGGCGGGAGGCGCAGATAAGACCGATGTTGATTTGACTGTATGGTCGACGACCGGACGTGACCAGGCCACCATCCTAAATGACCTGATTCGCTCCACCTATACACCCGCTTCAAAGAAAAACCTCGGAAAGACTGTGGGCGTCAATCTGCAGATTGTACAGCCCGACGCCATACTTCCTTCGGTAGCCGCAGGCAACGGACCCGACGTCCTGATGCACGCCGGTATGCAGCTCCCCATCAACTATGCCACAAGAAAAGCTGCAATGAATTTAAGAAAAGTTGCAGACCAGTCGGATTTAAATGAAGTTCTATCCAGATTCCGTCCCAGCGCGCTGGTTCCTATCAGCTTCAACGGCGGCATTTATGCGCTGCCGGAACAGGAAACCTATCCGGTTATGTTTGTTCGAACCGATATTTTGTCCGAGCTTAACATTCCCGTTCCAACGCTGGAGAATCCTTGGTCATGGCAAGATATGATCAGATATCTACCAGTTTTACAGAAGAAAAACATGTCCTTCTTAATGGATACCGGAACCAGCGTCGGTGCAGATGTTGGGGTTGGTATGACCACGTTTGCGATGTTTGTTTATCAGAACGGCGGCAGCTTCTATAAGCAGGACGGTATTGCGACAGGCTTAGACAGTGAAATCGCAGTTGAAGCCTTTAAAACATGGACAAAATTTTATACAAGCTATGGACTCCCCACCAACTTTAATATTGCCAACCGGTTCAGAACCGGGGAATCCCCGATTGTGATTGCCGATATGACTTTGTTTAATCAGTTGATGGTGTCTGCCCCCGAAATCAAGGGTTTGTGGCAGATGAGCATGGTTCCGGGAACGGTACAAGATGATGGTACAGTTGATCACTCTGTAAGATCGTCTGTAAGCTCCAGCATGATGATGTCCACAGCCAAAAATCCTGAGGCTGCATGGGACTACATGAAATGGTGGACATCAAAAGATACCCAGGTATCCTTCTCAAGGGAGATGGAAAGCCTGCTTGGCACATCGGCGCGTTATCCTACCGCAAATGTAGAAGCAATGAAGAGCCTTCCATGGTCCATACGCGATTACCGCGTGCTTGAGGCACAGGCAAAATGGGCAAAGGGCATTCCGGAGGTTCCGGGAAGCTATTACACCCCGCGGCATATCAACAATGCATTCCGTTCGGTATGCATCAAAGAAAACAGCGACGAGCCCCGTGAGGCGATTTTGCAGTATGCACGCATTATTAATGACGAAATCAGAGACAAGCGGATTGAGTTCGGCTTGCCTGTACTTGAACAATAGGAGGGCGGAAGATGTCAAACAAAGCCAAAACATCACCGGGCAGACTTGCGTATGTGAGCAAAAAGCTGTGGCATGACCGTATTTCCTATGCGTTTTTGCTGCCATACGCGGCGGTGTTCATCACCTTTACGGTTTTGCCGGTGTTGACTTCGGCGTTTTACAGCTTTACTTATAACAATATTTTTGAACCGGCACGATGGGTTGGCTTCGAGAATTACATCCGTCTCTTCACAAGGGATGACGTGTTTCTTACAGCATTGCAAAACACCCTTGTGTTTGCGATTATAACCGGGCCGGGCGGCTATATACTGTCGTTTGTAGTTGCCTGGCTGATCAACGAGCTTTCGCCTTTTCTGCGCACACTGTTCGTTCTGATCTTCTACTCGCCAACCATCGCCGGCTCTGTCTATGTCATATTCGGCACCCTCTTTTCGGGAGACATTTACGGTTATGTAAATGGTGCATTGATTAACTTCGGATTCATTACCGATCCGATTGAGTGGCTGACCGATCCGCAATACATTAAAGTTGTCATTATCCTCTGTGTTTTATGGAGCAGCATGGGAGCCGGCTTCCTTTCCTTTGTTGCCGGTTTCAAAAATATCGATAAGCAGTACTATGAGGCGGCATCAATCGATGGTCTGCGCAACAGATGGCAGGAGCTTTGGTATGTAACACTCCCCATGATGAAGCCTCAGCTCATGTTTGGAGCGGTAATGAGTATCACAGGTGCGTTTTCGATTCATGAAGTCACGGTTGCGCTTGCAGGGTTTCCCTCAACAGAATATGCTGCGCATACCATGGTGAATCATATGTGGGATTACGGGTATCAGCGATTTGAAATGGGCTACGCTTCGGCAATCGCAACAATTCTTTTCCTCCTGATGCTCTTTAGCCGAAGGCTGATCAACATTCTTTTGGAGCGGGTTGGACGCTAATATGTCATCAGCTTTTGTGAATTAAATTCTGAGTGTCTTTAAACAGGAAGACATAGAAAGGCATGGTATAGCATGGATGCCAAATTAAAAAAACCAAATCCGGTTTTCATTATACTCAGCACAATCGGAAGGGCATTCGGGCGTATGACCGGTGCAGTAGTCCGGTTTTTCCGCAAGCTGCTGGGCGTACGCATGACCCGCAGTCTGGCGGGAGATTTGCTGAATATCCTGTTTTTGTCCATACTTGCCGTCTTTATGGCAATACCGCTAATCTATGTGGTTAACAATGCGTTCAAGCCGATTGACGAGCTGTTTTTATCTCCGCCGCGGTTCTTTGTTCAGAATCCAACCATGGATAATCTGAAGGATTTGCTGGCAATCATGAATAATTCATGGGTACCGATTACCCGATATTTCTTCAATACGTTGCTGATCACAGTCGCGGGTACCACCGGTCATGTAATTTTCGCTTCTATGGCGGCCTATGTGCTTGAGAAACATCATTTCTACGGACAAAAGGCTTTTTTCAGCCTGGTCGTGATGACGCTGATGTTTTCGCCTACCGTAACCGCAATTCCCAACTTTGTGATTATGTCAGGTCTGAATTTAGTAGACACCTATTGGGCGCTTATTATACCGGCGATAGGCTCGTCTCTAGGACTGTTTTTGATGAAACAGTTCATGGTAACGGTGCATGACTCCATTCTGGAAGCGGCAAAAATAGACGGAGCAGGAGAGCTACATATTTTCTTCCGCATCGTAATGCCCACAGTCAAACCGGCGTGGCTTACACTGATCATATTCTCCTCACAGCAACTATGGAACACTACAGGCGGCGTTTTGATTCGAAGCGAGCAGCTCAAACCGCTGCCCTATGCGCTAAACCAGATTATGGCGGGGGGATTTGCCCGGGCGGGTGCGGCTTCGGCAGTCGGATTGATTCTGATGAGTGTGCCCATCCTGATATTTATCTTCAGTCAGAGCCAGATACTGGACACCATGTCTACATCGGGCATTAAGGAATAAGGAGGCGGAGATCATTGAAAAAGAATTCTCAAGTATTCCGCTTTCTGACTGTGATAGTAACCGTGCTTTGCATGGGAGCAGGCAGTTTGATTGTATCGGCGGAATCTTCTGATGCGGGAATGGAACAAATCAACGCGCAAAAGCTGTCTTTTAGCAGCTATACCTATAATAACTGGGGCGTTCCGGTAAAATGCCCCGATCCCTATACGATTGAAAAGGCAGTGACCGGTGTAACCCTCGGGATCGGCGATTTCAAAAAGCCAAACGATTTATTTGCAGATCATAAAGGGAATATATACCTTGCTGCAAGCGGGGACACCGCCGCCGATAACCGCCTGATTAAATTTGACAGCAGGTTGAAGGTTATAAAAATATGGACGGGATATACCGATTCATCGGGGGCTGTGGTGCCGTTCAAAGAGCCCCAGGGGGTTTTTGTAACGCCTGATGACAGCATCTATGTAGCAGACGGTATATCAAAAAACATTATCGAAATGGATCAGCAGGGAAAAGCAATTCGAATTATTGCCCCTCCGTCCAAACAGGACAGTACCATTATCACCGATGACTTTATCGAACGCTATCGTCCTTCCAAGCTTGTTGTTGATTCTACCGGACGTATTCATGTGGTAGCAATCAGTGTTAACGAAGGAATTGTGGATTTTGATCCCGACGGAAAGTTTGAAGGCTTTCTGGCGGCAGGCAAGGTAAACGCAAATCCCATGGAAGTGCTGTGGAAGAAAATCTCCACCCAGGCACAGCTCGATAAAATGCAGGATTTTGTTCCCATCGAGTATAACAACATTTCTCTGGATAACGAGGATTTTATATTTGCCACAGCGGCTGCCATTGATGAAAAAATTGTGCGGTCTGAGATTCACTCCGGAAGGGGAACAGAAAACGGTGCGCTGGTACGCAGACTCAATATGCTGGGCAAGGACATTTTGCGGCGCAAGGGCTTTGGTCCTCCGTCGGGTGATTACGATATTTTTGATCTCGATAATAACATGGACGCTGCGTATAAAGGCATTTCCCACATGGTGGATGTTGCAAACGGTTCTGAAGGCACCTATACGGTTTTGGACGACAACCGCAGCCGAATCTTCACATATGATTCTGAGGGCAATCTTCTGTATGCCTTCGGCGGTCCGGATGTGACTGCCGGCGGATTTAGAACCCCGAATTCGATTGCACAGTCCGGAAGCTATTTATATGTTCTGGACAGCGGAACCCGTACCATTACGGTATTCCGGAGAACCGAATTCGGCGAGAACATATCCCAGGCAATCATGTGGCAGGAAAGCGGCGATTATCACAAATCAGCCGAGCTTTGGAACATGGTGCTGACGCAAAATGCCAACTATGACCAGGCTTATTCCGGACTTGGAAAGGCCGCTTACCGTGACGGAGAATATGAAAAAGCCATGGAGCTTTTTGAGCTTGGCTATAACAAGGACTGGTATTCGCGGGCTTACGTAGAATACCGGAAAAAGGTGGTTGCGGACTGGTTTGCTCCCGCTGCGGTTACCGTTTTCATAGCCGTATCGATATTGCTCACGATTGTAAAGGTTCGAAAAGTGATCACCCGCAAAAAGATGGAAGCACTGGAAAAGGGGTGGATTGATCTATGAAAAGCATAGGAAAAGGACTTCGATACTCCTTTACGATCATGGCGCATCCCATCCGTGGTTTTTACGAGATGCGGTTTGAGAAACAGGGCAATGTTGTTTCATGCTTGATCCTGCTTGTGCTGATGGTTGCAAGCTTAATTTTTCAAAAGCAGTATACCGGGTTTATCTTTAATTCTACCAATCTCAAGGAATTTAACATTCTTCTCGAAATATCCAATGTTGTTGCCCCGGTTTTGCTTTGGTGTATTGCCAACTGGTCAATCACAGTCCTGATGGATGGGGAAGGTCGTTTTGTAGATATTTTCATGGCGACCTGTTATGCTACCGTACCATTTACCATAACAACATTTATCGGGGTATTAATGAGCCGTTTTCTATCGATAAATGAGCAGACTTTTATCGGTCTTGTATTAGGAATCGGCGTTGCGTTTACGGCGCTGCTGATTTTCTTCGGGATACTCACGGTTCATCAGTTTACGGTAATGAAGAATATTTTCTCAATTATATTAACCATTGCCGGCATGGCTTTCATAGTCTTTCTTATTTTGTTGTTTGCCGGCGTGTTTGATGAAATGTTCCGCTATATTGCGGGGGTTATTACAGAAATTCAGTTAAGGATGTGACGACATGCGATTAGAAGATATAAAGCGTACGCTTGCCGTCCTTCTGGCGGCTGTAATAACGCTAAGCTTTTCGGGATGCGGAGAGTTGGCACCGCTGTTTGCAGAGCTTCCTGCTTCGGATGTCATGAAGTGGGAAACCGATGATCCGATCCAGCAATCAAACGATATGCTGGGCCTTGACAAGATGAAGCAGGTTGCGAACAAAGACGGACTTACGCTGTTCGTGAATGAAGTTACAACCGAGATTGCGGTGAAATCCAAGGACGGGACTGTATGGTTTTCAAATCCACAGAACCGACTGGATATGAATGAATCATTGATCGGTCGTTATTCCTCGCCGTTATTGGTGACAGCAATCGATTCGGCTGAAACCTCCAAGCAGATGAATGCCTTCGATGACAGTGTAAAATTTGGTCAGTTTACCACCAAAGCCATTACAAACGGGATCAGGGTGGAATACCATTTCGGCCGTGTCGTAAAGACGCCGCTGTATCCCCAGGTGTTGACAGCGGATAGGTTCAATAAATTGATTGCTGGTCTCGAAAAAAGTGAACAAAATAACATGAAGCGTTATTATCTTGAGGTCAATTATGACACCGTTAATGATGAGCAGGCGCTGAAAAATCTGGAATCACGATATACAAAAATCAAAAACATCAAGCATATTTTCGTCTTAAAGCAGTCTCCGTCAGCGTTGGAGATTAACAGAATCAATCAGTACTTCACAAAGCTGCAATATACACCCGACATGCGGATGGAGGATCAGGCGGCTGTCGGTTACACAGATGTAGATGTAGCAAGAGGAAACTTTATTATTCCGGTGGAATATCGGCTTGCCGGTGGCAGGCTGAATGCCCGGATTCCGGTAGAGGAAATCAAAGCAACCGATAACATAAAGCTGGACACCGTTACACTGCTGCCCTATATGAATACCGCAGCGGGATTCAATAACAGTCAGGCTGTCTTGCCTGATGGCTCGGGAGCAATCATTGAGCTGAGCAAGATAAGATCCGGCGGTACTCCTGATTATGAGGAAGGCTTTTATGGGGTTGATTATTCTTTGTACCAGAAGAATATGACATCACTCAAAAGTAATCTTTATCTTCCTGTGTACGGCGTTACAACGCCCACCGGCTCCATGCTGGCGGTGGTACAAAAAGCCGACTGCACATCATCTGTTTACGCTGCAGCACGGGTATCCGAGCAGGATATGGGTGCAATTGGTGCCAAGTTCAAACTGCTGGATTATGCCAAGGTGCTGCTTACATCAAATGATACCGAAACGGTAAACAGCTATCCCGATCGATCCATACAGGATGAAATTGCTGTTGACTTCACCTTTATCAACGCAAACCAGTGGACGGATCTCGCCGCCGCTTATCGTCAAAGTTTTGAGAAGGAGAAAGGGCTTGTCGGCAAGTCGGATCAGAACCCGACACCCATATTGGCAAATCTGATTGGAGCAGTCGACGACAAACAGCCGATTATGGGATTCCCGAGAGAGGTAATCGTACCGCTCACCACCTTTAAGCAGGCGGAGGAAATTGTGGGAAAGCTAAATCACATGTTCCCGGAAAGCCCGCTAATCATTCGTTATTCTGGATGGCGAAAGGGTGGATTAAAGTCCTCGGTTCTGAACAGGTTTGATGCCGAAGGGAAACTCGGTGGGAATAAAGGAATTCTTTCACTGCTTGACAGTATGAACGGTATGAATGCCAAACTATTCCCGGATGCCGATTTCCAATATGTCTATCGAGACAATCTGTTTGACGGGTTCGGTGCAACAAAAGATGTGGTGCGGTTTATTACCAGAGAATCGGCATTTAAACCCGAATATAACAAAGCAAACTTCATGCCGGAGGAAAGCGGGCTTAACGGTTATATCTATCCTCCCAACCGCATGTCCAAGAATGCAGATCGTTTTTTGAAAGCGGTGAAGGGCAAAGCATTCACGGGATTCTCTCTTCCCTATCTTGCATCCGATCTAGCAGGAAACTTTGATAAAAACAATTATCTGACGAGAAATCAAGCAAAAGATTATTCAGAGGAGCTGCTGAAAAAGCTGCGGGATGAAGGCTATGAGCTTATGTCGGGCGGTGCCAACGCCTATACCCTGCCTTATTTAAGTTATGCGGTAAACATCTCGATGGAAGCAAATTCTCATCCGCTGATCGACCGTTCAATTCCCTTTGTCCAAATGGTGTTGTCGGGTGTTGTGAAATACGGAGCCGGTGTGCTTAACACCGCTGCCGACGACAGCTATTATCTTCTCAAATGTATCGAAACCGGTTCGGCCATGTATTTCACAGCCATTTATGAAGACAATTCAAAGCTCAAAGGAACCAATTACAGCGATTTTTACAACGTCAGCTTTGGTCAGCTTGAAAAAAGAATTGAGCATGTCGGAAAACAACTATCCGCTGCATTGAAACCGGTTTACGGCAGCGCCATAACCAAGCATACCCAGCTTTCCGACGGTGTAGTCCGGGTGGATTACGCAAACGGGAAAGGAATTATTGTTAATTACAATCAGTCTAATGTCACAACCGAAGCAGGAGTTATTCCTGCGGTAGGATGGCTGCATGTGGAGGGGAGATAAGGATGCAGAGAAAAGTGAAAAGCAAGGGTCCCGCTTACAAGAGCAGTTTGATGCAAAGACGCAATCGGACCGGATATGTCTTTATCACCCCCTTTTTAATCGGTTTTGCATTGTTTATGTTAATCCCGATGATCCAGTCGTTTATCTTCAGCTTTAATGATATCAAGATTGTAGAAGAAGGATACACCCTGATTCCAAAAGGACTTTACAATTATAAAAACATACTGATGATCGATACAAGATTCCGCCAGAACATTGTGACTTCCTTCGGATTGACGATTCGCGATACGCTGGTTGTGGTGCCTTTCAGCTTTTTTGCGGCATTGATACTCAGCAAAGAGTTTAAAGGGCGGACGATTGCACGTGCAGTTTTCTTCCTCCCTGTCATTGTATCCACCGGCGTTCTCGCTACCATTGATATGAAAGACTCTGTCATGATGATGATGATGAGCCGCGATGCCGCTTCTGCCGCCAATTCGATGCAGGATTCATTCTCGGCATCATCCCTAGTCAATCTATTGTTTTCCGGCAGTCTTCCGATCAGCATGCTGGAAACCATTTCACAGGCTACTTCAGGAATCTACGAATATATCATCAAATCTGGAATTCAAATCATCATTTTTATCGGTGGCTTAAACACAATATCACCGTCCTTGTACGAGTCATCCAATATCGAAGGCGCAACCGCGTGGGTGAACTTCTGGAAAATCACCTTTCCGATGTGCGGGCCTTATATCCTACTCAATCTGGTGTATACCATCATCGACTCGTTCACCAATCTCAGCAATCCGCTTATTTCCCGTATCAGAAACGATTTGATGGGACTGAAAAATTTCGGAATCGCTTCGGCGGCGGCATGGATCTATTTTATTGCAATTTTCATTGTTCTCGGTATCGTGTTTGCAGTGCTGCAAAGGAGGGTGTTCTATCATGAATAGTGCCATGAACGCTCCACGGATACACAACCCAAAGCTCCGTAGGCTGCTCAGTAAGAAGAACGTGACCAGACTGCTGATCGCATTGTTCAGAACCGTATTTATTATTGGAATCTGTTTTACGATTCTATATCCGCTGTTAAACAAGATATCCATGTCGTTTATGGATGAGACCGACCTTTATGATCGAACCGTCAAGGCGATTGCAAAGAATTTTACCCCTCAGAACTACCTTGAGGCGATGAAGTTTATTGATTACGGGGAGATTCTGCTCAACACGGTGATTCTTTGCACATTGGTGTCGGTGCTTCAGGCAGCTTCCTGCACCGTAGTCGGCTACGGTTTCGCCCGTTTTCGGTTTCGTGGACGCGGCATCTTTTTTGCACTGGTGATTCTCTGCATGGTGGTACCCACCCAGGTCATCCTGACACCCCAGTATCTGAATTTTAAGGCAATGAACATGCTGGGCAGCTTTGCTCCCTTTGTTTCCCTCGGACTGACAGCAGTTGCCCCCAGATGCGGGCTTTACATTTTCCTCGCCCGTCAGTTTTTCAGAGGAATGCCAAAGGAAATTGATGAGGCGGCAGCCATTGACGGTGCGGGTCCTTATAAGACCTTTACCAGCATTATGCTGAAAAGCGCAATACCGATTATGGTAACCATCTTTCTTTTCTCATTTGTCTGGCAGTGGGGGGAGAACACCTACACCAATCTGTTTTACAGCAACTTTCAGACCATTGCAAAGACACTTGACAATATCGGGTACTCCCTTGCTGATATACAGTTGGGAGGCGGCAGTGTGGTATCACTGGCTGCACAGATGGCATATCAATCCATCATGCGTGCAACTTCAACGCTGCTTGCCATCATACCTCTTTTAATTATTTATGTTTTCTGCCAGAGGTTTTTCATTCAGTCGGTGGAACGAACCGGCATTGTTGGATAACCGAAATGAGGGGGGGAGGGTTCCGATTATGAGAAAAATCATATACGCATTGATGGCAGCAATTTTGTTTTTAACAACGGGGTGTGCGGCTGATCCGTTGGCTCAGGACAGACTGCCCCAAAAGAAGCAGCAAGAGATGAAACCCCACAGCGACACCTATCCCAAGCTTTGGCAGGAGGACGGATCTCTGTTCGATGATTTTACCAACGGTGTTAGTCCGGAAATTTGGGCGGTACCCGATACCAAATGGGGGTATGAGAATAGGGGCGTCACCAGTCGAAATGTCAGCTATACCAGCGACGGC
Source organism: Ruminococcaceae bacterium UBA5396 (assembly GCA_002410715.1). Lineage (GTDB taxonomy): Bacteria > Bacillota > Clostridia > Oscillospirales > Acutalibacteraceae > Avimonas. The sequence continues at coordinate 23,426 of DHOG01000102.1, read as the reverse complement.
ATTCTGGTTCTTGCCGCTAACGGTGATCTCTATGACGGAGAAATTATGGGGGTCAGCGATAACGGAACCGATGCAGACACCGGAACACGGGCGGGTTCTGTTATCCGCAGTCACTATTACTTCGGACCCGGCAGCTATGAGGTTAGAATGAAGGTTCTGCCGCGTTTCGGCGCATGCTCTGCAATGTGGACATTTTTTAATGACGGTTTACGCAATCATGAAATCGATATTGAGCTTCCCGGGCCCGCAAAATACAGCTTTGATTATGCCGGCATGACTAATTACATTACCGAAAAGTCATTTTCCTCTACCAAAGCCAAAACCATTCCCAACAATGACGGGGAATTTCACGTGTATCGGTTTGACTGGCATACCGATCCGGCAGACCCGCGTGTGGAGTACTACATTGACGGGGAACAGCTGGTTGTAAACAGAAGGAATGTGCCCACCGTCCGCTCTTATTTTACAATCGGAGTATGGTTTCCGCAGGGATGGGCGGGGGTTGCCGATTTTGAGCGCAATTATATGTATGTCGATTGGTTCAGATTCACACCCTTTGATGAAACAGGATGGGAGGCAAATCCCCGTCAATCTCTGGAATTTGATATCAGCGGGCTTGAACATACCTATCCGTCGAAACCGTCCCCCCTTCCTGTGAACAACTTCTTTGCAAACGGTAGCTTTGAGAATGGATTGAAAAACTGGACGGCGGAAGGTGATGTTCAGACAGAATCCGAACATACGACGGACGGAAAAGCAAATGCCGCGATTGGGAAAGGAGGCAGCGTAACCCAGTATATTTCGGGCATATCTCCTAAGGTGAAATATAGTCTTACCGTAAACACAAAGAATTCGGTCAAAAAAATGGACGCTGTTTTGGAGGTGGAATATACCGACGCTTTCGGTAATTCACTGCTTGACAGTGCAGTGGTAACAGAAAAACTTCCGAACACCGGATACTGGCAGCATAAACTGGTTCTGACACCGCCTTCCAAGACCAAGAAGGTCAGAGTTACATTGGAGAACAATGGAAACGGAACGTTGTGGGCAGACGAGGCGGTCCTTGAGCCGATTGGCGCTGCCGAAAGCAAATAGTTGGAAATATTCTGCCCGGTATGTCGAAAGAATCATTTGATTCTGTAAAAGTTCAATAAATTATGCAAAGAGAAATCAATTTAAGTATGTAATAATGGATATAAAGAATTGCAGTAATCGATTAACATCAACAAATAGAGGAGGATAAAAGAATGAAAATCGGTTTTTTTAAAAAAACCACAGTGTTTGTTTCTGTGCTTGCTGCTGCAGCAACACTGATGACCTTGACAGCCTCGGCCGCCCCTTTAACAAGGGATACGGTAAAAGGCTATGCCAAAAGCATACCAAGCAAGAATGACCCGGGTGTTCTGACCTACGAGGATTTTGAAAAATCCACCAAGGACGAGGATGGAAGAATCGGAAAGTTTTCTGCTACCGTTCCCGATGACACCTCAATTAATCCTGCAACCCTTGAAGTTGTAAGCGGAGTCTCGCACTCTGGTTCAAAGAGCCTCAAGGTTTCCGCCCGCGGAAAAAACGGAAACGGAGATCCCCAAGGCTATAACACGGTTGCCTATAAGGATATCGGTATTGATATTGCCGAGAAATTTAAAAAAGATCCTGCGAATCCCAATAAAACCGATACCTATTTCATTTCGGCATGGGTTCGCAATGTTGACCCTAAGGTTACACAGTACTTCTGGCTACAGATGCAGTACGGCGGTTCGGGTGAAGTATGGCTGCCGGGTCAGTCCTATTCTGAGGTTACAGGCGACAAATGGACACAGATCGGCATTGTTGTAGCCAAGGACAAGACATATTATCTGCCCTTTATTGAAGATACCACCAAATCAGGTGTTTACGCTCCTCGTAACGGCGTTTCCACCTGGTCAGCGCTGAAATTTATTACGAAAAACCCCAAGAATGATCCCAAAGACACCAATGAAAAGGTTATCCAGACAAATTATGATTTTTATGTGGACGATATCGTAATCTGGAAAGTTGACAATGCTTCCAAGTTGATTGCAGAGCTTCCTACAGACAGCACAGGTACCACAACCAAAGCGCCGCCTGCAGGCTCAAAGACAACTACTACAAAGGCAGACTCTGATAAAACCACAACTTCCAACGGACAGACCACCGATTCTTCCGCATCCACAACAGATTCAACAGCCGCCTCTGAAACAACCGAGAATACAGATTCTAACGACATCACCACGACAACAGCCGATACACAGGTCGGCGGCGAAGACCCAATCGACAACGATTCCAATGCCGGTATGGTTATATTTATTATTATTGCTGCAGTGGTTGTTTTAGGCGGCGGAGGTTTCTGTCTCTACTGGTTTAAATTAAGAAAAACCGCTTAGGGGTATATTTGGTAGAAATTATTTTTGAATATGCTATAATTGAAGGAGGAAAATCAAGTGAAACGAATTCTTAGTTTGGCGCTGAGTATCGCCATGATGTGCGGGCTGGTTTTTAACGGTATGGTTTCAGCCGATACCGTAACACGTCCAACGGTGACACTGGCAGAGAGTAGCTTTGAAAATGGACTTGAAGCTCCATTTTCAGCCAATGCCAGTGATGGAGGCGAGAAAGCCACCGTAACGCCAATCTCATTGGAAGGTGAGGTAAACGCTTATCTGCACTTGACCGTGCGAACCGAAGGACAACGCTCGGCAACGGCACAGCAAAATATCAAGCAGCAGATAATCGACAATGGGGCAGACGGCAAATACTATGTGTCTGCACGTATTATGCTGGACAATCCGGAAGATACGGCTTATGCTCTTCCGTATTTCGACGGCAACACCATCAAAATGCAGCCCGGCGGGGGTGAGCGTTTCCCGGTAACCGGCTCATGGAGTGATATCGGTAAAAAAAGCGATGGCAGCTTTATGGCGTTTGCAAGCATTGGCGGTGATTTGACAGAGTCGACTATCGCGGAACTAACACGCTTGAAATTCTATGTTATGCTTTATACTGCCTCAACCGGAAACACAACATACGACGGCGACTATTCTATCGATGATATAAATGTATGGTTTGTCCCCAACGACGGCGCACCCGCCTCTGTAACAGAGATTGGTGAAAACATCCTTGTTGATGGAGATTTTGAGGCGAATATGTCAACTCCTGATGCTTATAATGGCTTGTTTTCAGGAGACGGCACATGGTATGTAGGCACTGCTGGCGGTACCGGTGCCGCAAAAGACAGACTGTGCACACTCACAATCGCAACCGAAAGCTCTGCCGCTGATGCAAAATATGTGCGTTCAGGCAAAGGTGCCTTGCATATAACAGACAGACCGGGTGCTCACCAGAGCATTGCAGTAGACATGAAGAGCATTATCAATGAGGTCGGTGCACTGGCTCCCGGAGAAGGCTATACCATGTCGGTTTGGATGCGCGCAGAAGACGGCGAGACGGTTAAAGTACAGCCTATATTTGGTGCGTCTACCAAAGGCAGCGGATTTATCGTCGGCGGCGACTTCACTACAGTAACCGACGAATGGACCGAAGTTGGTATTCTTAACGACGGCACATATTCAATGTTCAAAACAGATAGCGGCGGCTTCTTTGATCCTTATGGTGGGGCATGGGCGAACATCCGCCTGCGCACCGAAGGGACAGAAAGCTTCTATGTAGATGATTTTAAAGTAATGGGTCCCCAAAAGCCGGGCGATGCAGTATCCGGGTTTGTTCAAAGCGTTAACTCGCTTCCTGCTCCCGATAAGATTACCCACGCCAATGAGGCTATCATCGTTTCCCTTGAAGCTGCGTATGCAGCAATTGATCAGTCGGTTTTGACTGACGAGCAAAAGGCTGAGCTGGCAACAGCCAAGGCCGCGCTGGATGCAGCGCGCGAGGCGTTTGATGCACTTCCTCCTCCTCGGAAATCCTTCCAGCCAGAATATGATTTCAAGAATCAAGCCAACCTGATTGCGCCCTACGGCGACCTGGAAACCTTTGGGCTCGGCGATTATGTCTGGAATGAGGAAAATGCCGAGAACGGAACCCCAACCTATACCCTGATTACAGACAAGGATATTGCACATGGCGGAAATAATGCCCTGTTGATTTCAGGTCGTGAAAAGACCCAGCACGGTGCGTCATTTACCCTAACCGATGTAATCAGACAAAACGGCGGCGGCAAATATTACTTCTCTGCCTGGATGAGAACCAAAAACCCCGGTGAAGTAATGGATGTTTTCCCGCTGCTGTATATCGGCGGCTTAGGGATGGAGTTCTACATTAACGGAGACGAACGTTATACCATAACCAACGAGTGGACTTTCGTGGGCGTAACATATGATAATCTGGATGGATTCTACAAGTCCAACGGGCAGGAGATTCCTGACCTTGACGAAAAGGAAACCTATGTTGCGCTTCGTTTCTACGGACAAAATGAGACGCTGGAGAGCGCGGATGACGGCGTTATGTTCCCTGACTACTACATCGATGACCTGAAATTCTGGAAGGCATTTGACGGTCAGGAGGACTATGTCGATCCCGATGCGCCTCCGGCAGGTTCGGATGAAGAAACACCTCCCCCTTCAGACAACGACGATGACAAGGATTCAGACGACAAAACACCGGATGACAAGGAAAGCCCCAAGACAGGCCATCCTGTTTCAATTGCACTTCCGATTTTGGGTGCAGCCTCCCTCGGTGTCATATTGTTGGGCAAACGTCGTAAGAAATAAGCAGAACTGATAACAGGCACTTTCCCGGGCAGGAAAAATTGATTCTGTCCGGGAAAGACAGCCGCTTTTCTGCAGTAACTATAATATCTTCTTGCCATTTGAGCTATATGCGGAAAAGGCGGAAAGGCGTGAATTGTTAGCATGAATCAACAACCTTATCTTTCGCTTGACAGACCGCTCGGTTCCTGGGTGTGGAATGTTTCCTATTATGTAGTAAACTCAGAGGAAATGTTCAATTTTTGCAGAAAAAACCATGTAACCGAATTGTATTTGTCTATAAACAGAGATGTAACCGATCTTGCCTATGTAGATCTAATCCGCAAGTGCGCTTCTTACGGCATTCGTGCGGCGGCACTTTCAGGGGATCCGTCATGGATTATTCCGTCCAGACAAAACGGATATTATGATTATCTGGAACGGGTTGACAGGATCAATGAATTATGCGGAGACGGTCCCAAATTCTATTCCCTCCATCTTGACGTTGAGCCCCACGTTCTGCCGGAAGCCAAGCGTGACGGATTGCAGGGCTTTGTTAAATATTTTGTTGACTTTATTAAAGAGGCTCGTGTGCATGCCGATGAGCGTTCTCTTTTACTTGAATGGGATATTCCGGCATGGTTTGGAAGATTTACCGATGAAGAAGCCGATTGTCCGTTAACCGAGACCATCTTCAGATATTGTGATGCGGTGGGCATAATGGCATACAGTGATACGGCGATGGGGCAATACAATGTCGTGATGCCAAATGTAGAAATGGCCAAAAAAATGGGCAAGTCATTAATGATCGGCACCGAAACAATGGATCTTGATGAAGCCAGACGTGAAGACGGAAACTGTGCCATTTCCTATTATGAAGAAGGCAAAATTTATATGTATCGCTGCCTGAATCAAATTAATTCTATGGTTGAAAAAACATACGATCAGTTTGGCTTTGCCATTCATGACATGAAGAGATGGATTGCACTTCAACCACATGTGCTGCCCCAATATGCGGAGGTGTACGCAAAATGCTGACGCGCAAGGTAGTGGATGCCAGAGAAAATGCAAACAGGCTGGCGGAGATTTATGACCGGTTAAATGCAGGTGCGTTTCATGATTGTGCACTGCCCGGAAAAACATGGTTTATTGAGCATGATGAAATTCTAACCTTACCTCGGGATGATGGGGATTGCCGCTATCCCTATGGTAGTGATGGATTTAATTTCTGGGCGTATACTTCGGGCTATATGCATAGCAATGAAGGCATTTTTTCTCCTTTTCTTCGAAGCACCGAAGGGCAGGAACCCAAGCTATGCTGGTTTGCCGCTTTTCCGAATGAAAACGGTATGGAAGTCGTTCCGTTGCTTTCGGTTCCCGACCTATCGGATGATGCCGTTCGGTATACGGTGTTTAATAAATCGTTTGTTACCTATATTACCGAGGCCAAGGGAATCCGGTTCAGTATCCGCGTATACGTGACGGGGGACAGAGAGACCAGGATTACTCTATGCGCTCAAAATTTAAGTAAAAAAGTAATCGATTTCTATATATCTTCCTATATGAATCCGTTTCTCTTGCATGACGTAAACGAAAACGGGGAAAACCGTTGGTTCAGAGAGGTTTCAGTATGTGCAAACGAGAACAAGACTTTGCTTCCTGATTTTGTGGTGCGCTGCAGCGAAAATCTCAGCAGAACAAAACAGGTAAATAACTACGGAGTGCTGAAACGTGCCCTCAGCTTGTCTGGCGGAGCCTCTCTTCTGTCCCATGAGGAAACCACCTCCCGATATCGATATACAGGCGGCAGTCGATCCAGTCTGCATAATCCGGCAGGTGTTCGCAAGGGAACCTTTGGTGAAACCCGTCATGTTACCACATTTACCGAGGTTGGTATCTGCGGTGATCTGCTGAAGTTTTCTCTTCCCGCCGATGGAGCGATTCGCCAGGACAGTGCATTCTCTTATCGCATTCATTGTGATAATGCGGCACCGATGGAGGAAATGAGATCAAAACATCCTTCTGCCGATGTTTTTGATTCAGAACTCGAAGCCCTGTTAACCCAAGAGGAAAATAAGAGCGCCGGACTTAAGATTGCCTTTGAGGAAGGGGAAAGTGAAAAGCTTTCTTCCGGAGTGATGAACGCGTTTACCGAGCATTTGAAAAAGCAGGTAGAGTTCTGTGCCACAATCAAAGGATACATACAGCTTAGCGCAGGCTCCCTGATTGGCATCCGGGACGTTTTCCAGGCGCTTGAAGCATATTTGATGTGGCAGCCCGGCGAAGCCCGCGCCAAAATGCTGGAAGCACTTAGCTTTACCGACCCGTCGGGACGTTGTCCCCGTCAATATGCCCTGCCTGTTAGGGAAGGCGCCTCCCCTTCCATGGATCTTCGCCCCTTTATCGATCAGGGCGTTTGGGTGATTTCCACCATTGTAAACTACTTGAAATATACCGGAGACTTCGGCTTTTTGAATGAAGTTTGCGGATATTATAATATCGTTGATGAGAAAAAGCGTCTTGTGGAAAAGAGCAGCGAAAAGGATACGGTGCTGGAGCATATGCTTCGCATCATGAATTGGCTGCTGGATAAAACAGATCCCAAAACAAACTGTATTCGGGTGCTTTTCGGTGACTGGAATGATGCGCTGGATGGATTGGGTGTCAGTGAGGATCCGAATCAAGAATACGGAAGCGGCGTTTCGGTCATGGCTGCAGCTCAGGTCTGGCAAAATCTCAATGAGATGATGCAGCTGCTTTCTTTGCTCAACTCTGACAAATATTCCGATACCATAACCGAGTATTCGGAACGTGCAGATGCTCTGGCGGTGGGGCTGCGGAAATACGGCATCGTTCACAACCAAAACGGTGAGGTGCGCATCAGCCATGGGTGGGGAGATCAGCTATCCTATCATGTAGGCGGCTGGAATGATCCCGACGGAGCGTCCAGGCGTAGCTTGACTTCCAATGCATTTTGGGTACTAAGCGGACTGTACGATCGGGATATCGGTTTGCATGATATAATCAAAAATGATATTATGCAGCTTGATTCAAAATACGGGCTGAGAACCTTTGACCCGCACTTTGAGCCTGACGCCAAAGGCGTCGGACGTATTCCAAAACTGCCTGCCGGAACTGCCGAAAACGGCGCCGCTTATATTCATGCCTCTGTATTCGGTGTGATGGCGCTATTCAGAATGGGTTGCGCCAAGGAGGCGTGGGACAAACTGTTGAAGTCTCTGCCTGTAACCCATGAAACCATTTCGGTATCACCCTTTGTCATGCCCAATTCTTACTGTGAGAACCCGGAAAAGAATATAGACGGGGAATCCATGATGGATTGGCAGACCGGCAGCTCTAATGTTGTGCTGAAGCTGTTGATGCGTTTTGTAGCCGGTATTAAGCCGGAATATGACGGCGTCTGGATCCAGCCTGCCAACTACTGCCCGTTTAAGGGATATAAGGCAGAGTTGATGGTAAAAGGCGCAAAAATAAAAGTGGAGTATCGCAAAACCGGTTTGGGCGATCGCAAGTTTACGGTAAATGGGGAGCCGATGGACGGCAAATATAACGAATTTTTGAAAACAAAACGCTTGTGGATGCCCGCATCAAAGCTGGTCGATACTGTAGATATTGTGGTGGAAGACTAACGGTTGGATTCAGCATGTAAATGAAGTTGTTTCGAGCAATAGAGGATCTGTCGGTCAAGGGGCAGCCGACAAATCCGCGGTGGATCATCCCAGAAAACGCCCCTTTTCAAATCGGTTTTATATCCTTTCCGGGTATAAAACCCGGAAAGGATATGAATCTGAATTATGATTCAATTTGGAACAGGCGGCTGGCGCGCCATTATAGGAGACGGCTTTACAAAGGCAAATGTTCAGCTGCTTACCGCTGCCCTTGCGCGAAAAATGAAGGATGCCGATCTTTCCGGCTTCGTCATCGGATATGATCGCCGATTTCTGTCCAAACAGTCTGCATATTGGGCGGCTGAAGTTATGGCTGGGGAAGGTGTCCTGTGCAAGGTTATCAACTACGATGCTCCGACACCGTTGGTTATGTTCTCTGTGAAGTATTTTGATTTGAGCTTTGGTATGATTATAACTGCCAGCCACAATCCTGCCATCTATAACGGCATCAAGGTATTTACCAAGGGCGGCAGGGATGCGGATGAAACGGTTACTGCTGAAATCGAGAAGTACATTTGCGGGATTGATCCGGAGACCATCCGCACAATTCCGTATGAGGACGCACGCTCAAGCGGCTTGATAGAGGAGATTAATCCACAGAACGCGTATCTAGATTCGATTATCCGCGGCATTAATATCGATGCCATTCGGAGCAGAAATCTGAAGATTGTATTGGACCCCATGTACGGTGTATCCAAAACCTCATTACAGACCATCCTACTGACCGCTCGCTGTGATGTAAATGTGATCCATGAGCGGCATGATACCCTGTTCGGCGGACGCTTGCCTGCTCCCAATGTCGAGACGCTGAATGCCCTCAAAAACTATGTCATGGAAAGTCATGCCGACATCGGGATTGCAACCGACGGAGATGCAGACCGTCTGGGAATCATCAATGACGAGGGAGAATTTGTTCATCCCAATCAAATTCTTGTTATTCTTTACTATTATCTTTTGAAATATAAGGGCTGGCATGGCCCTGCCGTACGCAACATCGCAACCACCCACCTGCTTGACAAGGTTGCGGATGCATTCGGCGAAACCTGTTATGAAGTACCGGTTGGCTTCAAGCATATATCGGGAAAGATGATAGAAACCAATGCGGTGATCGGCGGAGAGTCCTCGGGCGGGTTGACGGTTCGCGGACATATTCAGGGCAAGGATGGAATTTATGCTGCTTCCCTTCTCGTCGAGATGCTGGCGGTTACAGGCAACAATCTTTCTCAAATTTATGACGATATAACCAATGAATTCGGACATCTTGTTATGGCCGAGCGGGATTATCGCTTTACCGAACAGAGAAAAGCAGAAATCAAGCAAATGCTCATGGAAGAAAAGAAGCTTCCCGAATTTCCCTGTGAGATCGAAAAGGTATCCTATCTGGATGGCTGCAAGGTGTATTTCAAAAACGGCGGCTGGATTATTGCCCGCTTTTCCGGTACCGAACCGCTGATTCGTATCTTCTGTGAGATGCAGGAGAAAGCCCAGGCGGATCAGATCTGCGACATCATGAAGGATTTTCTTGGTCTGTAGAACTTATGGGCATGGAAAGGACAGGCTTTTATGAGGGATAGTAAATGCACGGTTTTTACCAATGTCAAGGTCATTACCCCTGATCGGGTGATTGAGAATGCGGCGGTGGTGGTCGAAAACGGCAGGATACAGGATGTCTTGCTTGATCATGAAAGTCGGCATGCATTGGACGGGGTCAAGATTGACGGGCAGGGGTGTTATCTCGCCCCGGGGTTTATTGATCTGCATTGCCACGGCGGCGGCGGTCATGATTTTATGGAC
>DHOG01000102.1:12441-13069 GCA_002410715.1 Ruminococcaceae bacterium UBA5396 | reverse complement strand
GCGGCGGTCATGATTTTATGGACGCAACCCCCGAGGCTTTTATAGGTGCGTGCGAAACCCATTCCCGGTTCGGTACAACCACCCTGCTTCCCACCACGCTTGCGGGGGATGACGACGATCTCAGGCAGACCTTTGAGGTGTTCCATCAGGTCAAAGACAAGGAATATAACGGTGCCCGTATGCCGGGGCTTCATTTGGAGGGACCTTACTTTTCGGTGGAGTATAAGGGCGCACAGGACGAAAAGTATATCCGGAACCCCCAGCCCGAGGATTATCACAGGATTTATGAATGGTCGCAGGGTGCCATCATCCGCTGGAGTGCAGCGCCGGAACTGGAAGGCGCCGGATTGTTTGCGGATTTCTTGGCTGATAAAGGGATTATTGCTTCCATTGCTCATACCGCCGCAGCTTATGAGGATGTTTTGGATGCATATCAAAAAGGCTTTAGGCTGATTACCCATCTCTATAGCTGCATGTCCACCATCACCCGGAGAAAAGGATATCGCATTCCGGGTGTTGTGGAAAGCGCTTACCTCATCGACGATATGAAAGCCGAGCTGATTGCAGACGGCTGCCATCTTCCGCCGGCGCTGCTTCAACTGGCTTATAAGTCCAAGGGTGCGGATCG
>DHOG01000102.1:0-12236 GCA_002410715.1 Ruminococcaceae bacterium UBA5396 | reverse complement strand
GCCCGATGGGGAGAGCATTCTTGGCAGTCTGGGGCATGGTCAGAGGGTTATCGTAGAGAATGGTGTCGCCTATCTGCCCGACCGCGAGGCATTTGCAGGCAGCGTATGTACCGCCGATAGGCTTGTTCGAACCATGGTGAAAGAGGCAGGCGTTCCGCTTTGTGATGCTGTAAAAATGATGACAGCCACTCCTGCCGAAATTATTGGCAAGTCGGCATCAAAAGGCACTGTCGCAAAAGGGTTTGACGCAGATCTGGTGCTGTTTGACCATGCGATTAACATAAAATTGACCATGATTGATGGCAGAGTGATTTACAAATCGGATTGATAGAAAAGGGCTAGAGGAAAGGTGAGCATGTTGGTATTAGAACATAGAGCGGGGAAACTGCTTGTAAAAGTATTTGAAACCCCAAGAGGGTTAGGTGAGGCGGCAGCTTTGGAGGCGGTGGCTGCACTCAATGAGGTGGTTGAGAGGAAGGGCGAGTGCAACATAATATTTGCGGCTGCTCCCTCTCAAAATGAGTTTCTAGCTGCCCTTTGCAACAGCAATGTGGACTGGAGCAAAATCAACGCATTTCATATGGATGAATACATTGGGCTACCGGCGGATGCTCCACAGGGATTCGGCAACTTTCTAAAGGACAAGATATTTAATAAGGTCTCATTTAAAAGCGTCATGCTGATAAACGGACAGGCAGATTCCATAGATCATGAAATAAATCGTTACAGCAATCTGATTCAGCAAAATCCACCTGATATTGTATTTATGGGAATCGGTGAAAACGGACATATTGCGTTTAATGATCCCCATGTTGCCCATTTTGACGATACAATGGAAGTGCGGGCGGTTGAGCTGGACGAGAAATGCAGACAGCAGCAGGTAAATGACGGATGCTTTGAATCGCTTGATCAAGTTCCGACCCATGCCCTGACCCTGACGATTCCGGCATTGATTTCTGCTTCCAGAATCCTTTGCATGGTGCCGTATCATACCAAAACCCAGGCAGTTACCAAAACAGTGTTTGGTGAAATCCGTGAAACCCTCCCGGCATCTATTCTGAGGCTTCATCCGGATGCAACCCTTTATATCGACAGTGACAGCGGACGAGACGTAATCAAAGCTTTGGACAAGCATTAAAATTTAACCCCCGGTATTCGGGGGTTTCCTATGGCTAAAAAATAACTAACCGGTTACTTAGGAGTTGAGGGCATGGATGTAACGACACTAAAAAATAAGGTCTGTGCAGAGATAGACAGGAATAAAGATACCATTCTATCCTGGGGGAATACCCTTTTACACCATCCGGAGCTTGGATACAAGGAGCTCAAAACCAGTGCTTTTATCCGAAGTAAGCTTGATGAATTAAATATCCCCTATATCTATCCGGCTGCGGTGACAGGAATCAAGGGAAGGATAAGCGGAAATTCGGCTGACCTGAATATTTGTATCATCGGTGAAATGGATGGGGTCATCTGCACGGATCACCCGAATGCCGACGGGCTGACAGGTGCGGCGCATGCCTGCGGACACAATGCGCAGGTTGCCGCAATGCTGGGAGCGGCCTGCGGTCTGTTGAAAAGCGGGGTAATGCCTGAGCTGTGGGGAAGCGTCACCTTTTTGGCGGCTCCGGCAGAGGAGTACATGGATATCGCCTACCGAAGGCAGCTCAAAGAAAACGGTACAATCAAATATTTTGGCGGAAAGCAGCAGCTTCTTTATGAGGGCATGTTTGATGATGTTGATTTGGCAATAATGATTCATTCACATGCCGAAACACCCGAAACAAAGCTTTTTCTGCAGGGTGGAAGTCTGGGGTTTGTTTACAAGACCATGGAATTTAAAGGCAGGGAATCCCACGGAAGCGAGCCGTATAAAGGGGTCAACGCCCTCAACGCGGCAATGCTGGCATTGATGGGGATTCACGCCAACCGTGAGACCTTTCGAGATGAGGATAAGATTCGGATTCACCCGATTATCACCAACGGGGGCGAGATTGTAAACACCATCCCGGCAAACGTGACCATGGAAACCTATGTCAGAGCAGGCAATCTGGAAGCAATGAAAGATGCAGCACTAAAGGTGGATCGGGCGGTAAACGGAGCGGCGATGTCTGTTGGGGCAAAAATAAAAATCAAAACGACGGCGGGCTACCTGCCATTAATGCAAGATAACAACCTGAGTGCAGTGTTTGAAGGGAATGCCGCCGCATTTGTTCCACAGCGGGATATATACCATGGTGTTGATATGACAGGCTCCACCGATATGGGTGATTTAAGTCATCTGATTCCTTGTATCCAGCCCACCATGGGTGGCTTCTCGGGCGCTGCTCACAGCAGGGATTTTGGTATTGCCAACCCCGATGCTGCATATATCCTTTCGGCAAAAATATTGGCAATGACGGTTATTGACCTCCTATATGACAAGGCAAAATCAGGGACCGAAATTAAAAATACGTTCAAGCCGGTTATGACCAAAGAGGAGTATATACGTTATTTAGATCAACAGGAGAGATGAATTATGCAAAAGAAATGGACAGAGGATAAACTAAACCAGATGCTGACAGAACCTTCACAGGCACTGATTCAGGATATGAAACAAATATCCGGCGATATCATGGTTCTGGGTGCAGGCGGCAAAATGGGGCCTACCCTTTGTATTCTGGCAAAGCGGGCGCTTGAAAAAGCCGGCAATCCTGCCAAGGTAATTGCGGTTTCAAGGTTTTCGGGTGCAGAAGAGTTGGAGCTTCTTCAAAAAAATGGGGTTGAGACCATCCGTTGTGATTTGCTGAATCACCAACAACGGCAGGCGCTGCCAAAGGCCGAGAATATTATTTTTATGGCAGGAAGAAAATTCGGAACAAACGGGCAAGAATGGCAGACTTGGGCGATGAACGCCACTCTGCCCGCCTTTATCGCGGAGCAGTTTCATGAATCCCGTATAGTGGTTTTTTCATCGGGCAATATCTACCCGATGGTGCCGATTCATACCGGAGGATGCACCGAAGCCGACAGACCCCGGCCGGTGGGGGAATATGCAATGAGCTGCCTTGCCCGAGAACGTGCATTTGAGTATGCCGCCAACCATTATGGAACAAAAGTATTTTTATATCGCCTGAATTTTGCGGTGGATCTTCGGTACGGTGTGCTTTATGATTTGGCGAATAACATATTGCAGAAAAAGCCCATTTCTGTCACAACGCCCTGTATGAACTGCATCTGGCAGGGCAGCGCCAATGAAATTGCGCTGCGGGGATTGCTTCACGCTTCCTCACCTGCCTTAAAGATGAATGTAACCGGGCCTGAAATCATTTCGGTGAAAAAAGCCGCCCGTCGTCTGGGTGAGATTCTCGGGAAAGAACCGATATTTGAGGGGACGGAAAGCAATGATGCTTATCTGAATGATGCATCCAAAGCAATGGAGCTGTTCGGCTATCCGACTGTGCCGGTCCATACCTTAATCGAATGGCAGGGCGAATGGCTGAAAGACGGTGGCAGGGGACTCGGTAAGCCCACCCATTTTGAAGAGCGCGGCGGCAGCTACTAAGGAGAGTATATTTATGAACAGACAGCAACAGGCTTTAGAAATCTTTGCAGCGGGAACGGTGATACCCGCAACACCTTTAGCGCTGGATGAAAACCGTCGGTTCGATGCAGCAGCGCAGAAAAAACTCACCCGATACTACCTTGATGCAGGTGTGGGCGGAATTGCGACCGCTGTCCACACCACCCAGTTTGAAATCCGTGATCCGGAACACAACCTGCTGGAACCGGTTTTGCAGACGGCCGGTGAAGAAATTCAATGTTTCGAGCAAGAGACGGGGAGAACCATCGTAAAGGTGGCAGGGGTATGCGGCGACACCCAAAACGCTGTTAGAGAAGCCGAGCTTGCCAAGCAGTATGGCTATGATGCGGTTCTTCTCAGCCCGGGGGGACTAAACCACCGTTCCGAGGAGGAGCTGATTGAGCGGACAAAAGCGGTAGCCGCCGTGATGCCGGTTATCGGGTTTTATCTGCAGCAATCGGTGGGGGGGCGGGTGTTCAGTTATCGATACTGGCAGCGAATATGCGAGATTGAAAATGTAATTGGAATCAAATGCGCCTCCTTTAATCGCTATACAACCATTGACGTGGTTCGTGCCGTCGCCTTTTCGTCGCGCAGGGATGCAATCACCCTGTATACAGGAAACGATGATAATATTGTGGTTGACTTACTGACGCCATACCGTTTTACTGTGGACGGCAAGACGGTGGAAAAACGCTTTGAGGGGGGTCTGCTGGGACATTGGTCGGTTTGTACCAAATCGGTTGTTGCGATGTTTCAAAAAATAAAGGAGGCAGCCGGACAGCCGTGTATTCCCCAGGAGCTGCTGGCGCTTGGGGTAGAGGTGACCGACGCAAATGCCGCCTTCTTTGACGTGGCAAACGGCTTCAAGGGCTGTATTGCCGGTATTCATGAGGTGCTGCGCCGTGACGGGCACATGAACGGAATCTGGTGCCTGAATCCCGCAGAAACCCTCTCGTCCGGTCAGGTTGAGGAAATTGACAGGGTACTTGATATGTACCCGAATTTGAGAGATCCGAAATGAATGTATTTGATATTATCGGACCGGTGATGGTGGGACCGTCCAGCTCACATACAGCGGGCGCGTCGAGAGCGGGAAAGGTGGCGCGCCAACTGCTGGGGGCAGCCCCCGCAAAGGCGGAAATCATACTTTACGGTTCCTTTGCCTGTACCTATCGTGGTCACGGAACAGACAAAGCCATCATAGGCGGCTTGCTGGGCTTTGATGCGGATGATGTACGTATGATTGACAGCTTTGCGCTTGCAAAGCGGCAGGGGCTTGAATTTAAGTTTGTAAAGGGCAGCTCGGACAAATATCATCCCAATACAGCAAAAATTCGGTTACAGGGTTCTGGCGGGGAAGACACGACTGTTGTAGTTTCTTCGGTGGGGGGCGGAGCCATCAAAGTTGTAGAAATCAACGGCATCGAGGTCTCTTTTTCGGCTGATTATTACACAACCGTTATTATTAACCGGGATAAAGCCGGGGTTGTTGCAGAGATGGCAGCCGTTCTGGCTGAAAACCAAATCAATATCGCATTTATGCGGCTGTTCAGGCAGGCGAATATAAATCAGGCAATCATGGTGGTGGAAACCGACCAGCCTGTAAGCCAAGATGTTCAGGCTTGTCTTAAAAAAATTTTACACATTAAAAAGGTTCTGGTGATTGAGCCATTATCGGCTTAAGGGGGCTGATGCAGAATGAAAGAAATCAAATCTGTAAGCCAGCTTGTGGGGGAAGCAAACAGAGGGAGCTGTAAAATATCAGACGTGGTATTGCGGATTCAATCGGAGCAAATGGGTGTTTCGCAGGACGAGATTATTGGGAAAATGCATCGGCAGTTGTCGGTTATGAAGCAAGCGGCAAAGGGCGGCTTTGGGGATAAGAGGTCGGCGAGCGGGCTCAGCGGAGGAATGGCGAAACGTTATTCCGAAAGCAGCCAAAGCGGACGCCTGATTTCCGGCGTGGCACATAGAGCCATTGCCATTGCACTTGCGGTGGCTGAGCATAACGCTTGCATGGGTCTGATTGTGGCTTCTCCCACCGCCGGTTCATGCGGTATTTTGCCCGGTGTGCTGCTTTCGGTAGGGGAATTATATCATAAATCGGATGTAGAACTGGTAAGTGGATTGTTCAACAGCGCCGGAATCGGGATGGTAATTGCAAAGCGTGCCTTTGTATCCGGCGCACAGGGGGGCTGTCAGGCGGAATGCGGAAGTGCAGCGGCTATGGCTGCATCAGCGGCGGTTGAACTGATGGATGGTACGCCTGAAATGTGCGCTTGGGCATGTGCCTTCAGTCTAAAATTCACAATGGGTTTGGTGTGCGATCCGGTTGCGGGACTGGTTGAGGTCCCCTGCGTTAAGCGAAATGCATCAAACGCAGCGATTGCACTGACCGCAGCCGAGCTTGCACTCACCGGAATTGAAAGCGCAATTCCGGCAGATGAGGTGATTGATGCAATGCGGGATGTTGGATTAAAAATGCCGGAAGCTCTCAAAGAAACATCACTCGGAGGTTTGGCGGCAACCAAAACTGCAAAAGCGATTGAGAAAAGACTTTATATGGCATAAGGTTACGCCTGTAGATGTAACCAAAAATTCATATTGCTCAATAAGCCTCCCACATGGAGGGAGTGGTGATTTATAACGCGGATTTCAGCCGGAATTCATATCAGAAAGGAAGTGATCAGGTGAAAAAGTCGGAATTGACCAAGCAGCGTATTCTGGAAGCGGCGGAAACCGAGTTTGCCGCAAAAGGAATATACGGAGCCCGGGTGGATGATATTGCCGAAAGGGCCAAGGCAAACAAACGAATGATTTATGAATACTTTGGCAGCAAGGAGCAGCTATATTCGGAGGTTCTTGGTGTTGTTTACTCAAGGATTACGGAACGTGAAAAGGAGCTGCTAAATGACAACGCAGATTGTGTTCAGGCAATCCGCAACATCATTGCAATGTATTTTGAATTTTTAAACAGTGACCGGAATTTTGTGAATCTCATTATGTGGGAAAACCTCAACCAAGCAAGATATATCAAGGCAAACGATGTGCCGATGATCAAGGATTACGCCATTCGTGCCGCCCGCTGTGTTCTTGAAAGAGGGATTAAACAAGGCGTATTCCGGCAGGACACGGATATCGAAGAAATTATTCTGTCACTGAATATGTTTACATTCTCTTACTTTTCCAACATCCATACCATGTCACAGGTTATGCAGATTGATTTTAATAAGCCGGAACAGATACAAAAACGTACAGATCACGTAACAAACATGATTCTCAATTTTATTGTAACAAAATAATTATTGCAATGTTTGGAAAGGATATCGGTATGAAAAGGATAAAAACAGTAGCATTGTCGGGCATTGGCGGATACGGTATGATATATGGCACTGCTTTTCTGGAAGAATGCGAGAAACGGGGACTGGAATTCACCGGTTGTATTGACCCCTATGCCGAAAAGTGCAGTTATATTAATCAGTTGCGAGATAAGAATATTCCAATTTATGAAAGCATGGAAGATTTTTATAAAGAACAAGAAGCGGATCTCATGTGTATTGCCACCCCCATTCATCTGCATGAATCCCAGACACTCTACGCGCTACAGCATGGCAGTCATGTGCTATGTGAAAAACCCCTGTGCGCCACAATGGATGAGGCGCACAGAATGCTTGACGCTCAGAACGGCAGCAGCCTGCAGGTGGCAATCGGTTACCAGTATTCTTTTAATCCGGGGATTCAGGCAATCAAAGCAGATATAATGAAAGGTAGATACGGGCAACCTCTGCTTTTCAAGGATATCACCTTAGGACCGAGAGATAATATTTATTATCAGCGGGGATGGGCAGGCAGAATCAAGTCGGGCGAAAACTATGTTTATGACAGCGTTGCCAACAACGCCTGCGCCCACTATCTGCACAACCTGTTTTATCTGGCGGGAAAAACCATGAATACCTCGGCGCTTCCCACATCTCATGAAACCGAGCTGTATCGGGCAAACAAGATAGAGAATTTTGATACCATTACAACCAGAATACAGACCGACTGCGGAATCCCGCTGTATTTTGCAGCTTCCCACGCCATTGACAGATTGCAGCAGCCGTATTTTGAACTGGAATTCGAAAACGCGGTCATCAAATGCAATATGGTAACCCGCAAGGTTGAAATTTTTGCTGACGATGAATGTTATCAAGAAAGCCTTGCGCCCGATCCAAAGGAGCGAGAGAAAATATGGGCGGTCATTGAAACCATCAACAGTGGAAAACCGGTTGCCTGCGGCATCGAAACCGCCATGTCCCACACACGTTTCATCAATATGATTCAGTCCGAGGTTGAAATCCGGAATTTTGAGGAAGGCCGCATTCTCAAGAAGCAGAAACAGAACCCCAGCAGTGTGATAACATATGTGGACGGGCTGTATGACCGATTGCAGACATGCTTTGAAAAGGCAGTTTTGTTAAGTGAAAGTGAGGGATGAAAATGTTTTCTACCGGAGTTACCTCTGTCACCTTTCGGAAATTAGATGTATCAGCTGTTATACAGCTTGCAGTAGAGGCTGAATTGGATGGAATCGAATGGGGTGGCGATATTCATGTGCCGCCAACCGATATTGAAAATGCCGAGAAAACAGGAGCGGCTACCAGAAAAGCTGATTTAAAGGTGCTTTCGTACGGGTCTTATTACACGCTTTCCGATTCTGTAAATCCGAGAGAGGATTTTATGCCGATTTTGGAAACCGCGGCGGCGCTTGGTGCTCCATTGATTCGGGTATGGTGTGGAAACCGTTCCCCTGACAAAGCAGACCATACCTATTATGATAAGGTTATAGAAAACGGGAAAATCATGGGGGATATGTGCGCCAAAAAAGGTATAAAAACAGCC
Organism: Ruminococcaceae bacterium UBA5396; assembly: GCA_002410715.1. Lineage (GTDB taxonomy): Bacteria > Bacillota > Clostridia > Oscillospirales > Acutalibacteraceae > Avimonas. Next base: position 3,790 of record DHOG01000102.1, on the reverse strand, counting down.
TTTGAGTATCATCGCAACTCTCTAACCCAAGATAGCGAAAGCGCCTGCAGGGTGTTAAAAGGCATCGATCATCCCTTTGTCTGTACCGGATGGCAGCCAAACCCCCAAATAAGCCATGCAGATAATTTGGGGGGATTGCAGCAAATAAAGCCGTGGCTTGCCAATGTTCATGTTTTTCACTGGGAGGCGAATGAACGCTTTCTGTTAAAAGAAGGCTTCGATGCATGGTCTGCCTATCTCAATGTAATAAAAGACGGAAATCATGCAATCATTCTCGAGTTTGTTAAGAACGATTCCATAGAAGCATTCATACAGGATGCCGAAACGCTAATAGAGCTGTCGGTCATATCGTGAAATCGGGAGGGTGATATATTTTTAGAATCATGATAACCCTGTTTACAAAGCCAAAATCAGCTTGTATACAGGGTTATTTTTCTTTCTCTATTTGTCGAAATTGATTTCGATATGCGCTGGGTGAAATTCCGTTTTCCTTACGAAAGGTATTGGTAAAATAATTAGAATCACTATAACCGATCCTTTCAGAAATTTCGCCAATTTGCAACCTGGATTCAGTCAGCAGCATTCGGGCCTTTTCCATTCGCAGTCCGGTAATATAGCGCCAGACAGTACCTTTGCCCTTGTGCTTGAAGATCTGCATGATATAGGATTTACTGCAATGACATTGACTCGCTATTTGTTCCAGTGTAACACGCTGGTTGTAATTCCGGTTCAGGTAATGGATGATATAGCTATAAATATAATCCGAATTACAGTCATTGATGCTCATGGTTTCATAGATTCTCAGCCATGTGATATACAACAGCCGAAGCATGGCGCATAGGGGAGAAACCATGGTGTCGACAAACATCTGTGGCGGGGGGGTTTCACGTAAATGCTGCTGATAAATCTGCTTGAGCTGCTCTTTGTCCAGCAAGTACTTTTTAGACAGAATCTCCATACGGCGGCATGCCTGTTCAGGATCGGTTCGATATCCGCTTACACTAACAAACCCGATAATGCCCTGCCCGTCTGTGACAGGAAGGACATATTCCTCCACGCCTGCATAGCACATACCGTAAAATATACCATTTTGGCAATGCTCAATCACCTTTTGTTGCCGACATATACATTGGTTCCATACATCCTTGTTTGTCTTGACGTAGAGGCAGTAAGAATTTTCATGAATATTATAAGGAACTAGCTCAATGAAGTTAGACAGCATCCCTGTAAACCCATGGATGGTTATCTGGAATTCGTATTCTTTATTCAGATGCTGAATATAACGAGAAATTTGCTTTACAAGCTCTGTCAATTAAATCCCTTCTAATTGTGTAATATATTTTAGATATATTATAGTTTATTTAAGGTGTTTAATTTATTGTAATAGTATCATTATAATGAAAAGTGTTGTGTGACGCAATGTTTTTCGGCTTTTATTAATAATGCGCCTTTCCGGTCGGGGCGCAGAAGGTGTGATTTTTATGACAAATCGAGTGTATATTGAACCCCGGCGAGAGATACCAATTGTCCGCAATGTTGATGTTCTTGTGGTCGGGGGAGGTCCATCCGGCGTGGCAGCTGCAGTTTCGGCAGCACGGACAGGCGCAAAAACGATGTTAATCGAACAGCAGGGAACAGTAGGCGGAATGTCCACAGCGGGACTGATGAGCCACTGGACGGGCAGCGTGGAAAGCAAGATGTTTAGCGAGATCATTCGGGAAAGTGCCCGTTGCAACGAGGGCACTTTTCACGAAAAACCAGATGTATGGATTAATCCGGAGAAGCTTAAGAACGTTTATTGGCACATGCTTTCGGATGCGGGTGTTGAGGTATGGCTTTATACCGTGGCTTGCCTGCCAATTGTAGAAGACGGCCGCGTGGCCGGTGTCATTACCGAGAGCAAATCGGGACGATCGGTGCTAAGGGGAAAGATCATCATTGATGCGAGCGGTGACGGTGACATTGCAGCGGCCAGCGGAGTAGAATATCAAAAGGGGAGAGAAGAAGACGGCAAAATGCAGCCTGCTACTCTTATGTTCAAGGTTGCAGGAGTGGATACCTCCCGCGCGGTTTATCTGCATTCATTTGAAAGCACCTTTGAAACACCGAAAGGTGAGCTGCAGCAACTGGCAAGAAAACACCTGCCAAATCCGGCAGGGCACGTGCTTTTATATCCCACCACCCTTCCGGGCGTGGTTACCTGCAATATGACAAACTGCGTTGACGTGGACGGTACCGATGTTCTATCCCTGACGCGTGCGGAAGCGGTCTGCCGGGGACAACTCTATTCCATCGAAGCATTCCTACGTGAATATGTACCCGGATATGAAAAATGCTTTATTGTTTCCTCCGCATCCTTGATAGGCATACGTGAAACAAGGCACTTCAAGGGTGTTTACCAACTGACCCAAGAGGATATTCTCCAAGCGAGGCAATTTGAGGACTGGGTCGTGCGGGGAGCGCACTTTAATTTTGATGTTCATAACCTGACTGGATCAGGATTGGACGAAACGGGAGTTCAGAAGCATTTCCCCCATCAAAAGAGCTATACCATTCCTTATAGGTGCATGGTGCCAGAGAAAATTGAAAATCTGCTGCTCTGCGGGAGAAACATTTCAGGAACGCATATGGCACACTCGAATTTCCGTGCTATGCCGATCTGTGCTGCAATTGGAGAAAGTGCCGGAATTGCTGCAGCACTTTGTGCAACTAAGAATATTCCGCTACGCAAACTGGCTGCGGCAGAAATACAGTCACGATTATAGAAGTATCTAAGAACCCTACAGAGAAGATTAAGTGCCTGACCAAATCCGTAAAAAGAATATGGTTTTATCAACACCCAAAAGGCTGTGCGCAGCCTTTTGGGTGTTCAATATATCTATGCCCAATTAAGCAAAAGCTGCACAATCTCGCCCCTCGCCTCCGAACCTCGATATTTGGATATCACTCAAGGGATTTGCCAAAGTGTCAGATGTCTTGCTTTATAATGATACCATTCTGTTCTTGCTCATACATAAATTATATTCGGTTACTGCTTTTCAAACAGCAATTTACATTGCCGTAATACTTTATATAAATACCGGGTAAGCCGATAAAAGCGTTTTGTATGATACAACCTGTCCATTATCATAATATAAAATTTATATACGAGACCTTTTATATTGTTTTTAAAAAGAACAAATCTGTAATTAATGCGATATCGTTCTGTCCAATGTAGCTTGTACTCTTCTTCCCCTCTCATAAGATCCACCTCTGTAATTTCGCTGTTTTGTATAAAACCAAGGTCATACGATGCAGCTAAATGTCCAGGACTGTATTTTGCAAAATCGGGGTCGTAGGTTTTTATATACCAATATATCTTGTTGTTATATTTAAATGCATACGTAAATGCAATATAATCATCGTTATATTTTATTGATGAAAATGAAAGCCAAAAATTCTGATAAAATTTTCGAATTATTTCCGAGTGAAATTTTCTGTATTTATCAAAAGCAACTCGGTAATTGCATAAACGGGAAAGACTGTAAAAATCATGGTGATAATAAAAGATAAATTTTATTACTGGTAATTAGTTTCGATAGGTTAATAAAGTGGAGACTGTTGATAACAATTTAGCGTTATAAATAAAATTATAAAGCTCTCATAAATTGAATTATGTTATGAAAGCTTTATAATACTACTAAAAAACCAGCCATAATCTTTCGATTACGACTGGTTTTTGGTAGTATGTACCACATGATGGTCGGAGTGATGTGACTCGAACACACGGCCTCTTGGTCCCGAACCAAGC
>DHOG01000081.1:1582-17088 GCA_002410715.1 Ruminococcaceae bacterium UBA5396 | reverse complement strand
GCTGCCGCCATGCTCGGAGTCAATAATCGTATTCTTAATCGAGCAGAAATCATACAGCGTCTTACCATCAGGGGTAAAGTCTTTGCAGGCACACACGACCTTAATTTTGCCGTTTACCTCGAAGGTTCCGAGCATAGTCTGCTGGGCGGGGATTCCAAGAAGATTGAATATACTACTGGCAATATGCTCACTGATGCAGCTGTTCGAATATGATAGCTCTGTCGGCCTCTTATCCGCAGATGGAGGAAACTTCAGCATATACTGGCTCCCGTTATACTCAATGGCGATTTTCTTTCCGTTGGCCCCGTTATACGCCTTGCCTAACACTCTTTTGCAGTTGGTAAAATCAATCGGTTCTGCCACTCGCTCACCTCCATAGATACTTTTGTCTTAGATAGTCCGCGTGTTCCGGCGTAATCACGCCGTCGCTGATTGCTGCGGCATTGATGCTTCCATACAGCTCTCCCCATAAGCAATCCAGAAGACCCGACCCGTTTTTTAGAGCGGCCTTATAGGCGTCAAGATCATGCTGGAGATATCCGGGCAAACCGTATTCATAGGAGCGTTCACGCTCGGACGGCAGGCTGTCGCCGACAGCGCCTTGCAGCAGCACCTCCATTGGCACATGGAGCACCTTCGCAATCTTGTATATCGTTTCCGCAGAACATTTTTCAATGCGCGTCTTGCCGTTACAGATGTCATTTAGCGTTGTATGAGGAATCTCCGCCTGCTTTGCGAGACGGTATTTGGTCATATTCTGTTGATTCAGTAGATCATTTATAATCATTATGCCCACTCCCCACTACTATTATATCGGTATACCGGAATAGTGTCAAGTGATGCATGGAGTTTTACAGAAAATGTGCATCCATCCTTATTTGACTGTCCGCGCCAAGCCTCTTGTGAGGTTGACGGCCGTCGTGGTAGTATGCACCGCGCTCATCATATTGACCCGGACGCTCGTATCGAGCCCAAAATTCTGAGCTATTCTCGGCACATCATTTGCTGCCATCAAGATTCCGATGGCCAGCAGCATATCTGTCTGCCATGTCAGCAATCCCAGAAATAACATCGTTGTCTGTAAGAATGCGGTTAAGCATAATGCGATGATTTGCTTGCACCATGCATTGAAACCATCCGTATATCCTCGCGGAATACTGAACAGATATAAACTGCCGACAGCTATCTGTATCAGCAGAATCCCGCCCCGTTTGATATTGGAAAAGAATATCTTCACAACGCAATAGCCGAGAGCGATAAGGGCAAGCAGGTGGAATAGACTAGGGGTTCCCGTCATCGTGCTTAGTGCAGAACTTGCTGCACCTGCAATGGTTGACGATTCTCCCATCTGATATGCAAATACGGATGACAAATCTTTTGAAAAGGTGTTTTGTAAGCTCATGCAAAATTTATAAAGCTCTATTGGCACCACCGTAAATAGGTTAACCGCAAAGAAGCCTTTCAGTACATTGATAAATGCGGTTTTTATGTTAACCCTGCCGGTCTGTGATTCAATTGCGACATCAAAGATTGTGACAACCAATCCCGCAATAAACAGCGCCCATCCGAACAGGGAAAACAAATTTATCATGGCTTTTACCCACGATAAATCAAACAGTTTCACACCCATATTGCTCATTTTGGTAAAGAAATCGGCAAGAGCATCATAAATGGCTTTATAAATCCACTCAATCAACTTATTCCATATGGAATTAGATATTTCCTCCCACGATTTTGAAAGGCCGCTGGATATGGCATCGCCGATGCCGCTTGTTAATATATTGATCCAATCAAACAAAATAATCACCCTATTTCTTATCAGCATAACAAAAAAGCTCGCCTTTGTATAAAAGCGAGCAATTCCTACTTGACTTATTTTCATTTCAGAGCTTATATAGAACACAACGTAAAGCAAGCTAACTAAGTTGGCTTCAATAAAATAATGTCATAGCAGGCTGATGCGCTACTAACACACCAGCCCTGCGAAAAGGTGAAGCTGCCACCCTGCGCAACCACGAACACGAAGTGCTCGTTTGGCACTATGACGGGATCATTGTAACATTTTTTATAGTGCTTCACAAGACTATTCGCGCATGCAGGGGATTACGGTTAATGACCGCTCACCTTTGTATGCGCTTTTTTATTTGCTTTCGATTTTATCGCTGATAGCAGCGGAAAGGACGGGTCACAGTATGACCAGTAAAAGAAAGCGGAAGAATATTTTAAAGACGATGTATTACGGTGGATTATCGCCAGCAGACAAAGGGCCGCTCAGAAACCCTGAATTGCGTGCAGCGATGGATGCAGTCGCTGACGGAGAAGACAAGATCGAGCAGATATTGGAGGGGAACACGAAGATACAATTTCAAAGCTTATGTGATTCCTATGCGGAGCTCACAAAACTAATCGGTGAAGACCGGTTCATCGATGGATTTAAGCTTGCAATGCAGATAGCCTGTGAATCCTTATCCAAACCGGTTAGCCGTCGATCAGCTCATTGTAGGAAACACCTAGTGCTTCTGCAAGCGCCTTGATTTCAATATCTGTTACAAAGCGCTCACCGGTTTCAATTCTTCTTATGAAGTGATTATCGACGTCATAACCCATTACCTGCATCTTTTTCGCCAGCCCGCGCTGGGACAACGGCGGGTTCATACCTTGGCGAATTCTTATGAGGTTTTTGCCGCATAGGTTATTGCTCCCATCTGCAGATTTTAGCTTGTACATTAAATTTCATCCTTTATGTTAAATACTGTTTACCACGCCCTCATTTTATAGTATAATATGGCAGTTAGTGTTGAACAGTATTCAACACTAGGAAATTTATTTTATACAGTTGCAAAAAGTGACTGTGTACAGAAAGAAAGGTTGTAGTAGTTATGAAAAAGGCATTGATCCAAAGAAAATTTGACGAACTGGGAAGAATCTTTATACCTGCTGAGTTCCGAAAAGAGCTAGGGATTGAAAATCAATCGAATGTTAAAGTTCATGTTTCTGAACCTGATGATGATGGGATTATTACACTGAAAACGAATTCACACAACCCGAATGCAACGATTCAGGATATACTCGGGTATTTGATTCTCCCGCAGACATACCGGGCAAAACATAATATAAGCCATTGTATGATGGATATTTGGGTTGAGGACGGCAGAATAAAGCTTAAAAAGACAGTTCCTCAATGTGTGATCACCGGAGATACAGAAAATTTGATTCAATATCGGGATACGAATAAATACCTAGCAAAATTGGTTGTTAAAGAACTGTACATACTGATGAAATAAAAGGCATAAAATAAGCGGTGCTATTGTTGATAGCATCGCTTATTTTTACATTCCGATGATATCCCAGGGTAGGTCTTGAGAGAAAGCTATATCAAAGTTACAATACCTACTTGACGATACCGCCAAGAGAGATTATAATTTAAATGAGAAAATTATTTCGCATTTTAAAGAAAAATGCCTAAAGAAAGTGGCTGCTATGATTAATACTGTTAAGATTAACCGAGAACAAAAAAATATCACTCAAGAGGATTTAGCTGCCTTAGTAGGTGTTTCAAGAAGGACGATAACATCCATTGAAAACGGGAAAAGTCACCCGTCGATTGACATGGTTTTACAATTATCTAAAATATTAGATGTTCCTGTGGGCAATTTATTCTATGAAGAAACTACCGCGGGTAAGCTTGTAGATGAAATTAGAGTTATTGATTTATTTTGTGGAATCGGTGGATTTCGATTTGCAAGTGAAAAGACATTTAGAAGGCTGCATATTAAAGGAAAATATGTTTTTAGTTCAGATATAGATGAATATGCCCAAAAAAGTTATTGTGCTAATTTTGGTAAGATGCCGAGCGGAGACATAACTAAAATTAGCTCTGATAGCATACCCGACCACGATTTATTATTTGCTGGTTTCCCGTGTCAACCTTTTAGTATAATTGGTTTAGGGAAAGGCTTTGATGATACCAGAGGCACTTTGTTTTTTGAAATTGCACGAATTATTGATGCAAAAAAACCTAAAGCATTTGTTCTTGAAAATGTTAAAAGGTTAGTTAGTCATGATGGAGGTAAAACATTTAAGACCATTATCCAAGCCCTTAAGAACATGGGATATTGCGTTGACTATAAAGTTTTAAACGCATTAGACTACGGTTTACCACAAAAACGTGAACGCATTGTAATAGTCGGTGCCAAGGTTCCGTTTAATATGAAATGGCCTGAAAAAGTCACAAATGGTAAGACCCTTAAGGATATACTCGAAAGTAAGGTTGACCCAAAACATATGGCTTCTCCTGCTATCGTGGAAAAACGGAAATCAATGCATACCTCTAAATATGATTTAGCAATTTGGCATGAAAATAAGGGGGGAAATATTTCGTCTTATCCATATTCGTGTGCATTAAGAGCTGGAGCATCTTATAACTATTTATTGGTGAATGGAGAGCGTAGATTGACTCCTCGGGAGATGTTGCGCCTACAAGGATTTCCTGACAAATTCAAGATGGTAGTAAACGATTCTCAGATTAGAAAGCAAGCTGGCAATGCAGTACCTGTTGATATGATTTCGGCTGTTTTGGATTCTTTTATACCACTTGTTTTTTCAGAAACTCAACAATAATGTTACTGTAGTTTTATTTCATAGACAAAACCTATCATTCGTGATAAAATGAAAATAGTGTCATATTATGAATGGTAGGTGAAAATTATGGCTGATAGGGAGCCACGCCTTAGAACGGTTAATAAGGCTACCCCGCCTTTTGAACTAAATAAATTCCCCAGACAATTTATTGAAAGGCTTGGAAAAGAATTAGTTTATTTAATGGCAACAAAAGATTCTTATTCGTTAGAAGGAAGCGAGTGGGAACAAATCTTTGCAAGTTGTATCGGTGCAGAGTGGAAACCTTCTAATGTAGGATTGGACGATGTTGTATTAAACAACTGTTGCTGGGGTGCGAAAACTGTTATTGCTTCAAGTAAAAATATTTTAAATCAAACTCAGGTTCGACTTATTAGTGGTAGAAATTCTCCAGCTTATTCTTATGGCGAGGATGAAATCTTGCATCAAGATCCAAACCATATTGGAAAACTAATTTTGGATATTTGGAACGAGCGAGTTTCAGCCGTAAGGCAAATCTTTAAATTTGTTCGTACTGTTGTACTGGTAAAAGGGAAAACCTTTGATGATTTTTTAGTTTTTGAGTTTGATACCTTACGATACGATCCAGAGCTTTATTATTTTAAATGGAATAAGAATAAAAATTTAGAGGGTTACTTAAAAAGCACCAAGGCACATCGCTTCACTTGGCAACCACATGGCTCACAGTTTACTGTCATTGAAGAAATTCCCACAGATGCTGTAGCTATTAGTGTAAAGAAACCTCCTAAAATGGACAAAGATACAGTTGTTCAGCTTGTAGGTTATTCAAACGATTGGATTACAATTTTAAAATAGAACCCTACTTATGATTTTTTATTGAAAGGCAACCTTGCGAAGGGTTGCCTTTTCTTTACTTTTGAAGATGATATCCAATCTTTTGATTCCCCTCTTTTTTTCACCGTCCTTATGCGAGTATCTGCCACACATATAAAGGGGCGGTCAAAGTGAAAATCAGGCAGGCAAATAAAATTGCTGGTGCAGCTAACTCGAATTGTCCGTGTTTCCGATAATCGAAATAAGCGGTGCCCAATTTTGCAAAAAATATAACTGCTAGAATCAGATCAATCATCGGAAATATGACATTGTTGACCACACTCTTAATCTGTGTCTTAGCTGCATTCCACGTATTCTCAATTGCCCCGGCCACATCCCCTGCCGCAAGAGCTGGAAGCACAAGTGAGCTCATAATAAACATAAATATCATAAGATAGATCAGTGTCCTTCGATTGAGAATTCTCTTGAACATGATAAAACCTCCATTTTAGTTGATTTGATTCTCAGGGCTGCATCAATTCCTTCCAATGTAATAATTATCATACAGCGAACCATTGATGAGAATGGCGTTGGAATTTGCCCTTGCCGATATCATGCCAGCAGGTGTCCACTGGTCATATAAATAACTGGATGCGATATAACTTCTGTTTGGGTACCACAAAGGTGTGTAGTGCAGCCTTTTGCCGCCCGCGTATGAATTGGCCGGGAGTTGAAAGGTGCCTGACAGCAGCTGCAGGGAGCGATAATTACCAGATGATGTCTGATACGAAAACTCAGGGAATAACGCGTAGGCCCGCTGAACGGCAGTGTACGCGGTACTACTCGGATAGACCGTACCGTTGACCGGCGTTCTGCCCGGATAAAGCGAGAGCATAAACCCATATCCCGATCTCATCTGCCACTGTCCGTTTATATATCGAGCAGACGGAGAATCGCTGTCGGGCGTTATGGTTACCATGGGGGAAATTCTAATCCCATAGGTTTTCCTGACAAATGTACCATTTGAATAAGTCCATTCGCTCCATGTTGCCGTGTCGGAATACGATGTGGGCGGGGAATTTAATGTCCATCCGGCCGGACTCGTTTCTTCGTATTGTGTGTCTGGCGTCTGGGATGTGGGTTCAGAATATATATACTGCGAGTCGTAAACATAATTATTGCTCGAATTACCGTCATAAACGTCTGAGGAAACATATGCATACAAATAAACATACCTATCTGCCGCGTCAGCTGGAATATACCATTTAAAATATATAAGGTTGCTGTCGTAAGCGGGGATAACCGTGCTTTTTAAAGTGTCCGCAAGATATACCAACGAACCGCTGCTGTTATAATAGTACGCATAAAATCTGACTGACGCGATGTCGGCCGGTACCAGACTGCGCGCGCTGTAATCACTGATCCTATAACTGGTGATTACTTCCGTCCCGGCGCGATAACTGCTGTTTGGTGTAATCATGGTAATGCCTGCATCTGCCGCGCTGTTTACCGTGATATTTTCAGAAACCGTCTGGTTATTCGCGGTATTCGCTTCCGACGATCGGTCATTCCAGTTGATACGCGCATAGATGCTTTTGACTCCCGTGCCACTTCCAACATTGAGCGTAAAAGTGTGATACCCAATGCCGTATGCGGAAAAACTGACATACTGCGCAGCGACTACCTTCCCATTGAAAACAAGCTCAACAGGAATGTTGCTGTAAGCTTTATAAAGGTTCCAGTTGTCTGTCCGGCAGGTGACAGTCAGGGTCTGGTTTTCATAAACAAAGTTGCTGGATATTGATAGACCACTGATCGAAAAATCCTTGTATTCACGGATGTCGAACGATTCTGTGCGCTCATTGTCAGATGGATCGGTTTCACTGTCTTTGTTGGCATAGTTGATCCGGGCTTTGAGTACACGGTTGGATGTGCCCCATCCGATGTTTTTGGTGTATGTCCGGGTAACGGTCTGATATCCTCCTGAAAAACTGATATAATCGGTGTAAAACAAAACGTCATCCAGAAACAATTCACATTTAACATTGCTTTGCGCGATGTTCTTGTAATTCGTCCAGTTCACTTGAAAGGTGCAGACAGTGTTTTCTACCAGCCGCGCACTGCTGTATCCGGTGACTTGCTCTCCGGCGGCGTTATAAGCAGTTAATCCCCATGTTCCGAAATCTCGCAATAGCTTGACTGTTACCGCTTTGGTGCGTACATTATCGGAATAGGTAGACTCAGCATAGGTATGAGAACCGCTTGTTCCACCGTTTATAGTAGCGGTTAGTGTCTGGCTGCCCTCTGCATAACCGGATACCGAATAGGTCACCCAGCAACCGGAGTAATTGTTGGTATCCAGCGACAGATCATAATCAATGCTGCTGCCGTTGGTTAAGATCAAGTTGGTTTTGACGGTTTGTGTACCTTTTTCATTGTGGTCGTTGGAGTAGAGTACATTAACCGTTCCATCTTCCGTGATGGTACTGTCTACCTGAATTTCACTGACCCGGAAGTTGGTCGGATTGCTGCGGACGATGGTTCGTTTATAATACTCACGTATGGAATAAACCGAGTTCTGTCCGAATTCACTGAGCATAGCCGCGTTTTGCCAGCTGGATGCATAATACGGTGCCGAATAATTCTGAACTGTGGAGGCCGTAAATGTGGAGGGGCTTAGCGTATAGACCGAGGTCTTTGCGTTGTTCATGCGGGTAGCGTAGGTGCTCCAGATATACGATTTGCTGCTCCAGTTCCAGAATTTCACCGGGAATTTCTTAATACGTGATGTCCAGTTTGAGGCGGCTACCTCCTCAGTCGGTGTGGCTGCGTTGCTGGAGCCGTTGAGCTTGGCCTGCACATAACCCCACACGCCGCCCATCTTTATACGATAATCCCCATATACACTGCTGTTGTAAACGTCGCCTTTTTGAAACAAAGTGAATACAGTATTGAGTGTCATGGAGCCATTATAATTGTAAAAATAGTTTTCTGCCATTTGCTTACCCGCCGAGCCATGTTCGGTTTTGAATTCTGAAATGATCGCAGAATATTTGAAATTATGATATTCCATAGCACCTTCCAGAAAGACGGTTCGGGAAGTGCTGCCATTGTTGATGTTTATCAAAAATCCCAACGTAAATATGGCATACCCCGCGCTGCCATCATAAGACGGCATGGATGTGGTCAGTACGATCTTTTGCTGCATATCATCGGCGTAGTATTCTGATGTTGCAGCGCTTGCAGAAATGGATAAAAAAACAGCGCCGACAGTTGTCAGCGCCATAGCGAGAAAAAGTTTTAGTGTTTTATTTTTCATGGTCATTCACCTATGCCTTTTCCATGCACAGAGGTTGTTAAGATAACTGAATATGAGTACATTAAAATCATTGCATGCCCCGAAACCGTACCGGTTCTCATGGTTGGAAGGATAGACAGCAACTTCAACGTCCCGATAATATTTGACGCCGTTCTGCAGCCCATATGCTCCCGCGCCGCTTTGAAAGGTGACGTAAACACGCGCACGAATCAGCTGATAGCCGTTATTATACATCAGACTTCCGTCTGTTACTACACTAGCAGTTGAGATGATCTTGTTGTTGATTGCGTATTTCATGTACTCACATATGTCCATGTGCGCAGCTTCACCGGTCCAGTAGACAAGATCGGTCAGAAACTTATCGCGGTCATTGGGATCGGTGCTGGTGATTTTACGATAATCAATTGTAAAATATTGTGCCAATCCATTTTTCGCAGCATCGGTAGCCTCATTCCATGTTGTGTAACCACGCCACTTCATTTGCGCACCGGTGATGATTTCTTCGTCATCTATAAGCGTATAGTTGTAGTTATACAGCTCCTGCGGAATATTACTGTTGATGGACACCCAATCCGTGCTCTGCGGCTTGACGCCGCTTGCGCCTGACGGTTCTTCTCCGCGCGGTACAGGCTCCACGCCAATCACACCGTCTGTCGAACTGCCCGGTGATTTCGGATCGGAGGATGTGTTTTTTCCGGTGCCAACGGATACAGTGTCATCGGGTTTATCCGGCGTCTTTGTGCCGGTACGAGAGTTTTCTTCTGCTCTTGCAGAAGGGGTTTTTGGCGCTTTTGTGGTATTAGAATTTTTCAGCCACACATCCACAGTAAGCGCGCTCCCATCACTGTGGGCATCACTTCCGGCATCGGAAGGTTCCGTTTCCGATGGCATCGATACCTTCACGTGAACTTCTGCCGAGGATTCCGTAGAAACACTATTTTGCTTTGCGGGAATGGATTTCCTGTCTGCGACCAGTACCACCGCCGCAACGATAACCACGGCGGCCAGTGCAACGGAAATGCCAGCGATAAAGGTTTTGTTTTTGAGTAACTTCATCATATTGATCACTAATCCTTTCTAATCTGTTTTCAGATTATAGTACGATACCACCTTTTGAGGGATTCGCAGTGTAACGACAGTCTGTCCTGCAAACCTCATGGGAAGGATAATATCGTATGTTGCCCTGAGCTTCAGCGTGTCCTCCCATTCGTAGGCAACATTCGGATTAGCAATTTGGTAGATCATGACACCTTGCTCGTTCTCATGATACAACACATTACCAGAAATGTCCATACCAAGTTCCTCAGAAACGGCGGAAACATAGAAACTTTTGTTTAAACTTTCCGTGAAATCGCTGGCTTTTTTCAGTGAATTGTAAATCAGCTTGGAATTCTCGGTTACAAAGCTATCCAATGCCCTTTGAGTATTGTTTTCGGCGTTCTGGATCAGCGTCATCAGCGAGGCATAGGTTATAGCAAGGGACAAAATCATGCAAATGACCAGTGTCCAGACCGCTGTTTTAATATAGGAAACTCCTTGCTTATTGCTCATATTCCCACCGCCTATTTCCAATAAACCTGCGACAATGCAGAATACGTCGCCCTCATCGTAACCGGGATTCGGAATATGCCGAAGCATTCCAAATACTTCGTATACTGCACTGTAACGCGAATGGTGTCGCCATATTGAACATGTCCGTAATAACCGTTATAATAATCGGCCGTCCAGTAATAGCTCGGATCAAAGCCGGTTTCACCGCATAGTTCATAATACCGGGTATGCGTATTTATGCTGTCGGTGTCTCCGTTTACGGACGCCGCTTCCGCCATCTCACGGGTGAAATAATCCATATCCTGCTTGGCCGTTAGGAAAGAGAACACATTGATCGATAGAACGATCAGCATCATTATAATCATCACGCTGACCACCGTGTCAATATAGCCTTCTGCGCGGCGGGAACTGATAACCACTCTTATTCTTGTCATCCGAACATCGCCCCCATGTTTGTAAGTATTTCTGTCACGATGACTACCATATATACCGCCATAAAACATATAAGCAGTACCATAGAGAGCCGTTTTACCTTCGCGGGGGCCTTCATCGCTTTCTTCTTCAAAATCTGACGCTGGGCATCGGCAAATTTGACCGCCAGCGTCGACCAGTAGACAGCGGTGTCATCGCCGCGCAGTATTCCGATCAGTCCGCGGGTTACATCCGAAAGCCTGGAGGAGCCGACACGGGCTTCAAGCCGCGTCAGTGCCGCTTCGTAATTACCGCTTCGCATATCAGCCACAGTGACCGATAGCTCCGATTTCAGTTCCGACCCAGCGTTCCCGCGGTAGGTTTCCAGTAACGTCAGCACATCACGGGAATGCATCAGCGTCTTCTCAATCGTGAAAACCAACCTCGGCAGCTCGTATTCGATGGCTTCCCGCTTTGCCCGGATTCTTTCGCTTACGCCCTTAAATCCCTTCAGATATACGGTGAACGCCAGCATCAGCACCAGCGGCATAACCAACGGAAATATGAACCATGCCGGGACAGCAAGCAGTCCGATCAATCCTGCCTTGACAATGGCGTTTGCCATGTGCAATTCGGGCGATATATTCATCTCGGCGGTCTTCAAATCACTCTCCAACTGCAGTCGTTTGTATTCGTTCAGCCGAAGATGTTTCGCCACCCAATCGGCTAGCCCCCGCAGCCATAGCTCAAGGCTACCGGTTTTCTTCTTCTGGCGCTTTGATAATGTTATAAGGGATTTGCTGGTCTTGACGCTCGGAATCCTCAGAAGGTCGGCGCAGATCAAAAAGGTACCGACGCCAACCAGAACTCCAGGTAATACGTTTATCATATGCCGCTCCCCCCTAACGCTTATATTGGATCGGTCTTGTGTATTTAAACATCAGCCTCGCCGTGATCAGGATTGCCAGACCGCAGATCGCAACTATGACTTTACCGGGAAGGCTGTTTATGAGCGTTGTAAACCAATCTCGGTTTAGCATATACAAAAGCGGGATGTTGCCGACAACCAAACCCGCCATCGTGGAGTATTCGTTCCGGACGGAATACAGCATCGTTTTCAGCTCATTATTTACGATACGGATGTCGATCAGCTTGTTTACCACCGGCAGAAGTGCATCTTTAAGTGACCGGTCATCCTGACACTGAATCAGCGTATCGCACCACTCAGCGAATATTTCATTGTCCACCTTTGCCTTCAGGTTTTCCAGCGCGGCTTTGAGGTCGGAGGTGATAGCCGTGGCCTCTCCCACAAAGCCTTTGAAAATCTCCCGTACCGGCGGTTTAAGGTAACTGATATTCTCCCTGACAGCCGATACGATATCGTCGGATCGGACATACGAGGTCGAGATAATTGACAGAGCCGTTTCCATTTCTTCTTCCACATGCCGGTTGTAAAAACGAATCGTACTCTTGGCATATAAAAACGGAATCAAGCTCAACGATATACCCATAATCGGAATCAAAAACGGGTTGTTAATCATCAGAGCAAATGCCGCGCCGAAAACGAGCAGAACCATGGACAACGCACATACCATTGAAAATTTTGCGCCGTTACCTGTTGCAATCATTACGTCGCGGATATGGTTCAGCTCGGCGGCGAGTTTCCGGCTCCGTTTCCGTCCCTGTGCGATTTTCACCCTGTCACGCAAGGATTGCTTCGGCGCAATCAGCTTCATGAAGTCATCGGTAATTCTTTCAGGCGTCAGTCCTAAAAGCAAGACGACCGCAGCATTCAAGAGTACAGACGAAAGAATCGATAACAGAATCATTTGAATACGCTCTCCTTCCCTAGATATTGATTAAGTTCATCCTGTGGGACGCCGAACTGCATGAGCTTGCTTTTCAGTGCATCGGACATGACGTTCAGCTTTTCGAAGCGGCCTTCCACCTCAAACTGTCCGTTCCAAAAAGTGTTTCGGATGATATTGTACCGATACAGCGTGTTATAACGACGGGAACCGTCCGGCAAGATCTTGCATTCGGAAATATCCATAATCTTGCGCGAGTTGTTTTCAAGTTTGTGCGTATAGACAACCAAAGGAAATGCCTGCCCGGCCTGCATAAGCGAGGTATTGAAATCAATCGGGAATTTCTTTTGGCATAAAAGTGCAATCCGCATGTGCGCCGCACCTGCAGGACCGGCATGAACTGTTGAGACAACCGTATGCCCGGTCAAAGAGGATTCCACCGCCGAGTAGCCCTCCGTATCTCTCACTTCACCAATGGCGATAATGTCCGGATTGAACCGCAGCGACGCCACAACAAGCTGCTCCTGACTGATATCGTAAGCCGGATTACCCGACGGACGGGACAGCGTATGCACCACATTGTTTACAATCCTGCCATCCCGTTCCTTGACGAGCGACAGCTCACGGGAACCGGATTCAATCGTAAATATGCGTTTGCTGTCCGGAATATTGTTCAGCAGCGCATTCAGGAGTGTGGTCTTGCCGGAGCTGGTTGCGCCTGCTATCACCGTTGATACGCCATATCGAATGCACATTTCAAGGAAATCAATCATTTCCGGTGTAGCGAACTCTGATTCGATTAGCTTCTGCCGGTCAACACGGGACGGATGCAATAGCCGAATCGAAACTGATATTCCGCAGGAATCATCCACGATTGGCTCCTTCAGCGCCGTGATTCGGGAGTTGTGAGGCAGATGCCCCTGTGCGATGGGCTTGGTATTGTCGATGATCATTCCGCTGTGATGCAGCAGCCGCTTCACGATATCCACCGCATGCTGCGGGGAATGGAACTGTTCCCTGAGCTTCACGACGGAACCGTCCAGATACGTCAGGGCAATGTCGTTCCACGCATTAACGTCGATTTCCTCCAGCATATCGCTGCCGAGGTAAGGCGTCAGAATCGAGTATTCTACCATTTCACTGTACAACGCGTCTACTAAGGCGTAGCTGTCAAACCTCTCGACCACAATATCCTGATCATGCAGATATTTTTCGAGATATGCTTTTAGCTGCGGGATCTTCTGCGGGTCAGTCAGAGCGGCGGCGTAATGCACAGAGATGTATTCCTGTGCAAGCTTTAATGCGTTCCAGAAGTCCATAGCCTGCGACATGTCACACCGCCTTTCACATGATATTTGAAATGATTTTTTTCATCTTGGCATTGTGTTTTTTATCGGACACACGCCTACACAATTCTCCGTCAAGCATCTGCTGCTTAATTTCTCTGCAATACGGGAGCGTAAAAGAAACACCGCCGAAGTGGGCTTTCGTGTCTTCCAGCGGCATAAACACATCATTGTCGGTTACATTTAGTCCCACGATATGCTGCTCGCATTTGTAGGCAGCATCGGCATAGACCGAAAGCTGCGATGCGAAGAACGATACGCTTTTCAGATCGGGAGTGGCAAGCCTGAGCACCGTATCCGCCCGTTGAACCGCCGCCTGAGAGAGTTCATCCATCTCACTCGTGCAGTCAACAATCACAATATGTGCGAGGCTCTGCAAGACTGTGATCAGCTCGTTGGCTTTTATGCTGTCAAAAGTGGGATAACTGTATTTGTTTTCGCTGTCACGAAAGCCGAGAACGCCAAAATTCATTTTATCCTTCACGGTGACCACACTTCTTATCACCTCGTCCGGCGTAATCTCTGTCCTGGACAGCGGAACTCCGACCGATGGCAGTTCATAGGCTTTTCGGTGAGGAAACAGCACCGGGAGGCTTGGCGTGATCATATCGGCAGAAAGTAAAAGTACCACGGCATTATATTGCTCATAGATCGCACAGGCGAGTTTTACGGCAAAGGAAGTCTTGCCGGAGCCCGGCGAGCCCCAAACGGCGATTGACCTACTCATCCACGGCACCTCCGAACACCTTTTCCTGTGCGTCCAGAAACTTCTGGGCAGTTTCGTTATTGCCCCTGAATACAAGGCTGATATGCATTTTCGCGTTGGCTTCATATGAAGCCAGCAGTTTTGCCTGCGCAGAATTTACGAGGAGTGTAATCGTTGCGGGCGCATCGTATGTTCCGTCCTTTTTCTGCGCTGCTTTATCCTGATCGATACCTTTGCTTGTGGTGGTCGTAATCACTTTGACATAAGTCAATTCCGCAGGGATGGTCGTATTCCTTTCTTCCGTAACAATAATGCTGACGATATCCCCATTTCTGAGCTTACCGGATACGGCCGCAGCGTAGCTTGGCACCGTGATACTGACGGCCTGCTTTGTACCGTCCAGTGTTTTCAATAAATCGTCGGCGCTGTCGGCGTTATCTGAAAGCATGGCGGGTGTTATATTGATATGGCTGTACAGATCGGTTTTCGCGTATTTCCCGACAACCTGCTTTTCGTCACGGATAACGGTATCGGAGACTCCAAAACGGCCGATTTCTGTTTTGACGATATCATCCGCGGTAATCATGCTGCCCTGCGCGACCATCTGTTTCACCTGCACAACCATAATCTTCCCGGCCGACATTTTCGATACAATTGGTGTCACACCGAACATAACGGCTACTGCCAGCACGATACAGAAAAGTCCCAGAAGTGTTCTGTTCTTCATGAAATCCATCCTTTCAGAATTAGATTATATATGCCAGTAAGCATCCAGCTGACAGGAAGGGAACCAGCGCAAACGGCTCTTTGGCACTTTCATGCCGGATTTTCCGTACAACCAGCATAACGGCCACCGCCAGAGACAATCCCACGACAAGCGCCAGCAAACCTTTTGTAAGTCCCAGCAGTAACGCGCTTGCTGCCATAAGCTTGATATCCGCCCCTCCATAGGT
>DHOG01000081.1:0-1390 GCA_002410715.1 Ruminococcaceae bacterium UBA5396 | reverse complement strand
ACAGCGACGGCAAGCTGTGGCACAGTAATGAGCACGGCCGCCAATAGCATACCGGTTAGATCGGCTGTATCGATCCCAATCAGAGCGGTCAGGCCGATCATCAGCGGAACACTGTCATCCACCTCACGTGTGGTAAGATCACTGACCGATGCGTAAAACAGCAGCAGAAAAAGAATACAGCCTTTCAGGGCAGCGAGTGCATATCCAAACCGGAGAATTAAAAGAGCCGCGGCCGTAGTCGGGATTAACAGCTTCCAGAGCTTATGTCCCTTCCCATACCGCTTGGCTATTTGCACTTCCAATAATAATGCACAGAGCAAAGAAAATCCGATGTAGGCAAGGAATACAAGAATTTCAGCGGAGGCTGACAAGTCCACCGTTTTAGAATAATTGTAAGCATTCATGGCTAACCCTGCTTTCTCTTCATAAAGAATATATACCCGCCGCCGGCAACTGAGAGGACGCAAAGGATCCCAATCATCGTGCCCGTGTTATTGGAATCGGAGTAGGCGGCATAACGGTATTCCTTCGAAAGATTCTTTATTTTAAATGTAACCGTATTGCCGTCTGCGCTTCGTCCCAGAACCTGCGTAACCTTTCCGGGCATTTTCACCCGCAGTTCATAATCCGCCGGTTCTGCAGCGACGTTGGTATTAATGCTCACCGTATAGGAATTGTAGAATAACCCCTTGCTTGCTGAAATGGTCACATCTTTGAACAGCAATGTTCCGCTATCCAGCTTAACCTCTCTCAGTTTGGCTTCGGCGTCGTCCATTGCCGTCATGATTGCTTTACCGCCCTGCAAAAGCTGAAAGTTGATCGCATCTTTATCCGCGCAGCCCGTCACCGGAAGCATGGTCAGAAAGGACATAAGCAAGAGCGTAATCCATTTTGTTTTCATCAAAATCCCCCGTTCTGAAATGAATGGGAAATACAGTACGGGGACGGTCGGCGCCGCCCCCGCACTGCATTTCGCGCCGTTTACCCGGCGTAGTTGAAAAGGCCCTCAATTTTTTCTTGCAGGGTCGGCAGCACCGTGTCCCCGAACAAGGTATACAAACCGGCAAGTACCAAAGCCCCGATTACTACGCTGGTAAGGATGAGGACAGCCTGATCCACCGATCCGGATGCGCGGGTATTGCTTACTGCTGCAACCGTTTTGGTGCAGACCTTCTGCCCTGCTTTTTTGATGGAACGAATAATCTTTTTCATAACCTTTTACCTCTTTCTTTCATTTGATTTTTGAAATTCACATGGACTGTACATGATCTTCGTCTTCAGATTCGTCTTCCGGCTCATCCTCAGACTGCCCGGCGAGCGCCTGTTCATAGGCGTTCATGACCGGGTCGGTTAGAGCCTGCCGCGCTTCGGTGGTGACCGGATGGAACAC
>DHOG01000168.1:5410-14574 GCA_002410715.1 Ruminococcaceae bacterium UBA5396 | reverse complement strand
TTATTCAGCAAACGGGTGTTTTCACCGGCCTCCCGCCGTACCCCCATTGCAT
Source organism: Ruminococcaceae bacterium UBA5396 (assembly GCA_002410715.1). Classification (GTDB taxonomy): domain Bacteria; phylum Bacillota; class Clostridia; order Oscillospirales; family Acutalibacteraceae; genus Avimonas. Next base: position 14,522 of record DHOG01000168.1, on the reverse strand, counting down.
CATACATTGTCACAAATGCAAACATAACAGTTAGAGCAAAAATCGGAGTGTTAATGCCATCAAAACGCGCCATTGATACCGTGAGAGCGCAGACCATCGAGGAATGGGCACTAGGCATCCCGCCGGCACCCCAAAGCCTCTCAATGCTCCATTTTTTTGTAAAAATCAAAGTAATCAGTAGCTTGGCAATCTGAGAAAACAGCCATCCTAAAATCGCTGCAAACAGAACTCTGTTTTCGAAAAATTTGTTGAGGAACGACATACATTTTCATGCCTTTCCGCTGTATAACAATATACAGCGCTATTTATTTCGTTTTAGTAATGCCTGTGCCAACTCACATAATCCATCTGCTTCACTTTCAAACACTGACAATGCAGTAATTGCCTCTGCAGTACGTTTATCCGCTAGCTTTACTGCTTCCTCAATGCCGAGCAGAGACACATATGTGGCTTTTCCATGTTTTCCGTCACTTCCAGCAGGTTTTCCGAGCTGGACAGAAGTAGAAGTAACGTCCAATATATCGTCAACAATTTGAAAACATAAGCCAAGCTGAGTTCCGAATTCTCGAGCAGCGGACAACTTTTCGTCACCTGCACCTGCAATATGGCAGCCAATTTCACATGCAGCCGTTATCAATGCTGCTGTTTTTCCTCTTTGAAGCTGTTCCAGCTCGTAAAGGTTAATCGCTTTACGCTCACTCAGTAAGTCAATAACCTGTCCGCCAACCATACCGTGGGCACCGGAAGCATCCGCAAGGGCAGAAGCGGCCCTTAATACCGATTCAGATGGAATACCACATCGGTTTGATGAATCCAGCATGATTTCAAAAGAGCGATTAAGCAATGCATCTCCTGCCAAAACAGCCATTGTCTCCCCGTATGCCGCATGTACAGAGGGATTTCCGCGTCTCATTGGACTGTTATCCATACAAGGCAAATCATCATGTACCAAGGAATAAGAGTGAATCATCTCAACCGCACATGCAAAAGGAATTGCACGTGCTGTATCTCCTCCGCATATTCTGCAAAACTCAAGTACAAGAACAGGACGCAGCCGTTTACCGCCAGCCGCACATGCATATGCCATTATATCATATAGTGATTTTTGTAACGCATCATCATTGCTGGGGAGGTAATAAGGCAATGCCTTTTCAACCGCTGCCAGGTGCTCCTCCATAATTGGATTGTAAAGCTGAGTACTCATTCAATTACCTTGCCTTTCAACAAATCGCAGAAGGGTGTTTATTCGGAATCAGGTGCTGAATTTCCAATCTGATTCAGAGATAAACTATCATCACGCTTATCTGAAGTATCGGCAGAAGTCAGTTTTATAATCTTCTGTTCGGCAGTTTTTAGAGATTTTGAGCAATACGCAGTTAGTTTTGTACCCTCTTCAAACAGTTTCAGTGATTCATCCAGTGTACATTTACCGCTTTCCAGCTGTGTGACAATATGTTCAAGCCTTGCCATAGCTTTTTCAAACGTCCATTCTTTTTGCATATTTCTCCATCCTTTCTATCGGTTTCAAACCACCTTACATTTAACAGTTCCATCACTAACACGCAGCGAAAGCTTGTCCCCCGAAGAAACGTCAGAAACACTTTTCACTACATTGCTTCCAATATACGGGATGGAATAACCGCGCGCAAGCACCTTAAGCGGGCTCATTGCATCCAGCTTTGCACTCAATGTACCCAAACGTCGCTCCGATTCATTTATTCTGTTTTGCGCCGCATGTACAAAGGAGCGTGTAAGATAATCAAGCCGCATAGACTGTTCTTCAATATAGAAGAGCGGAGTAGTGAGACAACGACGGGAACATGCGGAGGCTAAACGTTGGCTTGATGACTCTAAAACAGCTTTCACATTGCGCCGCGCGATCATCTGCAGTTTTGAGAGCTGTACAAGTAGCTGCTCACTGTCCGGCACTGCAAGTTCGGCTGCCGCTGAAGGGGTTGGCGCCCGCAGGTCTGCGACAAAATCACAAATCGTAAAATCTGTTTCATGCCCCACTGCCGAAATAACCGGAATATGTGAATCGGCTACGGCACGGGCAACGCCCTCGTCGTTAAACGCCCACAGTTCTTCTATGGAACCTCCCCCGCGCCCGATAATTATTACATCGGCGGAATTGGTTTTATTAAACCATTCCAGTGCTTTTATTAGCTGCGGTGGCGCACCTTCTCCCTGGACCAAAACCGGAGCCAACACGATTTGCGCCAGTCGATACCTACGGTCGAGTACATTAAAAATATCTCGAACAGCGGCACCGGTAGGTGATGTAATTACCCCTATTCTGTTGGGATAACGGGGAAGCGGTTGTTTTCGTTTCTCATCGAAAAGCCCCTCTTGCGCCAATCTTTTTTTTAGCTGCTCATATGCAATCTGCAAAGCACCTACACCGTCAGGCTGCATTTCATCAATATAAATCTGGAAGGATCCGTCTCTCTCATATAGTGAGACCCTTGCTCTCACAATCACCTTCATACCATTTTCAGGTGTGAACTTAAGCTTTGAGGCGCTCCCATGAAACATTACAGCCTTAACCAGAGCACCTTCGTCTTTCAATGACATGTAAAGATGCCCGGATTTATAGTGATTGGTAAAGTTTGAAATCTCACCACCGATATAAACCGCAGCCAGCCTTTTATCCCCTTCGAGGAGTGATTTAACATATCGATTAAGCTGACTGACCGAAATAACCTGCATATTTAACTCCTCCTTCCGGTTTGAATAGACGCCAGCAAAGCGATACCGGCCGCATTATCGGAGGAATATTCCGGCGGTGCGAAATAACCTCCAAACCGGTTTTCAATATGTGACCGGATTATAGTATTTGACATAACGCCTCCTGCATAAAGCAGAGGCCTTTTTGGATATTTGACAAGCAGGCTGCTTGTCATTTCATCAACCGCAGAAAGAACGCTCATCAAGCAGAACAGCGCGATTTCAGCTTTTGGCTCTCCGCTTGCCAGCAGGTCTCGACACTGATTCTCTATGCCGGACAAACTGCACCAACCGTCTCGTAAAACAGGTTTGGGACTATAGAGCCCTTCAGCGGTCAATGCCAGCGCCTCCAAAGCGGGACCTGCCGGAAATGCTAGGCCTAGCATAAGTCCCACACGATCCACCAACTGCCCTGCTTTCAGGTCGAGAGAACCTGAAACACGTTGGCAATATATCATTTGATTCTTATCCGGGCGGACAATAAGCGCATCTGTGGTTCCGCCGGAAACATGAAATGCAATAAATTCTTTCTCCAGCAGCTCCGTATGATCTGAGCCGTATGCCGCTGCCGCAACATGCCCCTGCTGGTGGGTATAACGGTATAGAGGCAAATGCATAACAGCTGCGATCTGTCTCGCCGAACCAAATCCTGAAAGAAAGCACGGCATATATGATCCTTCGGCTTGTGACGGACGTTCCGAAGCTGCAACGGCCGTAAGTCTATCATCTGTTTGGGACAGCAGCTCATCCATGATATCCGGCAGCTGCCGTGTATGGTGAAACACGGCGTCAGACTGCCGAAGTCCAAGCTCCCCGTCTTTTACCGGCAAAAGTTGTTTTTGCTGTAGCATTATGTTATTTTCAGAGACATAAATTGCCGCTGAAGTTGTATAATTACTTGTATCAATCCCTAAAACAATACTCACTATTTCTCACCGCTTTGACGTGAAACACCACCCAAAACGCCGTTTACAAACGAGGAATCTGCATCACCGCCATATTTTTTTGCGAGTTCGACTGCCTCATTTATGGAAACACTGACAGGGATATCTTTCACATACAGCATTTCATATACTGCCATCCGCATGATAGAAAGTGCAACACGTGAGATCCTCTCTTTATTCCATTTGTGTGAATGCTTTGAAATGATGCTATCAATGTCAACCATATACTTGTTCGCGCCTTCGGCAAGTGAAAGAGCAAATGAATCTGTCTCCACATCCCTTGCTTCACCGGCATTTAAAAGTATATCATGAATCGTGGAGTCTGTAAAAGTTTTCTCAAATAAAAGTACAAATGCCAGTTCACGGGCTTCGCGTCGTGTCATGCTTCAACCATGCCTTTCGGTGCATTAAATTTATTTATATTATCACCCAAAATACGACAATTACCACAATAAAGAAACCCTCCACTTCCCCTGCGGAGGGTTCCGCTAATCAAACAGGAGTCTCTTTATTCTCTTCCAGCACAATTCCCGCAATATGAACATTGACTTTGTTCACAGGTTTTCCGGTCATGGATTGAACTGCTACCTTTACATTATGCTGAACTGCAGGAGCGACATCCGGAATTCTAGCTCCAAGCCGTATATTAATAAAAACATCAAGAATGGTTTCGCTCTCATTGTTAAGAACCCTGACGGCTTTTGCAGCAGTGTTACCGATAAAACCTCTGATATCAGCGGGTCTTTGTACCATTCCCGCAACGCCCGATACCTCCAAAGCTGCCGAGCTGGCAATTGAAGCAATTACCTCCTCCGATATTATACAGCTGCCTTCTGAGGTTTTAAAATCTTTCCTATCCATAAAAAAGCCTGCCTTTCCGTGATCCTTTATGCTTATATATTAAGAAGCATAAACACCTTTATGAATCCCTTTATTTTAAATTATCCATTCGTTCTTTTATATTATAAGCCAATATATAAGGCCTTTTCAACTATTATACCACAAAGTGCCTTTCGAGCAACTGTTTTTTATTATTTTACCGGAACAATCTTTACATTTTGTGCGACAATATTCGACTGGGCAGTTACGATTTCAGTTATTTGAAGTGCTTGAGCCTCCTTTAAGTCGGATGATTTTACTACAATATCGCATTTATCACCCTCGATATATGCAATACAATCTGAAAAGCCCTTTGCCTTTACAAGGCTTTCTATCTTGCTTTCCTGCTCAACCGCCGCTGCAATCGCTGCTGCTTTTTCAAGTGCCTGCTCCTGTGTTTTCTGCGTAGCTTTTGCATCATTCATCAAGTCTCGAATGATATCAACCGCCTCCTGCCTTGCAGATTCACGGTTTAGCCTAGCCTGGACAAAGTAATCGGATGTATTATTTTTGTTCGGCTTGGTAGTAACGGTTGATGGGTTGCCAACAAACTTGGCATCCCCAAGATTACCCGATTTGGATGTAGATGTATTCGCATCTTGCGTTAACGGATTTTGGGCAGAGAAATAGTAATTTAGATAAACGGCTACTCCTAAAGCAACAACAAGTATCGCTAACATAATCTGTTTTTTTCCAAAGATACCGCTCATAGATGATTCAATCCTTTCATGATTCGGAATTTATTATGAATTTTGGTGTTAAATCTTCCGCGAATTGCCGCGGTCAATCATCATTTTAACCTGATAGTTTTGTAACGCATACTCTTTTCGAAGATATGTTAAGGGCGGTTGTAATTGTATTTATAATCCGCTCCTGAACCAACGGCTGGTCACCTCCCTGACAAACCACCACCACTCCTTTGACAGTAGGTTGAATTTCGGTAACAAGCAGACCCTGACGTCCGTTTTCGGTATCCACTACGATGATTGATTCCTGCCTATCATCACGCTCTAACACCCTTCCAGAGTCCTCTTGCCTGTCGGTATTGGTATCCTGCTCAACCGCGTAAACAAATTCTACACCGTTTTCAAGCGTTACCATGACTCGGCTAGTCCCCGCTCCTTCGATGCTACTCACTATTTCAGTGAGTTTCTGCTCCGTCTCGACAATAAATTGCTCTGCAGTTTTTGAAGCTTTTGCCTCTGCCGGCTTGCCTTTTTTGTTATCATGCAGAATTGAGGATAAACCGATTAGCAAGACGCCGATAAGGCCGACGGCAAAAATGATATTCAGTCCTTTTTTCCCTTTTATCCATTCCATTATTTGTGACTCCGATTTAATCTTTATAACGTTATCATCCATTTTAAAACCGTCCTTTCCGGTGTTTCTCCGTATCTGTAGTTTGTCTTAATCCTCCTGTACCAGTACGATAACCTCTGTTCCTAGAAGTTCTTCGGCAACCTGCTTCGCGGCAACTGCCTTTAACCGGCTTTGTTTGTCCAAATAAAGGACAACACCGCTAATATATATGCTGCCGTCCTCTCCGGTATCCATATTTATTTCAACTTTTAATAGTAAAATATCATAATTTTTTAAGGTCTGATCGACTTTCATCTGTAAAGCGGCAGTAACCTGTTCTTCAAACTGTTTTTTTACTTGCTCTTCTATAATATCTGCGGATACTTCGTTCGGAATACTGTTTATGTTCAGGGGTAGAATCGACTTCATGGAAAGCAAGGGTGAAACTAAGCAGCATAAAAAGAACGCTGCAGTAATCATTTTGAAAATATTACCCATTCCCTTTTTAGGGGCAAGCATCTGCAGAGCGGTACATCCGATTGCAGCTACACATAGCGTCGCAGCCCACTTTGTCACTTCATTCATCAGGCTTTACCTCCTGCCAATGTTACTATGGTAATTGCAACAATCATAAACATTGAGCAGGCTGCCAGTACACCAATCAGGAGCTTTAAAACACCCTGTGCGGATTTAAACAATGAAGCTAGCGAATTGAGTGAGAATACTTCCGCCGTCATTGCACAGAAGCTGAGTGAAATTAGCCAGAGAATACATTCAATTATTGGTGGCAGAACAATAAGCGCAGTTGAGAGAATGCCAAAAGCGCCAAGTGTCGATTTAAGCAAAGACAGACACCCTTTAATCGAATTAAACGCTTCGCCCAATGTACTTCCCACTACTGGAACAAAAGCACCGAGTGAAAATTTGATTGCCCTTCCAGTCATCGTATCGGCAGCGGACCCCACCATACCCTGCATGGTAAGCAGACCAACAAATACAGTTGTGGCAAGTCCGAGCAGCCACCCGCAAGATTTATTGATAAGCCCGCTTGCTGCATCAATCTTAAGACCCGGTGTCATAGACCCTGTAAGCCCAAGGGCAAGCGATACAGTCATGAGCGGGACGATAAAATTTGTAGCTGCAAGTGAAATTAACTCAGCGGCAAAAAGCATTACAGATTGATAAGATGCCGCACTGACTGCCTGTCCTGATACCAGCATTACGCCTGCATATACAGGAACAAAACTGAACATCAGTACAGAGATACTATCTGCAGCTTTACTAACGTCTCTTATACAGCCGGATATCGGAACAATCAATGCGGTACAGGCTGTTATTGAGCATATAATACCAAATATTTTTGATACGGATTCTTCCTTTACTGTCTGCCGCATTCCTTCCATCATCGCAAACATGAGAATAACACCAAGCAATACACAGGCAGAGCGTAGAGGGCTGGATGCCTTTTTGTTAAGTAGTGTGAAAAGGTTATCCGCTACCGTCTCAGGCCGTAAGCCTGTAAATGAATCCGCATTAAAGCTGTTGATTCCAATTCGATCTAAGAAATCGCGGGTTGAATAAGGCAGTGAACTCCACAGCTGTTCTGCTCCGCTGGCCTCCAGCTGTTCGTTATACATGTCTTCAAGTGCGTTTTCAGACGATACACAAAAGCCTAAAACGGATAATAAAATGAATGTTATTAGAAGGATTCTTATTGTTTTTTTCATCCCAACTCGCCTCCGTTCATTAACTGAACGGCCAGTTCGGCAGTTTTTTCAAAAAGCGGCAATGCTAAAATCAGTAAAAACACTTTGCCCGCAAGCTCGGCTTTTTCTGCCATAGCGTTTTCACCCGCATCCCTGCATGCATCGGCGGATAACTGCGAAAGCAAACTGACACCCAGTGCTTTAAACAGTATCACTCCATATTCCTCAGGTAAAGAAGCGGAACTTAAAAGAGTTTGTAGACGAATAAATATAGGCGAGAGCATACCAATCAGGACAACCAAAATAACGATTCCGGTTATGATTCCGATTGCCATTGCGTATTCAGGATAATATCGGCGCAACAATACTGCTAAAAATGCCGCAATTACCGTAATCCCGACAATTGTAACAATATTCATGGTTACAGCCCAAAAACAGATTTAACTGTTCTGAATAATTCGCTGATTTCACTGACGATCATCGACAGAACAACAATCAATCCCGCAAGAGTAGTCAGCATTGCCTGCTCCTCCCTGCCTGAACGGATTAGAAGCTGATTGAGTACCGCAACAATAATCCCTATTGCAGCTATCTTAAAAATCAAATCCACATCCACTGTCAATTCATCCTTTCAACGGACATATCTAATATAACAACAATGCGACGCCCAGACCGCCCGCGATACCAAGCGACACATAAAGCTTTCCCTTTGTTTCAACCTCAGATCTTGCTTTTGCCAGCCTGTCCACAATCAACCCCCGAAAAGTTTCACAGTGAAGCAGCTGCCCTTCTACATCGCTGGTTCCAAGTCCCCGTCCAAAATCAATTAATAGTTCACGGTCATTGGAATTCAAGGCGTTTTCGTCACTATGCAAACGTAATGCGTTTTCCCACGCGTCAGAGGGACATTCACCTTTGCACATCCGGTTTGCAGTTTCCGAAAGAAATAGTAGCTTTGAAAACTCTCCTTTTGTTGACTGCTTCAATATTTCGTGAATAGGTGCTGCAGAATATCTGATTTGTGTTTCAAGATATACAACAAATCGTTCTAATTGTTCAAATACTGATACGCGCTTGTTGAGGGCTGACGATGCCGCCATCCCTGCCCATACACCCGCAAGAAAAATGAATATCATTCCCACAAATTTCATTAAGTATATCCCCCACCTTCATAATCCTTGACAGTCTTCCGGGCGAACGCCGTCCTTCCAGAAAAACAATAATATCAAACGCTCTTGATTCAAGCGCGGCTACTAGAGGAGGACGGCGGCACAGGGATTCAATATCCTTACAGTGGGCAGAGGCAACCGCTGCTACGCCTGAATTCAGACCCTCGATAACCGCCCTAGCTTCTTCTGTCGTTCCAAGCTCATCAAATATGACAATATCGGGTGCAAGACAGCGAATTGCCTGCTGTATGCCCATCGCTTTTGGGCAGTTTTTCAAAACATCGCAAAGTCCAAGGCTACCGTTTCCCGAAAGCTCGCCGCGTTCATCTACAACGGCTGTCTTCCAAATCTGTCCGCGGCTTCCTGTCGACAGCTGCCTTGCGAGATC
>DHOG01000168.1:0-5270 GCA_002410715.1 Ruminococcaceae bacterium UBA5396 | reverse complement strand
CCGACAGCTGCCTTGCGAGATCACGCAGAATACTGCTTTTTCCGCTGGAGGGTTCACCGCAAACCAGTGTGCTTTGAATCCGGTCACCGCTTGTCAGCACAGACAACAACTCATTCGCACAGCCGTCATGCCGCCGCGCTACCCGTAGACAGATTGATGTGATATTCCGGAATGATACAATCTTTCCGCTGTCAACAACGGCTGTTCCGGCAATTCCGGCACGACAGCCATTCGGTGCTGTAATGAATCCTGCACTTAGCTCCTGCTGGTGTGTATGTACCGAATACTCACAGAGCATTAAAAAACACTCATCAAGCTGGGAACGACTACAGATTAACGTGTTCCCGAAGCCGCCTTGTATAGGCTGCCCTGATATAGAAATCTGCCACTCTCCCCCGGGTACGGATAGTGATACCGGAGCATCTGCACGAAGTCTAATCTCCTGAACACGTGCTGTAAGATCTTTCGGAAGACCCATCATGACGCTTCTTAATTTTTTAGGTAGATATAAAGATGCCTGTGCAAACTCCGACATGCCTGTCCTCACCTCGATTAATGAATATGAGACAAGCCTAAAAAGTAGAACAAAAAATGAAGGTAAAACATAATGATTCACATCCATTATGTCTTACCTTCTTTCGTAGTCAAAGCCAAACAAATTTATAATTCCAAAATAAAATGAAATGATTTGGATAATAAATTTCTATTAAGGGCATTATAAGTTAGGCAGAAAAACATTACCTGCGTTTGCTGTTTTACTGCCGGAACCGCATTCGGGTGAAATCATTCGGGTGCGGTTTTCTTTTAATCTAAAGTAAGCTGTTCCCCGATATCCTCGACCGCGGGCATAGCGCCGGCAGCCGGCAATTTCTTTGTACGATAACGGTTCGGCTTGGCAAGCATATCGTCGGTATATATTTCAGCTTTTATTAAGCGGTGTCTTGCTTTTAGCGTCATGGCCTGCACACCGATTGTGCTTCGAGTTGATTTAACCGATAATGCACCCGTATGGACAAGAAGCATGCGTCCGGAACTTGATGTCAAAAGCAGTTCTCTATCCTCAGGCAAATAAACCACAGCGACCAATGGCGATTTGTCCGAATAAGCGCCGATAAGTTTGCGGCGATTGGTTTTTGTAGCATAGGCTGATAGTTCGATCTTAGCGGCTTTTCCATTTTCAAACAAAAATATCATATATCCACTGTAATCCGATGTAACAACCATGTATTTGGAATTTTCACCTTCGTCAAAACCAAGTTTTGCTGCAGCATACTCACCCATTACGCTGGCCTTTGTATCCGGAAAATCACTTACTTTTGCTTTATAAACCGTAGCTTTGTCAGTGAAGAAAAGCAAATCACGGTTATTAGTTGTCTCAATTGTTTGTGTGATGCTATCTCCTTCTTTTAGCTTATGCGCATTGCTCATGCGCAGTGACTGGGGAGTAATTTTTTTGAAATACCCCTCTGCTGCGAAGAATAGCGTACAGGGATAATCGGGCACTTCCTCCTCAATTTTTGTATACTCATCAATGTCGGATGCATAAATAAGTTCGCTGTTACGTGGTTTTCCGTACTTCTTTGAAACATCTCGGAGTTCATCAATTATAATTGACTTTACTCTGGATGGGCTTTTCAGTATATCCTCCATATCGATTATGTTTTTTTGAAGATCATCGATTTCATTTGTACGTTTTAGGATATATTCCCTATTTAGATGCCTTAATTTAATCTCCGCGACATATTCTGCCTGGATCTCATCAATGCCAAACCCAATCATCAGGTTGGGCACGACCTCCCTTTCTTCCTCTGTCTGCCGAACGATTTTAATTGCCTTATCAATGTCCAACAGTATTTTCTCAAGCCCCTTAAGAAGGTGCAGCTTATCTCTGGCTTTGCTGAGATCATAGTATACACGTCTTCGTACGCATTCGGTACGGAAAGCTGTCCATTCGTTCAAAAGCTCACGTACACCCAATACACGAGGAACTCCGGCTATAAGAACATTAAAATTACAGGAAAAGCTGTCTTCAAGCGGTGTCATAGAATACAATCGTGTCATAAGACGATCGGGATCTACACCGCGCTTTAAGTCAATTGTAATTTTAAGTCCATCAAGCCCGATCTCATTTCTGACATCAGATATTTCACGAATTTTTCCGCTTTTCACCAGATCAACCAGCTTTGATATGATGGATTCAACCGTTGTAGTGTATGGAATCTCTGTTATATCAATGCAGTTAGCGGATTTATCATAGCTCCAGACAGAGCGGATTTTAACACTACCGCGACCTGTTTCGTAAATCTTCTCCATACTATCACGCTGATACACAATCCTGCCACCGCCGGGAAAATCGGGAGCCAATAATGTCGAAGAGACATCATGATCCGGATCTTTCATTAAAGCAATGGTTGTTTCGCATATCTCGCGCAGGTTAAAAGAACAGATATTACTTGCCATGCCGACCGCTATACCAAGGTTATTATTGACTAGGACTGACGGAAATGTCACTGGCAGCAACGTTGGCTCTTTCATGGTAGAGTCATAGTTGTCAACAAAATCCACCGTATCCTTATCAATATCCCGAAACAGCTCGGTTGCAAAGGATTCCAGCTTGGCTTCGGTATAACGGGAAGCTGCATATTCCATATCGGTGGAATACTGGCGGCCGAAGTTACCCTTGGAATCGACATACGGATGCAATAATGCCGAATAGCCTCGTGACAAATAGACCATCGTTTCATAGATTGCTGAATCACCGTGTGGATTCAGCTTCATCGTTTCGCCAACAATGTTGGCCGATTTGGTTCGTGGGCCGTTAAGCAGTCCCTTTTTATACATTGTATACAGCAATTTCCGGTGAGACGGCTTAAAACCATCGATTTCCGGTATGGCACGGGACATGATTACACTCATCGCATAAGGCATAAAATTTGTTTCAAGCGTATCGGTTATATGCTGATCTTCAACCAATCCCGCTCCCGCTATATGGGTATTCACCGGCAGCTTATCCAGACTGCTGGAAGTTTTTGTTTTTTTGGCCATGGTTATCTTCTTTCCCTTCTTGAATTGGTTTTAAATATTAGATTTCAGTTAACTGACATCCACCATTTCAAGATACTTACTTCCTTTTTCAGCTATAATATCCTTTCGGCCGGATAGGTTGTCACCAAGCAGTACATCAAACATCTGTGCCGTTTTCTCTGCTTCAAAGGGTTTCACCTGAATCAAACGACGTGTATGCGGATTCATCGTCGTCAACGACATCATATCGGGGTCATTTTCACCAAGTCCTTTTGAACGCTGTAACGTGTATTTTGCATCTCCCAGTTCGGATAATATTTCATTTTTTTCTTTTTCGCTGTATGCAAAATAGGTATCATTTTTTGATGTAATCTCGAACAAAGGTGTTTCAGCGATATACACCTTTCCCTTTTCAATTAGGGTTGGTGTTAGCCTATATAGCATGGTTAAAATCAGGGTTCGTATGTGAAAACCATCGACGTCCGCATCAGTACAGACGATTATCTTATTCCAGCGAAGAAGATCTATATCAAAAGTTGCCAGATCCTTATTCGCCTTGCTTTTAACCTCAACACCACAGCCCAACACCTTGAGTAAATCAGTAATTACATCATTTTTAAAAATCTTATTATACTCGGCTTTAAGACAGTTGAGAATTTTTCCTCTAAGCGGGATAATCCCCTGAAAATCAGGATTCCGGGCTTGTATACAGGCGCCCATAGCTGATTTACCCTCAACGATAAATAATTCGCGTTCTTCCACTTTTTTGCTTCTGCAGTCTACAAAGCTCTGAACACGTGATGTCAGATCGTTGCCGGACTGAAGTGTCTTTTTAAGATTAAGTCGGGTTGTCTCAGCCTTTTCGCGGCTACGTTTATTAATGAGAACCTGCTCGGCAATTTTGCCTGCCTCGATTGTGTTTTCAATAAAATAAACTTCAAGATTATGCCGGAGAAACTCGGTCATGGCTTCTTGAATAAACTTGTTGTTTATCGCCTTTTTCGTTTGGTTTGCATAGGAGGTCTGGGTTGAAAATGAAGAAGAAACAAGGATTAAGCAATCCTGTATGTCCTGAAAGGTTACTTTGCTTTCGTTCTTCAGATATTTTCCGTTTTGCTTGAGATATGCATCAATCTCGGACAGAAACGCTGAGCGAACCGCCTTTTCAGGCGACCCTCCATGCTCCAGCCAACTTGAGTTATGATAGTATTCCAATAGATTTTTTCTATTAGAGAAGCAACAGGCAACATTAAGTTTTACCTTATATTCAGGCTTGTCCTTCCTGTCTCGTCCGCGGCGTTCTGCCGACCAAACCTGGATTCCTGTTAATGCATCTTCTCCCACAATTTCCGTGACATAATCTTCGATTCCGTTTTTATATAAAAACTCCTCTTCATCAAATCCGCCGTCACGTTGGCTCCGCAGTACAAAAAGAATATTGGGGTTTACGATTGCTTGACGGCGAAGCGTGTCATGAAAATAATCAATCGAAACATTAATATCAGTGAACACCCCAATATCCGGCTTCCATCGGATACGCGTACCGGTATCTTTTTTTGTATAAGGCTCTTTTTTCAATCCGCCGATATTTTCACCGTGCTCAAAATGAAGATTATGAATAAATCCGTCACGCTTTACTTCTACATCAAAATATTCAGAAGCATATTGTGTGGCACAAGCCCCGAGTCCGTTTAAGCCGAGTGAGAATTCATAGCTCTCCCCCGCATTTGTATTGTATTTTCCTCCTGCATATAGCTCGCAGAAAATAAGTTCCCAGTTATAACGCTCCTCTTTCGAATTATAATCAACCGGAATACCTCTGCCAAAATCCTGTACTTCAATTGATCCGTCTTTGAATCTTGTAATGATAATCCTGTTTCCGTATCCTTCGCGTGCTTCATCAATAGAGTTGGATAATATTTCAAATACTGCATGCTCACAACCTTCAATTCCGTCCGAGCCAAAAATTACAGCAGGACGCTTGCGCACCCGATCGGCCCCCTTCAAGGAGGTAATGCTCTCATTTCCGTAGCTTTGCTTTTTTGCGGCCATCAATAACCTTCCTTTATTATGAATTCCAAGCATAAATCAATGTATTGTATTGCTGTAAGCAAAATTATGGTATAATACTACTATATATCCATGACACAAGCTATTATTGTAATATTCTAGTCCATATATAACCTTTCTGTCAAGGGTGGGCAGCAGATAAGGCTGGCAATAATTCTGCGGTTGTCAAACATATG
>DHOG01000206.1:4585-6543 GCA_002410715.1 Ruminococcaceae bacterium UBA5396 | reverse complement strand
CATAGCTTGTGGTTGCTTACATGCGTATATATCTCTGTTGTCTTACTGCTTTGATGCTCCAATAATTCTTGAAGTTCATCCTGTTGTTTGCTATTTATTGTCATATTGACATAACAGCCTTTTCATCAATCCTGCGAACAACGCTATGAGTATAAGCATCAAAATATTTAAGCCAGAATCCCCATGCCATCGGATTTATGCTTTCAAAATCCACACCTAGTCTTGAATAACCCTTCATCTTCAGTTTCTGTGTAAGCATGCACAGCAGCTTTTGATTCAAACCTTTACCCCGGTGTTCCGGTAAGCAATACGCCCCTTTGATATGCAAGTATCCCGGAGTTTCCTGTATAAAAGTTTCCCCGTCAAGCTCGGCTCTAATAAATGCTACGATTCGTCCTTCTTGGCTTGCTATAAAGTAAATGGATTGAAAACGCTCGTATTCTTTCAAAAATGCTGATTCGTTGTTCTGCTCTCTATACATAAAAAATGGACTGTCTATATAACCATCATCAAGCATTTTTTCCAATGGCAAGACCTTTAAAACATCCTCTGAAGCAAGTTCAGAAAATGAATACCCTTCACAAGTCGGCGCAGTAATCTCATCAATTCCGCGTATTGCATCAACACATCGCAGACCAAAACCATATCGGAAAAATTGCTCTTGAGCTTCTCTGTCGTGAGCATATAGGCAAACAGCATGACTGGATACCCCCGCGTGCACCCATTTTTCACCCGCCGCTTGATACAAGCGGGCATAGACCTTTGCCCTATTTTCGCCGATTGCGCCATTTGCACCCATCGGTGAAAACACGCCTGTTGCGATGGTTGAGCCGAAAGCATTCTTGAAAAGCGGTACACTGCACAAAAAACCAACCATAGCATCGTCTTCAAATGCGGCGACACCAAGACCGTTTTCTGCATATGGCTTCAAGTCCGGTAATGTATCAACGGGAGGCAGGGCGGGGACGAAGCTCCTCTCCTGCTCGTAGTTCTGCCTCACAAGAAATGTTGCCGTTTCAATGTGATCAGTAGTAAAATCAGTTATTATCAATTTCATCACTCCTTCTTCAATACAAAGCACAATGTATCCACTTCGCCGGTATGCGGGCTTCCGCATACATCATCGAAAATTCCTTTGACCTTGAACCCATGCGGGGAAACTTCGTCAGTCAGAATAATCTATTCATGAGTTACATCCTCCGTAAAGTGAACATTCAACAACCGCATTTTGCTCACGAAACCAGCGCTTTCAAGGGTTAGCTTGGAATTGTGGTTGTAGTACCAGCACCCGCAAACTGGAGTGAACCGCTTTTCACGGCTGATTTCCGTCAGATGCATGATGATACTGCGCCCTACACCTTTACAACGATGGTCAGGGTGAACGCTCATGCCGATGGAAGCTTGAGTGGGAGCGAGAGTATCTGGATGAAAGAACCCCTGCCCGAGAAAAACGCCGTTTTCCCGCATAACATAGTACCTGCCCGCGCGAATGTTTTCCTCCACATACTCGGTGTCCAATATATCCTTTACATCTTCCATAACTGCGGGCTTTAACAGTTCGCGTCCCCATTCGGGCGGGCGAGCACTGGCACCCGAATGTTCAAAAAAATATGCCTGCATCTCGATTGATTTATGGTTATCCATGCACAGTGATAAGAAAAGCTCATCGCATGTGGCAACAAAAGCGGTTTTTACGCAAAACTCGTTTAATATTTTACGAAATATGGTCTGCGCAAGTTTTAAGCACGAATCAATCATGTGGAAAGATGTCAGCTTTTCATTGCCGAACAAAGTAAAATAACCGATTTCAGCATCGTTTGAAAGGATACTGTAATGTACACCATTCAAAATATGTTCCTCCCAAAAATCGTCGCCTATACCTGTAAGTTGTGCAGCGTAATCCATAAGCTGCTGTAGATTTGCACCTGCTTCATTCTTCACAAACCTTATATTCATTT
>DHOG01000206.1:3349-4379 GCA_002410715.1 Ruminococcaceae bacterium UBA5396 | reverse complement strand
CTTGCCCCATTTGGCAAGCTCCTGCTGCCATTGCTGTTTCTGACGAAAGTAATCGCGCTAAGTATTAGTTAATTGCTAAATCAAAAATTTGCAGTATACTGCATCAGTTTTATTATATTGACGCCTCCAAACATTTGTCAACGGAGACTTTAACTTATAGTTGTTTTCTATAATTCTAATTTTTGAATTGTGTGCTATGATGAAAAAAGGGAGGGATGAAATGTTTGTTAGATCTATAGTTATGAAGCTCGCATACTAACGGGGGATGACGCCATCGTCGGTGCGATTTGGTGACGCCTACTGCTGGATGGTGGTTATACCGCCATACATTGACCGATACAACCACTCAAAGTCGGTAACAGTTCGGATAGGGAGATGAAACAAGCTCCTTTGAAGCAGGAAGCAGAAGTATTCGCTACCCCTAAAGGGTGGTGGAGAATCGGCCACTCCCGGATTCAAGCCCGAGAGGATCAAACCTAAGAATTAACAGAACCCCGCCTTCCGATATTTGAAATTCAAATATTAGGAGGGTTCGGTGTGAGCAGAAAAAATGAAAATACAGGATTTATCTGCGCTAACTGCGGCAAAGCCGTGACAGCGTTGACAAACGGTAGTTATCGTAATCATTGCCCTCATTGCTTGTATTCGCTTCATGTGGATCACATTCCCGGCGACCGTTCAAGTGATTGCCGGGGTTTGATGAAACCAATAAGCATATGCTGGAACAGCAAAAAGGGATACCAGATTGTGCATATTTGCGAATTATGTGGAGCGGAAAAAGTGAATCGTACTGCAATTGATTGCAACATGCCGGATGATATGGATATTGTTTTGCGACTTATGAAATAGGAGGGACCAAAGTGAATATAACGAGGCTAAGATGGACCCCCGCCCCACCTTTATAGGTGACAGGTACCTATTCACACAACAGGCGAGTCAAAATCTCCCACCTCGTTGAAATGATGTGTTGATATTATAGCTTGCTACGCAAGCATATAAATTAAAGAACGTTATTTTGCTTTGCAAAAAA
>DHOG01000206.1:2890-3156 GCA_002410715.1 Ruminococcaceae bacterium UBA5396 | reverse complement strand
TTTTAATAATACGATTGGAACAACTAAAAAATTTAACCTCACCGCAGCATATTTGACATTTTGTAAAAAACTGCATATAATGATTTCATTAAAGCGATGACGGAGAGAGTAATTTGTATTCAAATGTCGCAGTGAGCCGGGGATAGTGAGAACCCGATACGAGTAGAATGCTTTTGAAAATCACTCCTGAGTTGCGCACCGAACGGGTTATCAAGTAGGTTGCGACGGATTCCCTCCGTTACAGGGGACGCATATGCTTGTATGGC
>DHOG01000206.1:2444-2649 GCA_002410715.1 Ruminococcaceae bacterium UBA5396 | reverse complement strand
AAAGATCAGCTTTCGTCCCGTGCGTAATCGTATGGGGTGAAAGCTTTTTTATTGCCCCATACTCTGCGAGGATGTGATTGGGTTATGGGCATAGCCAGTGTAATTGATGACCTTTCAGATATTAATATTATCAATCTAAAATCTGAAAGGAGGCATTTATATGCCAAACGAAACAAAACAGGATTTTATAAAAATGGAGCATGAT
>DHOG01000206.1:1945-2301 GCA_002410715.1 Ruminococcaceae bacterium UBA5396 | reverse complement strand
GATTTTATAAAAATGGAGCATGATATCCTCAACTTTTGGGAGGAGCATCACTGCTTTGACAAGCTGCGAAAAAAGAACTATGCAAATAAAAAATTTCGTTTTTTAGATGGACCAATTACCGCTAACAATCCCATGGGTATCCACCATGCATGGGGTAGAAGCATTAAGGATATCGTACTAAGATATAAAGCAATGAACAGTTATTCGTGCCACTACCGTAACGGCTTTGACACGCAAGGGCTCTGGGTTGAGGTTGAAGTCGAAAAGGAGCTTGGTTTCCGCGATAAAAAGGATATAGAAGCATATGGCATGGAAAACTTCACAAAAAAATGTGTTGACCGCATTAAGCATTTTTC
>DHOG01000206.1:295-1627 GCA_002410715.1 Ruminococcaceae bacterium UBA5396 | reverse complement strand
ATCCGAGCATGAAATGTCAGGCTCTCATAAAGATATAACCCATACCGCTGTATTCGCTGTCGCACCTGTAAAAAACGCTGATTTTGATATGCTGGTCTGGACAACAACGCCATGGACACTTTCAGCGAATGTAGCGATTGCAATTAATCCTGAGCTTGATTATGCCTTCGTCAAATGCACAGGCTTTGAAAGATCACTTGTTATGGCAAAATCCGCAATTAAGCATGTTAATGGTGAAAAGCAGGTGTTGAGGATTTTTAAAGGCAGTGAGCTTGTTGGGCTTGAATACGAAACCTTTTTTCCGTACTTATCAGTCCAAAAAGATTTAATTCACACTATAATTCCATGGGATAAGGTCGATGCAAATGAAGGCTGCGGAGTTGTCCACATTGCGCCGGGCTGCGGTGCAGAAGATTATGAATTGGGGAAGACATATTCACTCGCAGAAATTTGTCCCATAGACGAGAGCGGAGTGTTCTTCAACGAATATGGCTTTTTAAGCGGCAAATCCGCCACACAGGCCGCTCCGCTTATATTTGAAAATCTGCAGAAGTACGGTAAGCTTTTTAAAACGCATGATTATACCCACAGCTACCCCGTGTGCTGGCGTTGTAAAACGGAAGTGTTATTCCGTTTAGTGAGAGAGTGGTATATAAAAACGGATGAAATTAGGCCTAAGCTGATTGAGGCGGCTGAGACCGTCGAATGGGAACCTGCATTCATTGGAAAGCGCATGATAGACTGGCTGCAAAACATGGGTGACTGGAATATTTCAAGAAAGCGGTTTTATGGATTGCCCCTTCCTTTTTATCCGTGCGAGTCTTGTGGAAAACTCACGGTGATAGGCTCTAAGGAGGAGCTTAATAAACTTGGGGGCGACGCTGCATATGAGTTACCAGAACTCCACCGCCCGTGGATTGACAGTATAAAGATACAGTGTCCACATTGTAAGGCATTTGTTTCCCGCATCCCTGAAGTCGGTGATGTATGGCTTGACGCTGGTATTGTTCCGTTTTCAACGCTTGGATATTTTGATAACAAGAATGAATGGGAAAAAAACTTCCCTGCTGAATGGGTCATCGAGATGCAGGAACAGGTTCGGCTTTGGTTTTACGCTCAACTTTTTATGAGCGTTACTATAACCGGTCGTGCACCTTATGAGAAGGTACAAACCAACAACTGGGTTCTTGCAGAAGACGGGACAAGGTTTTCTAAAACCGGATTTATGATTCGTTTTGATGAAGCTGCGGAGAAGCTCGGTTCTGATGCGATACGCTATTTATTTGCCGGAGCATCCATGGCAAGCGATGTGCGTTTTGGTTATAATTTAGG
>DHOG01000206.1:0-160 GCA_002410715.1 Ruminococcaceae bacterium UBA5396 | reverse complement strand
ACGCTATTTATTTGCCGGAGCTTCCATGGCTAGCGATGTGCGTTTCGGTTATAATCTTGGAGAGGAAGCTCGCCGGAAGCTTATAAGCTTTTGGAATATCTATTCGTTCTTTATGATCTATGCGGGTATCGACAAACCTGTCATATCTGAGCCGGAATCT
>DHOG01000085.1 GCA_002410715.1 Ruminococcaceae bacterium UBA5396 | reverse complement strand
AGCTTGCGGATTTCCTCTCCAGGCAGATTTAGCGCCTTGCCCAGCTTTTGGCACAGCTCGCTGACGCGCTGGGAATGTTCCCTTTCCCTCCTGCTGTTTTGGTGTAGCAAAGAGGTAATTGAGTCAATCGCAGAGTTTTTGATATTGTCCTGTTCAAGCGATTTGACAAAATACATGGTATCTTCCGCATGTTCCTGCATCTGCATAATCTTCTGATTGACAGTCTGCTTGGTGGCGCTGCCCATTGAAATACTACCTTTAAAAGCTCTAGTCTGTATGTCCGCACATTCCTTTTTAATGCGGGACATCACATCCTTTGCATCTTCTGGGGAGGTTTTCGGCATTAGAATCACAAACTCATCACCGCCCCACCGTGCAATGATATCCTCTTTTTTGCATACCCTTTTCAAAACCTCTGCTACACTCACCAGCAGCTGATCACCGTACATATGCCCAAAAATATCGTTCGTGAGCTTTAAGCCGTTCACATCACCCATAACGATTGAAAGCGGAAGGTTGTCTTCGGTATCCATTCTCCGAAGCTCTTGCTCAAAAAATCTGCGGTTGTACAGTCCTGTCAAGGAGTCGTGGAAGCTCAAATATTCAATTTGATCTCTTTGCTCTTTTATGGCGCTGATATCTCTGAAAATTACCACAACCCCGATCGCTTTGTTCATGTCATCCCGAATCAGAGCTGTGCTGTCCTCGATATAATGCCTATTGCCGCACTTTGACAATAGAATCGCATTGCCCTTCATCTCACTGTCAGTACCGGATTCTAAAACATCCGCTACGTAGTCACTGACAACAGTTCCCCCGTCGCGGTACAGGGGGAACACCTCGCGATACGGCTTTCCGACAGCCTCACTGCTTAGCCATCCTGTAAGCTTTTCAGCCGCCTTGTTCAGCATTTCGACCATACCGTTCTGATCAACCACCATTACACCGTCTCCGATCGAGATTAGCGTACGAAGGTGAATTTCATGCTGCTTAATACTTTTTTGCTCTTGGGTAACATCTTTGATCTGAGCACCGACACCGGTTTGTCCATTTGCAAGGGTTACAGGAAATTTAGTTGTTCTATATATTCTTTTTTTATATTGAATATCTTTGCAGACGACTGATTCCGTCTCCAATACAGCCAAATCAGTTTCCCGCATTTTTTCTGCATATTCATGGGTCATAAGCTCATAGTCATCATGACCTGTAAGTTCATGGGTTGCCAGGTCAAAGAAATATTCAAACGCTTTGTTTACAAACACATATTTTAGTTTATCATCCTTCAGATATATCAGATTATCCTCGGCGTTAATAAATGTTTTATAAAGAGAAAACATGTTTTCATTCTCTTTATGTCTAACTTTTAATCGATGTATCGTGTTCAGAAAAATGACAAACAGAATCAGTATCAATACTGACAGCACAATAATAAGAAAAGATAACGCAAGTGGGTCTTTCGGGATTAGCCCACGGCTCGCCGAAGATATGAAGATATCCAAACCTTACCCTCCGATACAAATTACTTTGAGCGTTCTTCAATTTTACACGATTAAATCATAAACTCAATATTACAGACAACTTTTTTATTTATTGATAAAAGTGGAAAAGATTTTTCCTGTAGTTTTTTCTGATACCAAGTCAGTTTGTGGGAATGATTAATATTGGGAAAGGTAGGTTATAAATGATGTCATATGTTGATCCGAGTATCAAAGACAAATTTGAAACATTGTCAATAGATTTAAAAAATGCAATACTGGAACGAGATGTCAGATTGAATAATCTCAATGATCTCATTAAGGTGCTGGAAGATATCGTAGCAGAGGGCAGCTAGGCCCTCTGCCACTTTTTGGCCCGCAAAAAACAGGGGGTGCGACCCGCCGTCTCATGGCTATTTATGTTAATGAAACCATGAAGACAGATTTCCTACAGCTGGGCGATTGAATTTAGGTTTTACAATAGGAATAAAATACAAGATTGTAGGAAACCGAAAAAGCCTGACGGAGGGGGGAATCAGAGCGGGATGCCCCATCTCGCAGTTATGCCATTCGGGAGGAAAAACGGAATAATGAGGACAGCGTTCCTGCATGGGAATTTCGGTGTTATGCGGATATACACCCAGTTGCACAGCTACTTCTCTGTATCAAGCAAAGCAATCATTGCTTTGGATGCGGCATAGGCTGATGCCCATGCCCATTGCAGATTAAAGCCGCCGCAGTCCCCGTCAACATCCAAGACCTCGCCCGCAGCAAAGAGACCGGGTACCAGCTTGGATTCCAGCGTCATTGGATTAAAATCGTCGGTATCGATACCACCTGCTGTAACCTGGGCGCTTCCAAACCCCTGCGATCCTGTCACCTCAATTTCCCAACCGACAATTCCGGCGGCGATGCGCACAAGATCGTTATCCTTTAAAGCTGTAACCGGCAGGTTGAAATCATGAAACCCCGCTGCACGAAGAACCGTTTGCCCCAGACGCTTTTGCAAAAGACCGGTCAGCAGATCGCCCATGGTGCGCCCCTGCATGATGGTTCGTCGGCGCAGCGAAGCCATCAGATTTTCCTTGTTCATATCGGGCAGTAGGTTTAGTACCGCTGTCATTTTTCCTTGTTTGCGGCGCTCCCAATCCGAAACATGGCGGGATATCTGCATAACGGCAGGACCGGACAAACCGTATTCCGTAAACAAGATCTCGCCCTTTTCGGATGCAAGCCTCTCTCTATTACGCATAAATGAGATCCGCGCATCCACGCGTATCCCCTTAACCGATTTAATATATTGGGTATCGGTGCGAACCTGTACAATCGAAGGAAACAGCGGGGTTCTTGTGTGACCGGATGCACTCAGCAGCGAATATGCCTCAGCAGATCCCCCAAGTGAGGGAGACGCCGCACCTCCCGTGCAAATCAGAACAACCCTTGAGAAAAGTTTACCGCCGCCGGTTGCTAACCTAAATCCATTCTTTTCCTTGTGCAATGCGGTCACATTCAACTCGCACAGCTCCTGAACTCCCAAAGACTGTGCCTCCAGCCGCATACAGTCAAGTACCGCGCCGGACTGAACGCAAAGCGGATAAATTCGCCCGTCCGCCCGCACTGTACATTCAACGCCAATGGACTCAAAGAACGCACAAGTATCTTCAGAACTGAATCCTTCCAGCACTATTTGTGGGAATTCGGGGTGATTGCCGTGGTACCGTTTCATCACCGCTGCACTGTTGCTAATGTTGCAGGTTCCGTTGCCGGTGGCTAGGAGCTTGCGCCCCACACGCGGCTGTTTTTCGGCAATTGCAACCGAATAACGCCCCTTTGCACTGCGGGCGGCAAATATGGACGCCGCAAGTCCGGCAGAACCACCACCGATTATCAGAATGTCATACCAGCCGACTGAAGCCACAGGATATGCACCTTTCCGTCACATTTTTGTTTTATCCTAATTATACAGCAGTGTATTTCCAAAAACAATGTATTTTATACAATGTATTTTCTTTTGTTGAGGTTAATTGTATTGATTTTGTGTTTTTTCTTCCAAATTACATAAAAATACATTATAATAAGGGGAAGCATGTGAACCACATTCATACGAATATCCGATAAGGATGAAAAATCTCATTTCTGATGATATCCGTATACGATAACAAATACAAGGGGGATCTGTGTTGATTTGGTATAGCAGTGCGCCTGATCAGGTTATGAAAGAGCTAACCACCGACCTAAATTCAGGATTGAGTGAGGAAGAGGCCTCTGAACGATTAAAAAGCTTTGGACAGAATAAGCTGGATGAAAAACCACCACGCACGTTTTTACAGAGATTTTCAAGCCAGATGAAGGATGTTATGGTTGTCATCCTAATGATTGCTGCGGGTGTTTCCCTGGGTATCAGTATTTATCACGCAATGACCGGCGGAGAGACCGACTGGGTTGAACCCATTGTCATCCTTCTTATCGTAATTATTAACGGTGTGCTGGGTGTCGTACAGGAAAGCAGGGCGGAAGCTGCGCTTGAAGCACTAAAGAACCTTTCGGCTCCCTCGGCACGGGTTAGACGTGGCGGGGAATTAAAGACAATCAAATCAACCGAGCTTGTACCGGGCGATGTGATTGAGATTGAAGCGGGTGATATGGTTCCCGCCGACTGCCGTTTGATACACTCTGCCAGCTTCCGCAGTGACGAGTCGGCGCTTACCGGCGAGTCGGTGCCTGCCGAAAAGGATGCAGCCGCCGATGTATCAAAGCTCGCTCCCTTGGGAGACAGGGTAAACATGGCTTATGCAGGCTGTGCCGTTTCCTACGGCAGAGCAAAGGCGGTTGTTGTCGAAACAGGCATGAACACCGAAATGGGGAAAATTGCGCAAATGCTGGATAACGAGGATGAAGCAGTAACCCCTCTGCAGATAAAGCTTGCCCACCTCGGTAAGATGCTGGGGTTTCTCGCACTTGGAATCTGTGCAATCATACTGGTTATCGGTTTGATATACAACAAGGGTCTGCTTGAAATGTTTATGACCGCCGTTTCCCTTGCCGTAGCCGCAATTCCAGAGGGGCTACCCGCCATTGTAACCATTGTGCTGGCGATTGGTGTACAGCGTTTGGTCGCAAATAACGCTATTGTCCGCAGACTTCCGGCGGTTGAAACCTTGGGCAGCGCTTCGGTTATCTGCTCGGATAAGACAGGTACCCTGACTCAAAATCGCATGACGCTGATGAAAGTCTTTACCGGGAAAAATACAATTGCGATGAGTGATTCCCTCCCGGAAAGCGCCACTGCGCTCATACGCCTTGCCGCCCTGTGTACCGACGGTACCGTCCGAATGGAGGAAGGCGCCGAAAAGCATATCGGCGATCCAACCGAAACCGCGATTGTGGCAGCTGCGCTGAAACAAGGGCTGAGCAAGGATGAACTGAACGCAGAGCATCCGCGTGTGGGAGAAATCCCCTTTGACTCTGACCGAAAGCTGATGACAACCATTAATTTGATTGAGAATCAAAAGGTTGTCATTGTGAAAGGCGCTCCCGATATTTTATTTAGCCGGTGTGTCTGGCAAGATGAAGAAGCCCGCAAAGCCGCCGAACAGGCAAATGAAGAAATGGCTCGTGATGCTCTGCGCGTACTTGCAGTGGGCTACAAAACCATAGAGCAGATACCCGCCGAGCCGCTGCCAGAGGAGCTTGAAAACGGACTGATCTTCGGGGGGCTTGTCGGAATGATGGATCCGCCCCGCCCCGAGGTTATGGACGCCATCAAAGAGTGTGATACCGCAGGTATCCGAACGGTTATGATAACCGGAGATCATGTTGTGACGGCTTCTGCAATCGCGCGTGAATTAGGAATCCTAAGCGATGACAGCCAAGCCATAACCGGAACCGAGCTTGCCAAGCTTAGCGACCAAGAGCTGTACGACAGCATTCACCATTACCGAGTATACGCACGGGTAACTCCGTCCGATAAGATTCGTATTGTCAAGGCGTGGCAGCAGGCAGGTCAGGTTGTCGCAATGACAGGGGATGGCGTGAACGATGCGCCAGCACTGAAAGCTTCCGATATCGGCTGTGCCATGGGAATTACCGGAACCGATGTTGCCAAAGGTGCAGCAGATATGACGCTGACCGACGATAATTTTGCAACCATTGTAACCGCCGTAAAAGAAGGTCGCGGAATCTATGACAACATTCGAAAATCGGTTCATTTCCTTCTTTCCTGCAATCTCGGAGAAATCGTTACCGTTTTTATTGCGATGCTGGTATTTAAGGAATCTCCTCTTCTGCCAATCCAGCTTTTGTGGATTAATCTTGTAACAGACAGTCTTCCCGCCATTGCGCTGGGAATGGAGCCGGTTGAGTATGACATTATGAAGCGCCGTCCGCGTGATAAAAATGAGAGCATCTTTTCACATGGGCTGGGACTTAAGGCAGTATTACAGGGAGTCATGATCGGCATATTGACGCTGATTGCTTATTATATCGGCTCACGCGTTCTCGAAAATAAGAGTATATTGTTGGGCGAAAGCATGGCGTTTGCGACACTTGCCCTGGCACAGCTTGTACACGCATTTAATATCCGCTCCCCCCACTCACTGTTTAAAGTCGGATTCCACACCAACAAATATATGATTGGCGCGTTTTTTGCATCGTTGTTGCTGATGTTGTCGGTATTGTTTGTTCCGCCGCTTATGGAGATTTTTGAGGTCAAATACATGTATGGACAGTGGGGTATCATTGCCATTCTGTCTGTGGCGCCCCTTGTAATTGTTGAAATTGCCAAAGGGATTATGCATTTTTTTAAAAAAGCCGGATAACTCATATACTGTTTTCATAAAAACTTTTCTAATAAATACACTCTCCCGAGAAAAGTATCTTTCGGGAGAGTGTATTTATTTCGATTTCTTGCATTTTATAGAGAAGCGGGGTATCATAAACAGGAGATTATTGTCTCAACGATTGGTTTAAAACCTTCGGTATAAGGGCATGTTGCTTATTTTTCGGAAGGGAATGGTCAGAATGCGCGAATATGCCAGTCTGCAACTACTGCTGGATGAAGATTTCGAAGCTGCACAGGAACGGATTATTTATCTGGTTACCGCGTATATGGACGCATGTGGATATGTTCCATGCGGTCGGGAAAGTGCTGAGCATACCTTTGCCTTTGCGCATATAAAACGCGGGTGGGTAATATTCGATGATTGTGCCGATCGCCTGGAATTAAATGCTTTTCATGGACTTTGCCGTTGTCTGACATTAAGACTGAGTACAAATGCGGTGGGGGTAGTTGGGTTTCGTGACGGGTATATGCTCAGGCTTTACAGCGAAGGAGCTCTAAAGGATACCTTCAGCACATCTCCTAAGAAACCAAGAATCCCTATGGGAAGTCTGAATTGGCCGGGGCGTGCTATTAGATGGCGTTCTGTCATGCGTGAAGGTGTCAGTACTAAGGAGCTTTCTTCTGCGTTTTTGGCGGCTCGGCGCAAGCCGGAAGAAGGATTTGAGATGCTGAAAAAACTACTGATTCTGGATGATTCGGCCGGTTACGGTTTTTCCTCAATCGAGGATGCAGGTCTTGAGGGTGTGGTAACCCTTTATTTCCATGCAGCCAACCGCCTGCGCCAGCACTGGCTTGATCGGCTTTTGCATGTCCCTGCCAAATGCAGCGGTGGCGCGGCTACCAATTTTTCGCGTTTTAAGCGCTGACAATTCAGATCGGATGATTCCTCTTATTGACATATACAATGAATAAATGTAAAATGAATGAAACTGGGCTGTATGTCGGAAATGATCAGAAGGGTTTGATTTTCATATGAAAATAGGCTTTATCGGAGCGGGAAATATGGGAGGCGCAATTCTTGGCGGATTGGTTTCCAGTGGTTACCGCGGTGACGAGCTTTTGGTATACGACAAGGACACAGCCAGACTAATGCAGCTTTTCGAAGATTGTGGAATAATAAAAGCATCATCCGCTGAAGATGTTGTGAAACAGTCTGATGTTGTGATACTTGCCGTGAAGCCTCAGATAATGCCTTCGGTATTGCCTTCTCTTGCTGCCGTCTTTGCCCACCGCCGGTCTCTTGTGATATCCATCGCAGCCGGAAAAACGCTGGCGTGGATTGAAGAACTGATTGGAAGCGGACTTCCGTTGGTTCGTGTCATGCCGAATATCGCCGCAAAAGTCGGCCAAGGGATGGCGGCATTTTGCTCCAATGGGAATGTAACCCAAAGTCATAAAAAAACGGTTCGCATGATTTTTGAATCGGTTGGACAGATTATAGAACTTGATGAGCACTTATTTCCTGCATATACGGCCATTGCGGGCTGTTCACCTGCTTTCACGCTACTGTATATTGATGCTTTGGCACAGGCAGGTTTAAGATACGGCATCCCCAAGCCAGCCGCCCTTACCATCGCCGCACAGTCGGTACTTGGCACGACAAAACTATTGCAGGAGGCAGGCGAACATCCCCGTGCACTGGCAGATCAGGTCTGCTCCCCCGGAGGCACTACAATTGAGGGAGTATGCGCCCTTCAGGAAAAGGGATTTGAGCATGCGGTTCTTGAGGCTGTTCGCGCCAGCTATGAAAAAGATATGAAGCTGTGAAGTGTAAAGCCAATAAAGGAGCGAACCTATTTGCGTATTATTACCGGAAGCGCTCGCGGGTATGTTTTAGAAACGCTTAAAGGCGATGACACACGCCCCACAACAGACAGAGTAAAGCAAGGAGTGTTCAGCGCTCTCCAATTTGAAATAGAAGGCCGTCAGGTACTTGATCTTTTTGCAGGTTCCGGCCAATTGGGTTTGGAAGCGCTTAGTCGCGGTGCGTCAAGATGTGTTCTTGTGGATAAGGATATGGATGCGGTGGCTGTCATTCGTCGGAACTTAAGCGGTATGGCACGCCGTGACAGTGAACTGACCAAAAAAGCGCGGATACTCAGCAGCCATGCTTTGGATTATCTCGCACAGACAAAAGATCGGTATGATATTGCATTTCTTGATCCGCCCTATGCCTCCAACCTGCTTGTATCATCATTACAGGCTGTTTGTAATCACATGAACCCGGGTGGTGTCATTGTTTGCGAAAGCGATGCCGACGCTGATCTTCCCAATCAGGTAGGGCGGTTTGCACTCAGCCGCGTTTATCGTTACGGCAGGGTGCATATTTGGATATACCGCTGGACAAATGACGGTACCGACACAGCTTTAACCCCAAAAAGCGAGTAATAGATTGAAAAACTCTATATAAAAATGCCATTTGATGAATAGCGTTTTCACTCATGCAAAAACATCCATTTATATCGGCTTTATGTTCTTCCCGGGGCATAAAGCCTCGGAAAGGACATGAAGCTTACCATGAAAGTAGCGGTATGCCCCGGCAGCTTTGACCCCGTAACACTTGGTCACATGGATATCATCCGACGTGCTGCTGAAATTTTTGACCAAGTGATTGTTGTGGTTATGACGAATTCAACAAAGCAAGCCATGTTTACCAAAGAGGAACGGGTTGGTTTCCTAAAGCGGGCAACAGCCGAAATGAAAAACGTAGAAGTTGAGAGTTTCGGAGGTCTTCTGGCAGACTATACAAAACAAAAAAATGCCTCTGTTATTGTAAAGGGGTTACGAGCGCTTTCTGATTTTGAATATGAATTTCAAATGGCTTTAACCAACCGGAAAATTAATCCGGACACCGAGACAACATTTTTAACGACTACGGCAGAATATATGTACCTATCCTCCAGTCTGGTCAAACAGGTTGCGCAGCTCGGGGGGGATATCAAGGATTTTGTTCCGTCTTGCATCGTAAATGACATAATGGACAAGGTTAAGCAGATTCATTTACACGAAGCGGAAAAGGCGAAGAAGTAATTTTCATGTATGCGAAGTTTATATAACGTAGCGGCAAGGGTGATTTATTCCGACCACTGTTTTTCATTCTGGAAAGGGGATATAAATAATGACAGTCGAAGATTTGCTTGAACAGGTTGACGATATGCTTGATAAAGCCTGGAGTTTTCCGTTATCCGGAGGTAAATGTGTCGTTGATGCGGAACAGCTTCGTAACATCATTGATGATATACGTGGAAATATGCCGAGTGAGGTTCGGCAGGCAAAAGCAATTGTAGCGGATCGCAGTGATATTGTTGAAACCGCAAAAAAGGAAGCCGAAGGCATTATCCGCAAGGCTGAGGAACGTGCCCGTCGAATGGTTTCACAGGAAGAGGTTGTCAAGCAGGCACAGCAGAAAGCAAATGAAATCCTAACCCAAACCCAGATGAAATCACGGGAAATGCGCAAGGGCGCAAGCGAGTTTTCTGAAGATTTGCTGCGCCGTACAGAAGAGGCGATTGCACAGCGGCTTGCCGAGGTGCGCCAAGCTCGTCAAGTCTTACGCAATCCACCTAAGCAGGATGCTTCGGAAGATTAGTTCCTTTAGTGGTGGCTATCGCCAAGAGGGATACATCATACACACGAAAAGCCGACAAACGCAGTGTTTGTCGGCTTTGTTGGCACCCCCAGCGCGAGTCGAACGCACGATTTGCCCTTAGGAGGGGCATGTTATATCCACTTAACTATGGGGGCGTATTATATTTTTATTCGTAATTTGGCGCAGTAACCAGTTTACATCATAACCTCGGTCTTTGTCAATCATTAATGCTTTAAGATTTATTTCATAAATCTTATTTATGAAATAAATCGACAAGTTCTATATACAGATGGCTGTTTCCGTATAATATTATGATATTGAATCTTCCAAAATCACGAAAGGTTGTCTGAGTATATTGGGATTATTCGAACTATATGAAGAAATTAAGCACCATCTGCTGCATGACATGAGACCGTCAGAATATCTTCATTCGATATATGAGATGCCCTTGTTAAGGAAATATCCTTTTATTATGCTATATAACCTCAAAAAGACCGAACAGTCTCCTGAGCATCATCCCGAGGGAAATGTGTGGAACCACACTCTGCTTGTTGTGGACGAGGCGGCAGAAAGAAAGGCAGAAAGCAAAAATGCTGATGTACTTATGATGGCGGCTTTGCTTCATGATATTGGCAAGCCCGTAACCACCAGACTTCGGAAAGGAAAATATACGGCATACGGGCATGACAAGGAAGGTGCAAAGCTTTGCCGTGATTTTTTGAAATGCTTTACGGCTGACCAAGCTTATATGAAAGAAGTGACCGGACTTGTCCGATATCATATGCAAATACTTTTTGTGGTAAAAGATTCGCCTTTTGCGGACATTCAGGGTATGAAAGAGAATACTGATGTAAACGAAGTAGCACTGCTGGGCTTATGTGACAGACTGGGCAGGACAAAAGATAACAAGGATAAAGAACGGGAAAATATTCAATTGTTTCTTAATAAATGCTCTATATACAAGTTGGAGAATGTTCCATGAATATATATTATCGCTTGCAATACTAAAATTTGGGATTATAATTTAAATATCATAAATTCACGGGGGGTAAACTAATGATAAAGAAACTGATTATTTTACTAGTTGTAATGGCGATCTTACTTGTTGGATGTGGCTCAGTTGGTTCTACATCAAAAACCCACCAAGAAACCACACAGGTAAATGATAAAACACAATCATTTGAGGATGCTGGCAGTGAAACCACCGCCACGAGTAAAGATGCTGAAACCAAAAGTAGTGCCAACTCAAAAAACACATCCAAGAATACACAATCAACTATAAGAAATAACCCTAAATTTATAAAATGTGAAGTAGTAAAAAATCCAGTTAAAAAATCTTATTTTGGATTTGGTAATAAACCCAAAATTGAACGGTTGAAAATTGTATCAAAACCGAGTCTCGCTTTTACTGCTGATACAAAATTCAAAAGTTATTTAGAAAAGAAGCAAGAGTTTTCTTTAAAGATTTGTATTGCAAATCCCGAACGAGATACCATATTAGATGTTCTTTTAAATGATTCACAGGAGGGAGAGAATTGTCTTTATAGTTCAGGCTCAACCATATTCAAATTGAGCAGCATAGATACTTTATGGGATAAGGCCGCGAAAACCTATTACACCTATGTAACCCTAAGTCTCCCCACATGCAAGAAGGCAGGAGCCAGGATGATTCAGATTCTTGAAATTAATTTTCTACGTAATGTAATCAATAAACAAATAAACGGAAATGTAGATCTTAACGCAAACAAGTCTAATACCAAATTTGATGTAATGTGTATAAAAGAAAATTATTCGATTACTTTCGAGAATGTTAAAACTACAAGCGCTTCTGCATCTTTTTCACTCAATATTAAAGATGTGGACAAAAGCATATCAAAAATTGTCGTTTCATTATATAACCAGAACAATCTAAAAGAAAAGAAATCAAATATTACAGACCATTCATCAATTGAGTTTAACTCATTAGAGCCCAATACAGATTATACGGTTAGAGTTGATTGTACATTTAATAGAAATGACCAGGCGGGGGTACAGGCTAGGGAGCATTTGCAAAATGTTTTGACATATCTGAAAGGAAGTGGAACCGAGTCCGATCCCTATCAGATAACAAAAATCAGCGACTGGGCGATAATGGTAAAGGATAGCCAAAAGAATAAGCATTATAAACTGATGAATGACATAGACTGCAATTATAAAGATATAAAATCAGGCTACTTTTACGGAATATTTGATGGGAATAATCATACGGTTTTCAACTTATCAATCACTTCTCCATATGATTCTGCCTTCAATACTAGACAATCATATGCTCTATTTTATGGTAATTATGGTATCATAAAAAATCTCTCGGTAAAAAATGTGGATATTGATGTGGTTTCAGAATGTTGGCCGCCTGCCGGCGGTGGTATAGTAGCCTTTAATGGAGAAACCGGAACGATACAGAATTGTTTTGCCAGCGGAAAAATTCATATAGAATTATCCGAGAAAATATTAAACAACGTTCAAGACAGGGATCGTTATTATAAAAATATATATTTAGGCGGCATTTCCGGTAGTAATCGTGGAAAAATTATTGGATGTACAGATGAGGTGCAAATAATTAAATAAACTTTCCAAGCCGCCTTTCATTTACCATTACCGATTCAAAAACTCCTTTGCTTTAGGATTTATCCACCCAATAAAGCAAAGGAGTTTATAGTTATGCAATTTATCCTATCAAAATATTCATCTGCATAACCACAAATTCTATATCTTCATCTATGATTATTACATTATATGATGAAATTCTTACTGCAACAAACGCTTGAGTTTATAGTTCATAGCAGATCTATAGCATTACGATATTTTCAATTGCAGCCTGAAACGATCCGAAATCATGGCAATAAATTCGCTGTTGGTGGGTTTGCCACGTCCGTTATGTATGGTATATCCGAAATATGAGTTCAGAACATCCACGTCGCCTCTGTCCCATGCTACCTCGATTGCGTGGCGTATGGCACGTTCTACGCGGGAAGATGTGGTTGCGTGTTTCTTGGCGACAGCGGGGTAAAGCCGTTTTGTAACCGCATTGATGATATCATCATCATTGATTGCCATGATAATGGCATCTCTGAGATACTGATACCCTTTGATATGTGCCGGAACTCCGATCTGGTGGATAATCTCGGTTACCCGCATTTCAAGGCTGCCGCCTGTCTGCATACTTTGCGCTGGGCTACGCTGAATTGGATTCACTCTCGATTTACCGTTTAATGTGAGAATCCGCTCTGCCATCTCGTCTGCATCAAATGGCTTGAGAAAATAGTAATCAGCACCGGCGAGAAGTGCCTCACGTTCAAGGTTGGGATTGTCGAAGCTGGACATAATCATGACCTGGGGTCTTTTTGCAAGATGCAGTCTTTGCATTCCGCGGAGCACCCCAATCGCATCCAGATGTGGCAGAAAGAAATCCATAATTACCACATCCGGACGCGATTGTTCGATTAAATTCAAAACCTGGCGTCCATCCTTCATAACAACCTGAACCTCCAGCGAATGAGCGCGCATAACCGCTGCACATGGTTTGCCGAAATGCTCACTGTCATCCGCTAATAATACCTTAACTGCCTTTTCCATCATTTTGCCCCCAAACTCATAATTTTTTGTGCATTCCTGCATTACAACGACAGTTTACCATATAATGGCAAATAATGCAAGGGTCTGGAATAAATTTTTTTAAGAATTCGGGAACATTTTTTGGAAAGACAAAAAATCACGGCTAAGCTGCCGGAGTTTGTTGTTGTAAAGATACCGTATTAGCTGTTTTAAGCATGTTTTCAGCGAAGATTGCAAAGCCCTTTGTCGGGTCGTTAACAAAAACATGGGTTACTGCTCCTACTAGCATACCGTCTTGAATAATGGGGGAACCGCTCATTCCTTGAATGATACCGCCGGTTTTTTCCAAAAGGCGTTGGTCAGTTATAACGATGACCATATTTCTGGTTGGGGAAGAATCATTATATCGCACCTGTTCAATCCGTATATCATATTCCTGAGGTGTAGAGCCTTTAATTGTAGTCAGCATTTTTGCATGCCCCGTCTTGACCTGCTGTTTCATGGCAACAGGCATTGGCTTGCTCGCCATAGGAGTCTTGTTTAAGGTTCCATAGACACCGGTTTCGCCGTTAATGGAGAGGTTTCCCAAGCTTCCTCCTTCAAATCCTCCCCTCAGTTCACCGGGTTCGCCGCTGATTCCTTTTACAACACTATATATTCTAGCAGAAACAATTTCACCGCTGGCAAGGGGAAGAACATCTCCGGTATCTACATCGCAAATTGCATGACCGAGTCCGGCGAACACATTTTTACCGGGTATAAAAAATGACATTGTACCAATACCTGCAGAACTATCCCGAACCCATAATCCGGCTTTCCAACAGTTTTCGTTAACAGATTTTACACAGCTGAAGCGCATATCAAATGTTATATTATCTCTTCTGATACGAAATGACATGGTTTTACTGCCGGCTTTCTCAAGAATCCCAGCTACCTGTTCGGTTGTGTTGACAGACTTACCGTCGATTTTTAGAAGAACATCTCCTACCTTCATCCCGGCTGATTTTGCCGGATTTTTGGGTCCGTCAGGTGTATCTACGTCGGACATACCCACAACCAAAACACCGTCGGTATACATCTTGATTCCGAAAGGTATACCACAGGGAATTACTGTCGTAGCGTCAACAACCTTAACGGTTACATCCTTTATCGGAAACAGGCCAAACAGCTGCAGGGATGCCGAATAGCTGCTTCCCGGTGACAGCTTGACAACCGGAGTGGAGCTCATTTTTCGAGCATTCTGAGAATTGACCCGAACGGCTCCGTTCAGTTTCAAATCATATCCGGAAACAACGCTGAATTGCTCCGGCATTGCATTTCCAAGCAGAAAAACTGCAGAAAAAATGAGACTGCAGAACGCCAGTAATACGGCGCTTATATGGTGAAGACATTTACGCATCTCTATCCCCATGCCTTTCTGGTTTGCCTGTATGGTAAATCCATTTCGGCATAGAACCGTATTGAATAAAGATTATTTGACCGCAGCTAAATGCCAATGTGCAAAATTTCATCTTTTCCAAATTTTAACCTCCTTTTGATGTAGTAATTTGACCGTCATCAAACTTGTTGAGGTCTGTTTTTAATGTTCCACCTAAAAAATAAAGTATTTAACCATAAAAATTTTTTATCGGTAATGATTTTCATTATAACCTAATATATTCAAATTAAGAAAACGCCCGATAGTTTCAGGCGTTTTCTTAATTAATATAAATTAAATCTAGTTCTCCTTAAAACTTCGGTTTTTCAAAACAATACCTATCTGCGGATTATTTATCTCCCTGAACAATATTTTCGGCATACATCCGCATATCATGCTCGGAACGGATGTTGTTTCCTCGCTCCCTGATCATTTCCTGAACATAAGACGGCAGTGCTTCAAAAAAATCATCCGCCCGCGAATTTTGATTTAGCAGATCATTAAGATTTTCATACGTTTCACTATGCATAATATCCTCCAATCCTTTGTAAAAAGGCCTCATATATATTATTAGAATTATATCATCAAATATCATTTCCAAATAAACCGGAGATAGCTATGGAAATTAATGATAATAAAAATCGAACAAAATCTTTAAGTTGCGACGGAAGTAAGAATATGGTAGACTCAATTAAAGGTATACAATCCCGATGGCAGAAAGGAATGCTATAAATATGACTAAAACTAGAAACTTTACAAAATCAATGGTAATCGCACCGATTATCGCAATAATGTTTGTGTTTGTACTTTACTGGTTTATGCTGCCGCCCATCAATCCGGTTAGCATCAACTTTTGGGTGTTTATTATCCTGACAGCTGCTGCTTTTATCGCTGCGTTTGTCATTCCCAGAAATCCCGACCTTTTTTCGGAAGTTGTGGTTCAAAATAAAAAGGAAGGCACTCAATATGTCGATTTTCCTATGATAAGAAACAAAAGAATTAAAATGGCATCAATTACAGTCGGAGGGTTGCTTTTAATTGCTATTATTCTGTGGTTGATGGGTTTGCCGGTCTTTAACGCCTCCCGTTATAAGGATTTGATTATACGTGGGGAAGGCAGCTTTACCGAGGATATTGCCGAGTTGTCAATGAGTCAGATTCCGGTGGTTGATCGGGATACCGCTATTCAACTTGGTAAGCGTAAGCTGGGGGAAATAACCGATCTTGTATCACAGTTTGAAATTTCAACCGACTATACCCAGATCAACCTTAAAGGCCGACCGGTTCGCGTAACTCCGCTTTATTATGCGGATTTCTTCAAATGGATGAATAATAATAAAAAGGGAATTCCGGCATATATTAAGGTCGATATGGTGACACAGGAAACGTATCTTTTCCAACTCGAAAATGGAATGAAATATTCACCAAATGAATATCTTCTTCGTGACTTAACCCGCCATATTCGTTTTAATTACCCTACAAAGCTGTTTGACGCCTATGTTTTTGAAGTAGATGAAAGCGGAACTCCCTACTGGATCGCTCCGACTTATTATTACCGCATCGGAGTATGGGGAGGACGCGACATCGAAGGAGCGGTACTTGTCAACGCGATTGACGGTTCGCACGAGTGGTATCCAATCAATAAAATACCACAGTGGGTTGACCGTGTATACAGGTCAGATCTTGCAATACAGCAGCTCAATTACAATGGCAAGTATCAGGACGGTTTTGTCAACTCTGTCATCGGACAGCGCGGTGTGCTGCAGACAACTTCAGGATACAACTATATTGCGGTAAACGATGACGTTTATCTTTATACAGGCATGACATCGGTAACCGGAGATCAGTCTAATGTAGGCTTTGTTCTGGTGAATATGCGTACCAAGGAAACAAAATTCTACAGTGTGCCGGGGGCTGAGGAGGTTTCGGCCATGTCCTCGGCAGAAGGTCAGGTGCAGCATCTGAAATATTCATCCACATTTCCGCTTTTGCTGAATGTAGCAGACAGACCGACTTATTTTATGTCCCTCAAGGACGCTGCTGGTCTTGTTAAAATGTATGCCTTTGTTGATGTCGCCCGGTATCAGATCGTGGGAACCGGCACTTCTGTTGCTGATGCCAGAACCAACTATGTGAAGGCATTGACACAGGAGGAAGGAGTCAGCGCCGGTGCAGGTACTGAGATCACAGGGACAGTGGCCGGAATCGTCAGTGCGGTTGTTGACGGAAACACAAATTATTATATCACTCTGACTGACAGCGATGTTGTATATGTCGCGCCAATAAAAACCTCCAACCGGCTGCCGTTTATTAAAGAGGGAGACAGCATCACACTGACTTATTCAGGCAGCGACGAGACCAGGGAGATTCTTACGATTAAATAGAAAACAGCGTTTTGCAACCTCTCGGATGCGAAACGCTGTTTTCAATGGGTGCGTTATAAAATGGCACCTATGGTTTATCCCGCACAAATCAAAAAGGGATTCACTCTATTTCATACGGCCAGTCATTAATGCCACCGAACTCATAAACATTGGTATATCCGAGATCCGCTAGTTTGTTAGCTGCCTGTTTGCTTCGATTTCCGCTTCGGCAGTAGACAAGCATTTTCTGACTTTTATCCGGCAAAGCAGGAATTTCACCACTGCCGATGCTTTCATTCGTAAGCAGAACAGCACCCGGAATATGACCGGAATCATACTCATCCTGCCTTCTCACGTCCAAGATGACAAACCCCGATTCCTCATCCATAATCCTTTTTGCTTCTTCAACTGTTATTTGCTTATATTCGTTTTTAATCTGTTTTCCATCACTCCCGCATGACGAAAGAATCGTTCCCATAAACAGAGCAGATAGTGCGGAAAGAACCCGTATTGATATTCTCATATATGACCGTCCTTTCATATGCACACCCCTGCGTTTTTATTAACAAGTTAAATCCGAAGCCTTAATGGGGGAAGGTTTGATATCAAGCAGGGTTGTTGAGAATCCGGAGTGAATACTCCTCATATCCGGTAAGCCAGCCTTTGCCCAGCTTGGATTCTATCACAGATTGTGCCTGTGATTCCAGCGAACACCTGCTTTTTAGGTTGTGACAATCACTTCCGAACAAAACAGTTCGCCCTTCTTTGATCCATTTTATCACTGCTTTACGTCTTTGGCCCGAAAATAAAGCCCCGTGATTAATCTGAATAATCGCATCATCAAACTCTAATATTTCATTAATGGCATCCTTTGGATACATGGTCAGGTAACGATCGAGATGTGCGAATACAGGCGTGATGGACTGACTCAGGCATAAATTATATGCCTCTTCAAGAAACCAGCTCTGGTATGTTGTATACGGCAGCTCCAGCAGAAGGAGATTTGTTTCCCCGTAGCATAGAGGACCAAGGTCGATGTTCCGAATACCCCGTTCCAGATAAACCTCGGATGCAGGCGCTATAACCGGCATCCCTTCATATCGTTTGGACAACAGCAAATCCAGCGCATGCTGTCTTTCTTGAAGAAATGTTTCAATCGGCTGTCTATGCGCATAAAAATGCGGGGTTGCAGCAACAATGCCAACACCCTGTTTTTCCAGCATCGAAAGCATGGCAAGCGACATATCCAAATCTCGGGCTCCGTCATCAATGCCGGGCAGAATATGTGCATGAAAATCAATCAACAAAAAAAGTCCTCCTTATACAAGCACCAAGGGAGAAAACCTACTTTTTGGCTTCTCTATCAAGTTTGCTATACTCATATCCGTAATAACTTGTGCTTGCACTTTTAGACTCATTGATTACCATGCCCAGAATATTGACCTCCGCAAATTCGCAGCTATCAATGGCTTTTCGAAGCTGATCGTGACGGGATTGTCCCTGTCTGGCTATCAGCAAAATACCCGCTGTCTGCTTTGCAACAATGATTGCATCCGAAACAATATTAACGGGAGATACGTCGAGAATCACGTAATCATAAGCTTTTTGCACAATCGTCAATAAATCAGACATGCGAGTAGAACCCAGAAGCTCAGACGGATTCGGGGAGATTGGACCGGCTGTTATTATATCAAGATTGGGCGTAATATTTTCATGCAGCGCTTCCTCAATTTTATCGATACCGCAGAGAACGCTTGTCAGTCCCTTATCCATAGGAAGCTTAAAGAGGCGGTGAACAGACGGCTTACGCAAATCACAATCCATCAGAAGAACCTGCGCGCCGGTCTGTGCAAGTGCTACAGCCAGGTTAGCCGATGTTGTGGATTTTCCTTCATTGGGCATCGCACTGGCAACCACAACGGCCTTGCTGTCTGTCGTAGCAAGCGTGAAAAGAAGGTTAGTTCTTATGGTTTTGAACGCCTCTCTGACATGAAATGGCGCTGACTCGGACAGCAATATACCATCCATTGTCTTTCGCTTTTTTGAAGTAGTAAAATCAACTGCTCCCTTTTCAGACCATTTAACGTTCATAATAATTAAAGCCTCCTTTTGACTGAGCGTTTATGACCGGAATGGTACCGAGAATCGGAATATTATAATGATTCTTGATATCATCTACCCCTTTAACATGTACGTCAAGAAGATCATTTAGAA
Organism: Ruminococcaceae bacterium UBA5396; assembly: GCA_002410715.1. Taxonomy (GTDB): domain Bacteria; phylum Bacillota; class Clostridia; order Oscillospirales; family Acutalibacteraceae; genus Avimonas. The sequence goes on along the minus strand of DHOG01000085.1, from coordinate 12,913 downwards.
CAATATATAAAACCGAAGCAATTAAGCCCAGCAAGATTCCAAGCAGACAATTCATTCTCAGATCTGGAGAAGAGGCGATTGGATTTGCCTTGGCCTTGTTAATTGCTTCCACCATACCCGTTTTTGTGATTTGATTAATAATTCTCGGCGAAATCTCGGCAATCGAATTGGCAAGATTGGCAGAGAGCTGGGGGCTGTTTGTGGTGATCTCCACCACCATAATCTGAGTATTATCCTCAGAACCGACTTTCATCATATCCCGAATCTGTTTTGAAGTGAATAATAGGTTCTCGGAAGATATAACTTCATCTAATACCCTGTCGCTTTGAATAATTCTGGCATATGTATTAACAAGCTGCTGGGCTGCACTAATATCATTGTAGTCAATATCACCCTGCGTTAACTCCACCGTATTGCTGACATACATTTCGACCGAAGAGGTGTACATCGGTTTTAATACAAGCTTTGTAATACTGAATGCAAACAAAAAACCTATAAAAGACAAGGTCAGAATAAGCCAGAGCTTTTTTGTGAGCAGACGCAGCAGATCCATTAAATCCATAGAATTATGCACATTATTGCCTCCTTTGTTTTCTACCGACGGTCATGATAAAGGTCACATTAACAGAATATGACCAAGCGTGTATCGCTTCATAATCAGTGAAACACCAAAAACTAGTAGGGTTGGATGTTTTACACTCGGATTATTATAACATATTGTTCGGTTCATTTAAATAGATATTTTTCATTAAAAGCAGTATGGATACCGATCTGCAATTAAAACCTCGCTATTCACTCATTACCTTTAAAAAATCGTCGATTATCATTGAATATTACTAAGTTTTAGGTGGTGTAATTTCGTAGAGTTTAGATTAATTTGCTAAAAAATATGTTATTTATCCCAAAATAGTCGATTAATATCGGCTGATTTATTTACCATTTACCAATTGCTCAATTGGTTATAACAGGATATAATATAGATGTTGTGATTGTTCGCGTTATATCCCAAAATAAGGAGTTTTAAGAATGAAAAAAACAATTTTGACAGTAATCTGTTTTGTCATGGCTGCGTTATCAATAACCGCTTCTGCTGCCGGGCTTGATACAAACAAGCAAAAGGTTCTCGATGCGCTTACTTCTTCCTTTACAGTTGACGGAAAAGTGGTCTCCCTGCCTTCGGATGTTCTCACCCAAGCAGAGAATTACCTTAAGAGGGACGATGTAACCATTACAAAGAATCAGGCCGATTTAATTGTTACAGAGGTTGAGGATGCCATAAGCATTGTGAAAGACTCGGGTGTTGCCAGCATTGCCGCACTGGATGCAAGGGATAAGTCGGCAATTCTTGAGAATATTCAGAATGCCGCAGAAGTGATTGATCTCACTGTTTCGGTGGATTCAGCCAAGAGTGTAATCACCCTTCTGGACGACAAAGGAAATCCGGTTGCATCTGATGAGGGTGTCATAAAGGTAACCGGTCCGGATTCAAGTGCTCTAGCGGTAATAGCAGGTGCAGGTCTTGCATTAATTGCCGGATGTTTTGTAGCTGCTCGCAAGATGAGGCTTTTTTCAAAATGAGGCTATTCTATTTTATAAAGAAAAGAGCAATGGTATATCTGTACTTGCCATTGCTTTTCTGCATCATCGGATACGTTATTTTGTATAGTGCCTTTGCCTCGATTGTAATGCCAATGGTATCATCCTTGAACCTTATTATTTCAGAGAATCAGCCCAATCACGCTTCAAGGGTGGCGTCGATTTTTGAACAGAAGGATACGGACGATTTAAATGCCGAAACCGTAGAGGAGAAAACCGTGCAAATGCCGGTCTACGGCACGCATTATGCTCGGCTGGAGATTCCTTCGTACTCGATTAAGACGGATTTGTACTTCGGAGACAGCAGCGCAGTTCTTAAAAAGGGAGTCGGTCAGTATTTAGGGAGCTCAATCCCAGGATACGGCAAGCCGTTGCTAATCAGCGGACACAATAATGGTGCATTCGGTGGGCTGCAGTTTGTGAAAGACAATGATATTGTTGTTATTACCACAAATTACGGCATTTATAAGTATAAGGTCACTGGAACCAAAATCGCTGACCACAATGACAAAAGCGCTTACAATCTATCTCAGGATAAGGAGCAGCTAATTCTTTACACATGTTATCCGTTTAACACACTTGGGCTCACCTCAAAGCGCTATTTTGTCTATGGAGAAAAGGTGTCGGGTCCCAGGATTGTATCTAATCCTGCAGCAGCATAAGGAAAGGTAAATATTCCATGATTAAAGTCCGAGTATCACAGTTCATCAGCGGAATACTGTCGTTTATGATGATGATCTGTATTACATTTCTGGTGGTTTTCATAAGTTTGTCCCTAACTCTGTTTCATTCTGGGTTTATATCAGATAGAATGGACGATAGGTATTATCAATCGGCACTCGATTCGCTTGTAGAAACCCTGAAGAATGAGGTTGCGCCTCCCAGTAATATACCGGAAGAGGTTTATGATGGTCTGTTTAATGCCCAGATCATTCGGGAGGATTCCAAGGCTAACGTATCATCAATACTGGTGAATATTGACGATACGTTTGATTCATCCCGTATTCACAGGCTCATCATGGATAGATTCACGGAATATGCTCATGATAATAATATAAACATCACCGAAACAAACCTCGATACGCTTGCTGATTATTGTTTGGAGGAATATGAGCGTCAGATCAGCGTACCCTACTTGAAAAGCTTTGCACCGATCAGGCTTTGGTTTGAAAACGCTTTCACCTATGTTCTCCTAATATTTTCAGTCCTTCTAATCTTACTTGCGCTGTTTTTGTTCCGTATCCATACCTTCAAGCACCGTGCTGTGCGTTATTGCACATACAGCCTGTTTGCATCCGCACTTATGATTGTCCCTGTTCCTTTGCTTTTTCTGATACAGGGTTCGTACAACAAAATAAACATTTCTCCCGAGCATGTCAGAATGCTGTTTGCTTCGGTTGTCGGCACCACTTTGAGAACCCTGGTTGTCAGCGGACTGGTGCTAGCAGTTCTCGGCGCGATATCCATCTTCCTGACCCATCGTATGAGACAGAAGGCAATTAGAGGAGAAAGAGACTATTAAATATATGGAGCAAAATAACGGCATCTTTTTCATTACCGCCTTATATACAACAACGCACCTTTGTCTGCTATGATAAAGGTGCGTTGTTGTCTCAACTTCCCTCGGCATACAGCCGGGGGAAGTTGCGTTCATAATCTTTGAATGGTTGTTTTATCTTGTTATATTACGATTTTAACGGAATAATCAAAGCACAGGTTTACTGTGATTTTCATAGGATATAGCAAGATAAATTTTGGGGGTTACATACCATGAATATAGACACGTTTGCCGTAATAGGCGGCGATCTCAGATGTGCTTATCTTGCAGGATTGCTGGCTGCGGATGGATATAAGGTAATTTCGTCCGGATTTGACAGTACCGATCTTCCACCTTGTGTGACCGGCTGTACAAACCCATCCCAGGCGGTATCCCTTGCCGATTTCATTATTTTGCCTGTTCCGGTGAGCACTGATGGTTCTACAATCAACGCACCTTTTTCTCGTGTACGGATTTCAATTGATCAGGTGCTTAGCGCCATAAAACCCAATCAGCGAATGGTGGGCGGGGCAATTACAGAGGAGATCCGAGACGAGGTTGAAAAGCGGGGGCTGAAAATAGACGATTATCTGAAACGTGAAGAGATGGCAATTTACAATGCTGTCCCCACAGCCGAAGGAGCGGTTCAGCTTGCTATGGAGGAGCTTCCGGTTACAATCAACGGAGCAAACTGCCTGATTACAGGCTATGGCCGGATTGGACGAATGCTCTCTCGCCTGCTTGTCGCGCTGGGCGCCAATGTAACCGTTGCCGCGCGAAAATTCTCTGATTTGGCATGGGCGGATTCTCATGGATGCAGATCAGTGGAGTTGGCAAAGCTTTCACAGGCAGGAGATTTCGATGTTATATTTAATACAGTCCCTTTCCCGATTTTTAACCACGATGTTCTAAGTAAGCTTGACAAAAACACGTTGCTGATTGACCTTGCATCCAGGCCCGGAGGGGTAGAGTTTAATGCTGCAGCTGAACTGCAGATTAAAACAATATGGGCATTATCGCTTCCCGGACGCGTTGCGCCTAAAACAGCAGGACAGATCATTAAAAACACCATCCTGAATATGCTGAAGGAGGCAATGTGATGGACGGATTACGTCTGGGTTTTGCAATAACAGGCTCATTTTGCACGGTGGATCGGATTCTGAGCAGCTTGCGTCAGCTTGTGGATGCGGGTGCCAAAATAACACCCATCCTGTCATACAATGCGGCATCAACCGACACACGTTTCGGTACGGCTGCAGAGCTGCGCAGGACGCTAGAGGAGATAACCGGCAATAAGCCGCTCGAAACCCTGGTTGATGTTGAACCCATCGGCCCCAGTGCCCTTTTGGATGTTTTGGTGGTCGCACCCTGTACGGGAAGTACTTTAGGACGTCTGGCAAACGGTATCAGCGACACGCCGGTTGCTCTTGCGGTCAAGTCACATCTGCGCCGCAGTATGCCGGTTGTACTCGGAATTGCTACCAATGATGCCTTGGGCGCTTCCATGCGTAATATTGCTTTTCTGAAAAATTCCAAATACATATATTTTGTTCCATTGAAACAGGATGATCCGATATACAAACCCAATTCACTGGTTGCAGATTTTTCGCTTTTGGAGAAGACGATTACTGCCGCACTGACGGGTGTTCAGATTCAGCCTATGTTTTTATAAAACATAGATTTTGGTCTTTTAAATGTGTTAAAATGTGATATAATATATCATAAAGCAGGTTACCACCTGCTTTATGAATGTTTACCTTAATTTTATAATAAACCGGAATCATGGTGAATACTGGGTTTTGGATTTGATGTTATGAATCCCTGCGTACAATCTTGATTGGATAAGCGGTTGGGAATCACCGCTGGGAAGGATGTTGTAAATGATTGCGCTTGCCTGTGATCACGCGGCTCTCGAAATGAAAAAGGACATTATTCTTATGCTGGATGAAATGGGACTGACCTACAAGGATTTTGGCACGTACAGTGCCGAAAGCTGTGATTATCCCGTTTTTGCGGCGAAAGCAGCTCGTGCGGTGGCCTCCGGTGAGTGTGACCGGGGCATCTTGATATGCGGAACAGGCATCGGAATGTCTCTGGTCGCCAATAAGGTGCCTGGAATTCGCTGCGTTGTATGCAGTGAACCGTATTCGGCTCAATTATCCCGTATGCACAATGATTCAAATATGCTGGCCTTTGGTGCGCGTGTGATCGGCTCCGGGCTGGCGTGTATGATCTCTAAAATCTGGCTGGAGACTCCCTTTGAGAGCGGTCGTCATAAGCGCCGGGTTGATATGATTACAGGCATCGAGACCGGAAACGATCCGAATTAAATATTAAAAAACGGTGGGCTTATGAACCGCATTTACGGATTAGGTTTTGAAACAACGTATAAAACACGGGTATAATGTAAACAAAAGTAACGGCAAAATACCAGACGGCGTAAAATGCCGATCCGATTATGCCTAGCAGTAATTCCGGAATGACTACAGGTTTCTTTTTATTGATTATTATCATCAGTATCACAACCAATATGGAAACAACACTCACCAATGCTCCTGTTTTCATCCCACATGGGGAAAAGGTTAGCTGAATATTGTTGGTGCCGTTGTTCAGTCGGACGCCGATAAATGAGTCAATCGCCCTTTCCACGGGTACGTTCCTGCCGTTGACCTTGCAGCTCCATCCTTTGTCGTAGGCGATCGGAAGAAACAGCATATTTCGGGTTTCGTCTCCGGTAACGTTTAGAAATACTTTACTGTTTACAATTTCGATATTTTCATCATACTTGCTGTAGCTATTTATAAAGCCTTCAAGCTTTGCAAGATCCATTAACCCAAGCTCTATTAAATCTGCATTAAAGTCAGCCGGGCACTTTACTTTAAGAGTTACGGTCTCGTTGCTGAATGTACCTGCCAGCAGGATATTGTTGTTAAACAAAGCAGGATAGACATTGTTTTTATCTTGACCAATAGATGGAATCGGCAACACCTTGTCTCCTATGGAAAACGTCATATTTTGTTTATCGTTTGCTTGGACATCGATATAAAGAGCTTGATCTCCCTGAATACTCATGTTATATGTGAGAAGCTGGATATCATCATTCAGGCTTTCTGCTTTTCTCACTTGGTTGTCCGATGTTTTTACAATGCAAAACAGGTCTTTTTGTCCGTATAAAGCTTCGTAAATTGAATTTTGATATTCAAACCGGCTTTTGTTCTGGTAATGCAGAGAAGTGATGGTATCGGATGTCGGAATGCCAAACGGCAGAACGTATTTGTTGTTGTATAACCTGTATGTATTCGACTTGCCTGTATAAGAATATAGACTGCTGTCCAGTTCATGCGGAGACAATGTTTGATTTACATGAATTAGTGCGTCTGTAAATGCCGTACCGCCTGAGTCTACCAGGCGTGTATACCGGACCGAGTAGCCCAGATTTTTCATATGATCCTGCAGCTCTTTGGTGATGGTATGTGTCCAGTTTGACAGAGCAGAACGCTGTAAGATAAACGGATAATTTGAGTTAAGTGTGTTGCCGATGTTTTTAATTCTGTCCAAGTCGGACGAATAAATATCCAAATCATTTTTTAACTCGGTGGCTGTGCGGATGTATCCTGAGGACTGCTCTTTGATTTGAGCTCTCCAGCTTGGCAGGATGAATAGGTAGGAGCAGAGAAACAATTCCGATATAACCAAAACACTGATCCAACGGTAATTTATGATGTTTTTTAGCTTAGTGATTAAAACCAAAAAGGAAACAATCAGAAAAATAAAAAGAATGATACTGAGCTTAAATATCTCGATTTTTTGTTTTGTATTAACACTTGAAAATATATTCCACAGAGTGCTTGTAAGGGTAATAAAAAGACAAAACCAAATAATAATATTTAGAGATTTTTCGCGTAATGATAGATTGGTTTTTTGGATTGATATACCGTTTAGAACAGAATCCCTGCTGACATAGTAACAGCCTGCACTTAATAAAACAAAGCTGATAATAAAACCATATCTGACAGGGAATCCAATGTAACTGCCGCCATGCCACAACAGATTGATGTTTTCAAAAAAGAGCTGAAGGGTGACAAGCAGGACACAGCCGATTATAAACAGATTGATCTTTTTGTTTTTTCTATCCTGAGCAATGCCTTTCACGATCAAGGCAAAAGCCAATGCTGTTCCCAGCAGCATCCACCATTTTTCAACTTGTGCATTTACTGTACCGTTTTTCTTTTCCAGAATGCTTATATATTGATTCACTACATTGGTTTTGGCCGATGTGCGGATTGAACCCAATATCTGTATAACGGCAGGAAGCCAGATAAATGAGGAGATCCAGACGGCTGCAGCAGTTCCAATTCCAAGTGAGAGTATTTTTCGACTTTTATCCGCTGTATCCTTGAAAATCAAAAAGTAAAGGCCACTTAGAAAGAATAAAAACATCAACAAGATGGCTGAAATGTAAAAATTTATAATCATGCACAAAGACAATACAGCGATATAGGGAACCGCACGATTTTTCTCAAACAAATAAACCAATGACAGAAGCAGCAACGGGAAGACAGCTGCAATATCCAGCCACTGATTATTGGAATAATACTGTAAAGAAAAACCGCATAATGCATAGTTAACCGCAAACATCACTTTCCAGAAAAGGCAAACCCGGAATTTTTTGTCCAGAAATAGATACATAGTCGCAGCCATTGCCATCATTTTTATCATGGTAAAAAGCGAGAGGCTTTGAAGGATACCGTCTCTGCTTACAAAATAAAAGAAAATATTAAAAGGACTGAGAAGACTGCAAATAGATACTGTTTCACTCATGTTGATTCCGAGGCCGGAATACCAGTCATAAAACAGGGGTTTTGTTCCATGCAGTGCGTCGTACAGATGGTAATACATGGGGGCGTTCATTTGCCCCATATCATAGACATCAATGGTGTTGGAACCGAAGGGGAAAACACCCTTTATGATATAGACAGCGGTTAGGATAAGCATGACAATCATTGGAGCATATAAATAATTGAGTTGTTTCTGAATATTTAATCTTGATTTCCAGGTGTCCATACATTACTTCCTTTACGCCAATTTCTTAGTGTCCCATAGTGTCCAGCATTTCAATCATATAATATATTCTATTAAATTACAAGAATTAGCATATTTCAGCTGCGCATTGCGTATATACTCATATTAAATTAGGGCGCTGTGCCAAAACAATTGTTTCGACACAGCGCCTTATAATAGAGTTTTAATTTTTTAATAACTGCGGGTCGGTAACGGTTCCCGCGAAAAGAACACATCCGGTGGGCTTATCCACAATTGCACAAAGGAACGGACGATCAACCACCATTGTATAACCCATCGTTGCGGATTTACTCCTGATTATTGAAATAGACACCGCAGCAGCCCGCGTACCGCTTTCATCAACCTCAAGTGCCGTCTGGTGTATGATATCGCTAATGAATACCGGCCCTTGGATGCCCTCTGTCATCCGGCTGAAATCCGAAAGTTTTTCATCAAAAGCATCCGTAATCCCCAGCCGCCTAAGTATATCGATCATCTCCTGCTTATATGTAAGCGAGAAGCGGGGGAGGGTGAGAGCCAGCGATTCGCAGTCTTCTATATTATCAATCCAGCTGGTAATGGTATCGGATGTCATGTCTGTCATAACGCTATCCAAATCGGTTTTGGGCAAAGCAATCAGCATGGCGGTGCGCTTATCCTGATAATCCAGCAGCGTCACTTGAACCAAATCGTCCTCATACCATGATGCATTCTTTTTGTCGGTGCGACGCATCATTGGAATTGAAATATCGCCATTATAACCATGAAAAATGCCATCGAAGGTATCCCCCTTTTTAAACTTCATCTCCCATTTACCGTCAAACAGCAGAGCGTTTGTCAAAAACATAAATATATCCGGTCCAAGCGGGGGCTTCAGTATGTTTTTTACCATACCATCGGTGTTTTTCTCCGCCCATTGGTTAATGGTTGGTATCAGGGTATGGTTGAAAGGTCTGGCAGCAACCAGAGCACCGAAATAATCCTCGTTGCGTTTTAGGAACTCCGGCTTAATCGAATCCTTATAATGTTCATCAAGCCATATTGCATTGGAAAGCAGAAAATATTTTTTCGTGTTTCCGGATAGAAGTGACTGCAGATCGCGGCAGCCGGCGTTCAATATGTCCGAGTCAGAAACACCCATGGTGTCAAGCATCTGCGCCAGCGTATCATTATTTGCGCCGTTTGCAGTCATGCCCAGCGCAATATAAAGACTGGCGGGTGAAACAAACATATTGGAGTGATTGCTGTATAATTCCTTTAACAATTTAAAAGTAAATGTATGGTACCCCTTTTGAAAATCCGCCGATACTGATTCGGCAGGTCTCAGGCCACTCAACCGTCCGGTCGCTTTTCCTACACCTTTTATGGGTTGTGAACATGATGCTAAGGTGCAGAGTAACACCGCAAGCAAACAGAAAACTTGCTTTCTCATGAAACACACGCCTCCTTTGTTTGTCAGGTAAATGATACCACGAAACCCATTGCATGTAAACGGAATAGACTCAACTTCTAGCTATCTAATAACGCACAGATCCCCCATTGAAAGGAAGGAATCAAGCCTAAGATGAACCGGAAGGTATTTTGTTTGACATTAAAGAGATGGCGCTATATGATGGTGAAGGAATACGGATTACCATTTTTTAAAAAGGATGTCAGCGGGATCCTATTGCCATGAAATTGAGGATGTCGGAAAATGCGGCATTATCTCATCAACACGGATAGCAAAAATTGATGATTTAATATCAGTGCTGAAGCAAGGGGGTATGGAGTTTGTTTAATCTCCCATGGACATGAGTAATGTACAACATCTTGTAGCACACAGTCCTTGGAGAGGGACTCTAAACACTACTACTTATAATACGAGGAATGTATGATTATGAAAGCAAGTATGTGGTCAGGTTATTTCGTCGATTTGAACCCTGAAGAGATGGTAATAGCATTTCAAAATAAAGGCTGGAATTATTCAGAACTTTCTAGTGAACATGCCTCAATACTTTTTGAGCGCGGTGATCCAAAGGTTTTTGGTGCACAATTCAAACATTATGCTGATGAACATGGGGTGTTTTTCTTACAAGGGCATATAGATTTGTCATGTAAAATATGCAGCGATGATTCTACCATTGACAGAATTAAAAAATGGCTTGATTTATTTATTGCAATTGGAATAAAATCAGCCGTATTACACTGTGATGTATATTCTTTTCCAAAAGAAACACCAAGCCATATCAAAATTGAAAAGAACATCACTGCTATTAGAAAACTGACCGATCATCTTCAGGGTACTGATACCGTTCTGTGTTTAGAAAATCTGATAGGAGAATCTACAATTACATCATCAATAGATGATTTACTAACCATTGTTTGCGCGCTAGACAGCCCGAATGCAGGTGTTTGCTTAGATACAGGTCATCTTAATTTGAGTGGTAAAAATCAGGTCGATTTCATTAGGAGAGCTGGCGACAAGCTAAAAGCTTTACATATTGCAGATAATGAGGGTTTTGTTGATCAACATCTATTGCCGTTCGGTTGCGGAAACGTAGACTTTTCATCTGTTGTATCAGCGCTGCGTGAAATTGGGTATAACGGGCTTTTCAACTATGAAATACCCGGTGAAAATCGCATACCTCTAAAAATCCGTTATCTTAAACTGGATTACATTAAAAAAATGACTGAATATTTATTTAATGTATGATCAAGAGTTATGATAGCACGTCGATGACATCTATACAAAGCAGTCTGCAAAGCCACTATATTGCTTTTGCAGCCGAAAAATCCCGTCTGTCTGGCATGATAGAGCCAGTTGAAAACCCAGAATAAGGCAGTAGCGTGAGAAGGCTCGCTATTGTGCCCGGCTTTTGACATCTATGTAGTAGCGTATCGTCCTACGTTGCATGTAAATAATGAAACCATGAGTTGCTGTCGGTAAAGAACCTTTATGACCATCCGATAACCCATGGAGGTTTTAGGGATATCATTTCGGCACGTTACTTTACAAAATACTAGCCTAGTTGTATTAGTTCATCCATAGTTAATGCAAATAAAAACCGTGTAAACGAAGCTTAAAAACAGCTTGATTACACGGTTTTTACGTATTTAATTTGGAGCTGGTGAGCGGATTTCAACCGTTGACTTAGGGATGTCTCTTTTACTGCTGGAGAACCGGTCGGTCAAGTCAAAGCCGTTATTTGTCTGCACGAACTCAACCTTGACGCCTCGTCGTCGGAAACACGCTACTTGGTTAACTTATTAAACAAATCCTCATATATTGCATCGCGATTAATGTGATATACATATTTAATAAAATGGCGGGTTTTATCAATAGCGTAATAACGATCATATTCAGGGATTTGACTATATTCCAAACGATCATTCATAAACCGCTGTTCATCATTCAATAGCCATGCTACAGCCGGCACATCCCAAATAATGCGACTCCATGGCTTACCTTTTGCATATGATTCAGCCTCTGCAATTGTATTTCTGGCCAGATAATCGCTCAATTTATTTTTGCCAATAAGCCAATGTTCAAGCTCGGGCTCTGTAAAGTTAACATGAAAGAATAGCACCCGAAAACGTACAATTGCTTCATGCCACAAGCAGGAACTCCCGCTTTTGTTTCTTTGAAAGTTTAAGACCAGCGACTTGAGCCGGTGTCATACCATCCAAAGCAGAATGAGGACGGATAAAGTTAAAGAAAAAGACAAACATGGAAATCAGATTGTTGGCAGAAGCATAAGAAGAAAAACCCTGTTTGGTTTTGTACCATGCTTTGAATTGTTTGTTGAAACACTCAATTAGATTGTTGGAGATATCATCTTTGAAGCTTTCAACCCGAATATGTTTCACATTGTCAAACAGTGATTTTACAGGTACTTTGTAGGCACTGTAACGGTCGGAAACAATGGCAGCAGGCTTGCCGTGTTTCTGTGCTTCATGAAGTACAGAAACAGCTTGCGGGGAATCACGGTGAGGAGATAAATGAAAGCCGATAATAAATCTCGTTTCGCTGTCAATCACAAACCAGATGTAGTGTTTAACACCTGCGATTTTCACAACCGTTTCATCCGCGTGCCACTCATCAGAATTCAAGTCCAGAAGCGGCATTAGCCGGATTCTCATATCATCAAACAACGGTGCAAAGTTCGTGCACCAATTGCTGATCGTAGTATGGGATACCTTGACATTGAAAGCGGTTTTCATAATCAGGCTGATGTTCCGAAATGAGTTTTTGCCCAGATAAAACATGGATAGAGCCGTGATGATGAGCTGTACCGGATAGCGCATACGCTTAAAACTATGTTTACCGAAAAGCTGCGACATGGAAGTGCTGGTTATGGCAGTGGATTTCCAGACAAAGAATGAGTGATTGCAATCTTTGCCACAGCAGCGGTAGTTACTGTAATGGTCGTAATCGTGATGCAGAAAGCTGGCCTTTCCGCAAACCGGGCAGGGCGGGTAGCCCCGCCGACAATTTGTCCCCTCCGCCCTTGGGCGTTCGGGTGCAAATTGATGATGGCAGTTCCGGCAGAGATACTTCTGATACCCGTCAGGATCTTTGCCGTAACGATAAAATGAGTGGTTGTTATTGCACTTTGGACATGAAAAATGGTATGATTTCATCATGAGAACATCTCTCCTTTTTGGGAGGTACATTGTTTTGTGGTGAAACTATTGTACCAGAAGGGCTGAGGTGTTCTCAACTTTCATTTAACTTTACAA
>DHOG01000074.1:3343-3536 GCA_002410715.1 Ruminococcaceae bacterium UBA5396 | reverse complement strand
TCGCGTTGGGGTACACATGATTCTTCATTAGTCCGAGCGTGGTGATGAGCGTGAGCAGCGTCAGGGTCACGGTAAAAGTGACGGTTTCAATATTGCGGCGTAGCTCCCCGCGTTTCCCCTCCAGGATGGCGTTATGTAAAGCAAAATTAAACGAACCGATGATAAAGAACACCATGGTGCAAAGCTCAAATAA
>DHOG01000074.1:409-3156 GCA_002410715.1 Ruminococcaceae bacterium UBA5396 | reverse complement strand
TTATTTGAGCTTTGCACCATGGTGCAAAGCTCAAATAACGCACTGTGGTAGTAAAGAATATTCTGGCTCATCGGGGCAAAGCCGCCGGTGCTCCACGCCGACATGTAAATCCACATGCCGTGCAGGAAAGCTCTGTCCGGAGCAAGGCCTGCAAGCAGTGCAGCTATGGTCATAACCACCGTTCCAACCGCAAGATAGACAAGGCTGATCAGCCAAATCCGCTTTGAGGTGCTGACGGCATTTGGAAAAAGCTTCTCATCTTTTGCTTCCCCTACATACATTTTATAGGCGCTGCTCTGATCCTTGGTAAGGAAAGTCAGAGCCAGCACCACCATCCCCTGCCCGCCGACAAAAGTGAGGATGTGCCTCCACATGTTGATGCCGTTGGACAGGTGATCCATATCCTGTATTAGACAGAGCCCGGTTGTAGTCAGGCCGCTCATCACATCGAAACAGCAGTCCAGATAAGACAGGTAGTTGCCCGAAAGATAATACGGCAGCGCACACAGCAGCGTGCCCAGCAGCCATGCGCCAGAAGCAACCACCGTTCCTTCTCCGAAGGTCAGCTTGGCCCCCCGGTAGCGAAAGCCCAGGAACATCATTCCCACGCCGACCAGCGACGTTACGGAAGCAGTCAGTATAAATATTGCCGCGATTCGCCATTCCGAATAAATAATGGATACCACTGCCGGTAAAAACTGCAGTGCGCCGAGGGACATGACAATAAGGCCGGTAAAATAGCTAATCGGATACAGCCTGTTGATTGGTTTCTCTATCGTCATAATCTTTTACGCCCCGCATATCAGAGTTGCAGCAATCAAGCCTATCGCAATCGTACCCACCGCAAAAAGTATTTCAGAAAACACGCCTTTCACGGTCGAATCGAATCTCTTCATTCCTGCATCACCTTGAATTTTCTGCTTATCTGATCAATATCTTTCTGTCCGCCCATAAGAATGACTTCGTCCCCGCTCTCCAGGCAGGTGTCGCCGCTCGGGATAATGGCGCGGTCTCCGCGCAGGACGGTGATCAGGATGAGCCCTTTGGGGATACCAAGATCTTTCAGATGCCTGCGTTCGGAGTACGAACCTAGCTCCACAACCATTTTCCGCAGTTGGACGTTCGGCGACCTTTCCTGAAGGAGCTTATTGACATCCGTCCAGTCAAGCTCTTGATTGATGATTCCGGCAATGCTCTCTGTGCTGCTGATGACGGAGTCGACCCCAAGCTTTTGGAACACCCTGATATTTTTCGGATTCTTCACCCGGGAAATCGTCTGCTTTACTCCGAAATAGTCCTTGGCAAGTTGGCAGGCGACAAGATTATTCTGATCGTGACCGGTCACGGCAATCAGCACGTCGGTGTTAAAAATTCCAGCTTCGCGTAGACACTCCACATCCGTCCCATCGCCCTGCGTCACCTCGATGCGTTTCGAGCCAAGTTCCGAGATGATCTGCTTGCAGCGGGAACAGTCTTCCTCAACGATCATGATATGGTGTAGTTCGGCGGACAGCGATTTCGTCAGGTAATAGCCGACGTTCCCACCGCCGATAATCATAATCTTCATTTCTCTGTTTCCCCTTCTTTTAATGCGCAAAAAAAAGCATCCACCGTAAGCGTGGTAGGGCATATCGTTTTCAATCCCATGGATGTGAAAACACGCTGCTTTTCCGGGTCGGTCGTCTGCGTGATAACCATGGGGACATGATAGAGTTGCCGCGCGATCTGGGAAACCATGATATTCATGTTGTCGTCGGTCGTAACCGCCGCCAACGCATCGGCTTCTTCAATGCCCGCTTCTTTCAAAACGTCCTCATCCATAGGCATGCCGGTGATGGTCATACAGTTTGAGCCGCTGCCAAGCTGTGAGAAACTGTCTTTATCCCGATCAATTACGACAACATTGTGTCCTTCTTCCGAAAGTTTGCTGACAAGATTGGCCCCCACCCTGCCGCACCCCACAATAATGATGTACATTATTTAAGATTTCCCTCCTGCTCTTTTTCGGGATGAATCACACAGTCGTTTGCAAAAAACGCACAAGGATGCGGCATGGTAAAGCCGCTGAAACATTCCAGATTCCACGATGAGGGTCTGTATGTAGGGTCAAGCGCATACGCCGCCCGGAAATGTTTCATCGCTTCCAGGTGACGATGCTCACTTTCAAGCATCAACCCCATTAGGTTATGCGGGATCGGATCGTGTGGATGTTCAAACATGGCGGTACAAATTAAGGCTTCGCACTCCTTAAATTTTCTTTCAGCAATTAATCCTTTAGCCTGCTCTATTGTAGACATAAGTTCCTCTTCCACGGGAAACCCCCCTCGATTTTTATAACCATATATTAATGCCCATAATGTTAGAGTGCCGTTTGAAAATGCGCGGCGATGTTAGAATTTCGTTAGAAAACTTGAGGTACTGTTTTCTAATCGGTAAAAAGGATGGCTCGAAAATCAGCCGAATCATTGTTCCCGCTTAAAATACACTCTCCATTTGAACAGACAAAGGAATAAAAGCCCTGTCGTAGAATTGATCTGCCACCAAAAACTGTCCAGATAGAAAGTTAGCAATCCACTGGGATTTTCTTGGTGTATTCTGTTGGCGTTAAATTATCCAGAGAACTGTGCGGCCGAAGGTGGTTATATTCATTCCGCCAGTCTTCAATGATTTCTTTGGCCTCATAGAGATTTTTAAACAGGCTTTGGTTCAGGCATTCATCGCGCAGTTTTCCATTAAAACTTTCAATA
>DHOG01000074.1:0-253 GCA_002410715.1 Ruminococcaceae bacterium UBA5396 | reverse complement strand
AGTTTTCCATTAAAACTTTCAATATAACCGTTCTGGGTTGGGTGGCCAGGATCAGTAAAAACATGTTCGACATGGTGGTCGTAACTCCATGCGTTTAAGGCGTTTCCTGTGAATTCAGAACCGTTGTCTGTCAGGATTTCTTTGGGAAGACCTCGAAACAGTGCAATACGATTGAGTACGACCGAAACCCTTTTCCCGGTAATGGAGCTGTCCACTTCCAATGCCAGGAATTCCCGTGTAGCTTCATCAATCA
>DHOG01000205.1:4370-10250 GCA_002410715.1 Ruminococcaceae bacterium UBA5396 | reverse complement strand
TTGTGCAACTGTCAAAGACCCGAAGGATCTACGAAGCTCCGACGATCAAAGAACCTTCACTTGAGTGAATCTATCCTTCAACTTAAAAACATATTGATATTTAAGACTTATATGTGGTATTATATGTATGCTAATAACTGCAAAGGTCAGTAAAGAAAGGGGAAATGTTTTATGACGGCTTTATCTGAGGTGGCGGCGTCTTAAAACTAAATAGGGGCAGAGCAAAAATTCAGGTACTTTAGTATTCTGATGTGATGGACACCTTGTTTTTGCGATGCCGTATTAAGTAACCCTTTCGTGAATACTGTAAACCATTACGGGCACATCGAAGAGGTGTGCTTTTTGCATACTTGCTTCTTAAACCGCAGTTTGCAGCTGAAAAGGCTGCTTTCTGCGGTATTTTTCTGCCGATTTTGAACACAGAAGAATTTTTTAAATAACGGAGGGTCTAAATTGATAAATTTAATTGATTACGGGCTTTGCCCAACAATGATCGCGGAAGATGTGAAAGGTATCCCTGCTCGCATTACGGCAGTACACAAGGAACGTTATGAACTCGTCTGTGAATACGGCCACACTTATGGAAGGCTAAAAACAAGTATCTATTACCGTGATGGGTTAGAAGATTTCCCAACAACAGGTGACTTTGTGCTGGTAAGTCCCAACCTCAGCGGTGACAGTCAAATTATAAAAACGCTAAAGCGAAAGTCATACTTTTCCCGACGCGACCCCACACCCGGACGGGGTGAGCAAGCTGTTGCCGCCAACTTTGACTATGTATTTATCATGCAATCGCTCAACTTTGACTTCAACCTGAAGCGCATCGAACGTTATATTACCCTGGCCTGGCAGTCTGGAGCCATGCCGGTGGTAATACTGACCAAAGCCGACCTGGTCGCGGATTATTCTGAGCAAATGCAGGCAGTACAAAAGGTTGCGGTCGGGGCTGGAGTACATGGGATCAGTGTAGTAACCGGTCTTGGACTAGATACGCTACAGGATTACCTGAAACCGCGTAAAACTATTGTCTTTCTCGGCTCGTCGGGTGTGGGCAAGTCAAGCCTGGTCAATGCTTTGGCGGGCGAGGAGTTGATGGCGGTTAACGAAATCCGCGAGGATGACAGTCGGGGACGGCATACTACCACGCACCGGCAGTTAATTATGCTGAAGAGCGGCGTGCTGATCATTGATACTCCAGGTATGCGCGAGCTTGGGATGTGGGATGTCAGCAAGGGACTTGGCGAAGCCTTTGGCGACGTGGAGAGTTATTTTGGGCAGTGTAAGTTCAACAACTGCTGCCATCAGACCGAACCAGGCTGCGCAGTCAGGGCAGCGCTCGACAGTGGCGAGCTCCCGCGCGAGCGCTGGGAGAGCTATCTGCAACTGAAACGAGAAGCAAAATTCTCCGACGACAAAGCCGGATATTTACGCCAAAAGCAGCAGTGGCAAAAGGAGATCTCCATGTGGAATAAGCATCATAAGAAATGATGTCAAGGGTTAAAGCGTGAGAGTGCGAGAACCCCCGTCAATAGGGGGTTCTCAGGGTCAGGGGCTTGTTTTTGTCAACAATCTAAGTTTAGAGGAACTGTTTTAGCTGCTGGACATTGTCCTCTTCAAACTTAAGCAATTTTTCCATCAGTTTTCTAATACTCGGTTCTGCATCATTATACTTTTTTAGATTTTTGATTGCATCGATGATACCCATGTTACTTCCGATGATCAGCATTTGGGAAATATGTGAGGGGGTTTTATCGGTCATGGTTTCCATATTAATCATCAAATAAGTTTTTATTTTATCCAATGTACTAATCCCTTTTTCGTCTTGCCCATTTTCATTCAGCGCTTTTTGTGCAGCGCCATGTATTTCTTTATACTCATTAAACTGAGATTCTAAGTATTTTTTAAAGTTCTTGTCTTCAACTATACCCAGCAATTGTTTGATTGTATTCACACCCATCTGTGAATTCTGAAAGACGAAGTTTAACATCTCGGAATTTCCGTTCATTTTATCACACTCCTATATATTCAGGATGTCCAGGTAATGGTTAAATATTCAGCTTACTAATGTACAAATATACAAAAACCCAAGATCAAGAGGGATATTATTGTTGACAGGTCCAAACCAAATTGTTAATATAAAGTTGATCTGGTCGGACCAGATTTCATCTTCAATCATAAAGCTCAAAGGGGCAATTTTATGGATCTTACAAAAAAAGCACCTGTGCTTACCAATAAAGAATATTTTGTCCGCAAGCTTACCAAAGGAATCCTTTCGGGAGAATGGAATCCCGGTGACAGGCTGCCCTCAGAGCGGGAATTGGCAGCCGAAATGGGGATCGGGAAAACGGTCGTCCATTCCGGGTTTGAACAACTGGCCGCCATGGGATTGGTTGAGATCAAACCCAAATCCGGTGTCTTTGTCGCTGACTATATGAAGACCGGCAATATTGAAACGCTTAATGCCATTGTCCATCTGAACGGAAACGAACTGAGCTGGGAAGTTACTGTCGCGATCTTGGACTTGCGTCTTGCGATTGAGGGGATGGCCTTCCGTGCACTATGCCTCTGCCGTAGTGCGGAGGATCTGGTCCATTTGCGCGCGATGACCGCAGCGATCCGTGACTGTGCTCACCGTAGCGGAGAGAAAGAATTAGCCGAACGTTTTTTCCTCTGGCACCGCCAGATCTGTATTTTAAGTGGTAGGAGTATACTGACGCTGTTCATGAACACCACCCACGATGTTTCCATTGCCTTCTGGGTTAACTATCTGCGGATCTATGGAACATCCTTTGCGATTGACCGGTTGGAGCGGTTTATCGAACGGATCGAAGTCCGCGATGGGGAAGGGGCATGTAATTTACTGGCTACGGGTATTACGGACTATCTAGCCCGCCTTAAAGAATAGGACTTGACGCGGCAATGAAACTAAAAATAGTGATCATAACGAAAAGGAGTGGACAATTGTGAGCAAGCAAACCAAGTCGAGAATGCCATTGGATGAGAGCGAGCTGTCTTTTGAGATTCCCCGCACGGAAGCGCCGCGAGAAAAAATAATTAAGCTCGGTGAGATGATTACGGACCGCCTTCCCGCAAAGCTGAAAGGGGTTACCGGCAATGACCCGGAATACTGGGGCCTTGCTGGTCTTGTCACCGATGAAATGGCTGATCTTGCTCTGAAAATGGGCGTTCGTAAACCCAAGACCCTACCGGAACTGGTGAAGCTAACGGGTGAGGATGAAAAATATTTGGAGCAGATCCTAGCTGACATGGCCTATATTGGCCTCATCGAGTACAACTGGGAAAACCCCCGGCGTGAAAAGCAGTATGTGTTGTCGCGGTTTGTTCCAGGAAGCGCAGAGTTTTTTAATATGCGTAAATCCCAGATTGATGAGCATCCTGAAGTTGCGGCCTTTTTTGAGCGCATGTCCTTCCTGCCGCTGGAAAAAATCACGCCGATGGTACCTCCCGGAGGTGCGGGGATTGGGATGCACGTTATACCGGTGGAAAAGGCCATTGAGACGGAAAATCAGTCCGTAAGCGTGGAGCATATCTCCTACTGGTTGAAGAAGTATGAGGGTAAGTACGCCAAAAGTATGTGCTCCTGCCGGGCCAGCAGAGCAAAGCTGGGTGAAGGCTGTGGTGACGATGCGGATAACTGGTGCATCGCCATTGGCGATATGGCGGATTATGTCGTTGAGACCGACCGCGGCGAATACATAACCTATGATGAAGTACTGGGCATCCTTAAGCAGGCGGAGGAGAATGGTTTTGTTCATCAGATTACCAACATCGACGGCGCGCACAAGATCTTCGCGATCTGCAATTGTAACGTTAATGTCTGTAACGCTTTGCGTACCTCTCAGCTTTTCAACACCCCCAACTTGAGCCGTAGCGCTTATGTGGCCAAGGTTGAGCAGGAGAACTGTGTGGCTTGCGGCCGTTGTGTTGAGAATTGTGCCGCCGGAGCGGTCAAGCTGGGACAGAAACTTTGTACTAACGACGGTCCGCTTGAATATCCCCGGGTGGAACTTCCTGATGAAACCCCCTGGGGACCGGAGAAGTGGAGTGTCGACTACCGCGATCGAAACCAGATCAATTGTTATGACAGCGGAACCGCTCCTTGCAAGACAGCCTGTCCCGCCCATATCGCGGTGCAGGGCTATCTGAAGCTGGCAGCCCAGGGCAAGTACCGTGAGGCGCTGCAGCTGATCAAGGGAGATAATCCTTTCCCGGCGGTTTGCGGCCGCATTTGTAACCGCCGTTGTGAGGAGGCCTGTACCCGTGGTACAGTGGATCAGGCTGTTGCCATCGATGAAGTTAAGCGCTTTATTGCCCAACTGGATCTGGATGCCAAGACCCGCTTTATTCCCGAACCGGTCATTCCTAAGGTTGACGGTGGGTTTGAAGAAAAAATTGCGATTATCGGCGCCGGCCCTGCTGGGATGAGCTGTGCCTTCTTTCTTGCGGAGAAGGGTTATAAGCCTACGGTGTTTGAGAAGGAATCTCGGCCTGGTGGGATGCTGATGAATGGGATTCCTAACTTCCGCTTGGAAAAGGATGTTGTGGCGGCGGAAATAGATATTCTGCGTGAGATGGGCGTTGAGTTTAAATGCGGTATCGAGGTTGGGAAGGATGTTACTATCCCCGAACTCCGTCGTCAGGGTTATCAAGGTTTCTATGTGGCGGCTGGTCTCCAAAGGGGCGCTAAGCTAAACATCCCTGGTGCCGACAGCGAAGGTGTGGTTGCCGGGATCGACTTTTTGCGCGCGGTCAACCTTGAGGACGAAGATAAACTCTCCGGTAAGGTTGTGGTCATCGGCGGAGGCAATGTGGCCTGCGATGTCGCCCGGACCGCGGTCCGCTGTAACGCCGAGAGTGTTAGTATGTATTGTCTGGAGGGTTATGATGAGATGCCTTGCGGTGAGGAAGACCGCACTGAATGTGAGCAGGAGGGCATCACCATCCACGCCGGTTGGGGACCGGTGGAAATCAGCGCTAATCATGGCAAAACCAGTGGGATCACTTTCAAGAAGTGTTTGTCAGTCCAGGACCATGAGGGCCGCTTCGCACCTACTTTCGATGAAAGCAGCACCGAAACGGTGGAGTGTGATCTCGTGCTCTACTGCATTGGTCAGAAAGGCGATTGGTCGCAGTTACTAGAGGGCATGCAGGTCGAGTTTAATCCCGACGGGACGATCAAGGCCGACCCGGTGACCGGTCAGACGGCTGAACCGGACCTCTTTGTTGGTGGCGATGCCTATACCGGCCCGAAATTTGTCATCGATGCGATTGCGGCCGGCAGAGAAGGCGCGATCAGTCTACACCGCTTCGTACAGCCCAACACCAGCTTGACCTTGGGCCGTAATCGGCGGGACTTCATCGAACTAGATAAGACGAACGTCCTGATTGATCTGGCAAGCTTCGATAATACTCCCCGGCAGCGCGTTGGTTATAACGAAGCTTTGGCTAAGACCTTCCGCGATGATCGGATAGCCTTTACAGAGGAGCAGGTAAAAAAAGAGACGGCTCGCTGCCTTGACTGCGGGATGTCAGTGGTTGATCCGAATAAGTGTATCGGTTGCGGGATCTGCACCACCAAGTGCGCCTTTGATGCCATCCACCTCCACCGAGAGCGGCCGGAGTGCAGCACTATGGTGGGTTCCGATGACAAGCTAAAAGTGATTCTACCCTACATGATCAAGCGCGGGCTGAAGATTAAGTTTGGGCGAAAGAAAACTAAATAAGATGCACGAGTTGGGAATCGTCTTTCACATCATTAAGTCCGTAGAGCGTGTTGGAGCGGAGAATAAGCTCACCATGGTTTCGGGAGTCACCCTGGAACTGGGAGAGGTATCTGGCGTAGTGCCGAAGGAACTCACC
>DHOG01000205.1:0-4120 GCA_002410715.1 Ruminococcaceae bacterium UBA5396 | reverse complement strand
TTGACCTTTTGTGAAAACTGCGAAAGGACTTACGAAACTGTACAATATGGGCGTAGTTGCCCCCACTGCAAGAGCGAGCGCACTTATCTGATCCAGGGAAATGAAATAAACCTGAAAGCAATTGAAACCTACTAAACGGAGGAAAATAACCATGGAAAAAGTCCGAATCATTGAGATCAAGGAAAGCATTTTTGCGGATAACGACAAGGAAGCCGCACGGATCCGCTCTGAACTGAAGCGGGAGAAAACTTTCTTGCTCAACTTGATGTCTTCCCCGGGAAGCGGTAAAACCACCATGCTCATGCGTACCATCGAAGCGCTCCAGGGCGAGTTGCGCATCGGCGTGATGGAGGCTGACATTGACTCGGCGGTGGATGCCGAGAAAATCGCTACTACCGGCGTCAAGTCGATTCAGCTCCACACCGGCGGCATGTGCCACCTTGACGCCGGCATGACTGAGCAGGGACTGAAGGAGCTTGGCACCGCGGATCTAGACTTGGTTGTGCTGGAGAATGTGGGTAACTTGGTCTGTCCTGCCGAGTTTGATACCGGTGCAGTAAAGAACGCCATGATTCTCTCTGTCCCGGAGGGACACGATAAGCCGCTCAAGTATCCGCTGATCTTTACCGTCTGTGATGTGCTGATCATCAATAAAATTGATGTGCTGCCCTATTTTGATTTCGATTTGGACAAGGTCAAGGAGTATGCGTATATGCGCAACCCCAAGCTGAAGATGTTCCCAATCTCGGCGAAGACGGGCGAGGGGATGGATGCTTGGACGGATTGGCTCAGGCAACAAGTAAAAGACTGGAACCACGCAAATTAACAGGAGGTATCATGGCTAAACAGTTCCTCACCGCTGATGAGGTGAAAGTTTCCATTACTGCTGGGCTTAAACGTCCCTTTAGTAGTTGGAAGGAAGAAGTTGCTACCTATTTCGATCGCCTAGCCCCGGAGTGGGATGCACGGATGGTAATTGACGAGGCGAAAATTAACTTCATTTTGGATGCGGCTGCTGTGACAGCGAACGCTGTCGTTCTAGATGTTGCTTGCGGTACGGGTGTGCTGTTTCCTTATTATCTTCGCCGTAATGTTGACCATGTGATTGGGGTGGACATTTCAGCTGAGATGGCACGCATTGCTGCCACCAAGGTGGATGACCCCCGTTTAGAGGTGATATGCGGTGATATCCAGATGGTACCAGTACAGTGGCGATGTGATTGCGTGGTGATCTACAATGCCTTTCCACACTTTGAAGACCCACCGCAGCTGATTGCCGGTCTTACCCGCTGGCTCAAACCGGAGGGACGGCTGACTGTAGCGCATGGAATGGGCCTTGAAGCGTTGCGGCGGCATCATGTGAAATCTGCCAAACGTGTTTCCTGCCAAATGCTCCCGGCAAACGAAATGGCCGAAGTATTAGCTCCTTGGTTCGAGGTGGATACGAAGATCTCAGACCAGGAAAAATATATTGTGTCGGGTAAACTAGGTCAATGGGTATTTCGCTTGTAACATAAGGGTAATAGAAGAAAAGTAAAACAGCAAGGCGCCTTAATGATTTGAACATAAGGCGCCTTTGATTTTACGAAATTTCTCTTAAAGCTTTCTGTTTCTCCAAAACGCGGATGCAAGTTCGATGAAGTAGTTTGCGGCTTTTCCAATATAGCGCTTTTTTTTATAGACAGCTGAGAGCTGCCAGGTCGGGGTGTCTGGCAAACGGAAGCAAACGACTTGATCGTCGGGGTGTGTATAGTAGTCGGGAAGAATCGAGCAACTCAATCCGTTTTTGACCATAGAATAGGAGGTTTGATTGCTGGAGGTTTCAAGAATCAGCTTTGGTTTATACCCCGCTTTTTCAAATAGGGCATCAATAATGGTCCGTTGTGTTGATTCCTTAAACATAAAAACAAAGGTATCCTCTTTGAACTGGGTAAGATCGGCAACCGCAAGTTGTTTCCCGGGCGGGTTAGCATACTTGGCATAGGGGTGAGAAGCTGGAATTGCTAGTACCATGTTATCTTGGGTAATGGGTATAAACGTAAGCCCACCGGTGGGGAGCGAGGACAACGTAACAAAACCAATATCCAGCGTGTCATTGCGAAGCATTTCCAGCTGTCTTTTGACATGGATTTCTCGGGGGGTTACAGTCATCTCAGGAAAGGATTTATAGAAATCCGGATAGACCGTCATGAACATCTCGATCCCACGCTCAGGTGTTAGACCAATCGTTAGGGTGCCCGCCTGTTTTTCCGCCATGTCGCTTAGGATCAAATAGGCTTCTTTTTTTATATTGAGCATTTTTTTGGCATGTGATACATATACCTGTCCCGCCTCGGTAAGTTTAAGGCTGTTCTTTGCACGGTGAAATAACTGCAAACCTAATTCCTTTTCCAATTTAATTAGCTGTTGATCTAAGGCCGATTGGGTAATGTACAGTTTTGCAGCCGCCTTGGTGATGCTGTTCTCCTCAGAGATGCTAACAATATATTCCATCTGTTTTGTATTCATAATGAACACCCCTTGTAGCTTGAGATATAAGTTTTTCTTAACGATATATTACTTAAGTTAATTTGACTAAATTATAACGGGTTAATATAATTAAATCAAGATGTAACAATAATTTTAATACCAACCATCATTCCAACAAAAACTGCGGAGGGGATCAAATGGCCACGCCAACGATTGAGAAAATGGATGTCTATCCTGTTGCTGGTAAGGACTGTATGCTACTAAATTTGAGCGGTGCCCATTCGCCATATTTTACCCGAAATATCGTGGTAATGGCGGACAGCACAGGAGCTATTGGGATCGGAGAAGTTCCGGGGGGTGAAAAGATCACAAAAGCCCTTGAAGAATGCAAACAATTTGTGATCGGCACCCACATCGCAGCTTATAAAAACACCTTGCTGCAAATAAAGGCTCATCTTGACGCTAAGTCGGAAGATGATGTTCGCGGTAACCAGACCTTTGACCTTCGTACAGGCGTTCACGTCTTAACCGCAATTGAAGCGCCACTTTTGGATTTGCTCGGCAAGTATCTTGAGGTACCGGTGGCAATGCTCCTTGGTGACGGGATGCAGCGCGATCAGGTGCGTATGCTCGGCTATCTTTTTTATGTTGGAGATCAAAAGAAGACGGATTTGCCATACAGCGATGAAACGGATGCCGCTTGCAATTGGTATCGGATCCGCCACGAAGAAACATTGACGGCTGAAGCTATTGTCGAGCAGGCGAAAGCAGCCCAAGAGAAGTACGGCTTTGAGGACTTCAAANNTCAGGTGCGTATGCTCGGCTATCTCTTTTATGTTGGAGATCAAAAGAAGACGGATTTGCCATATAGTGATGAAACGGATGCCGCTTGCAATTGGTATCGGATTCGCCACGAAGAAACATTGACGGCTGAAGCCATTGTTAAGCAGGCGAAAGCAGCCCAAGAAAAGTACGGCTTTGAGGACTTCAAACTAAAAGGGGGAGTACTCGAAGGCCGGGAAGAAATCAAGGCGGTTAGAGCATTGAAGGAGGCGTTTCCGACCGCGCGCATCACCATCGACCCAAACGGCGGTTGGTTATTGAAAGAAGCCGTTGAATTATGTAAGGATCTGGGAAACGTGTTGACCTATTGTGAAGATCCCTGCGGCGCTGAGGGCATATACTCGGGACGAGAGATAATGGCCGAGTTTCGAAGGGCCACCGGCATTCGCACGGCAACGAACATGATCGCCACTGATTGGCGGCAGCTCTGCCATTCTACAATCCTGCAATCGGTCGATATTCCCTTGGCCGACCCGCATTTTTGGACGATGAGCGGTTCCGTACGGGTTGGGCAAATATGCAAAGATTTTGGGTTGACCTGGGGATCTCATTCGAACAATCATTTTGACATTTCCCTTGCCATGTTTACCCACTGTGCGGCTGCGGTTCCGGGTGAGATCAACGCCATCGATACGCACTGGATTTGGCAGGAAGGTGCGGAACGACTGACCAAAGCGCCGCTGCAAATCGTCGAGGGATGCGTAGCGGTACCAAACAAACCGGGGCTCGGCATTGAAATCGACATGCCGCAGCTCTTCAAGGCCCATGAGCTTTACAAACAGCATTGCCTTGGCGGGCGGGATGATTC
>DHOG01000138.1:13436-18134 GCA_002410715.1 Ruminococcaceae bacterium UBA5396 | reverse complement strand
TCGTCCCCAGTTCTATTTCCGTACAACAGACGTTACAGGCGTGGTTCAGCTGCCCGAAGGCACTGAAATGTGCATGCCCGGCGACAACGTTGAGATGGATGTCGAACTGATTACGCCCATCGCCATCGAGGAAGGTCTGCGCTTTGCTGTACGCGAAGGCGGTCGTACGGTTGGCTCCGGTGTTGTCACAAAGGTTAACTCCTAATATTTGATTTTAAAACTCCCTCCCTTCCGGAGGGAGTTTTTTGCTTGTAGGCTTTGCGCCTGTTCGGCGCGTCTTGTCCACGCCAAAACCAATGGTTGTTGTGTCTAATGTTATACTAAGCGGAACGCTGAGGATAGCGCTCCCTGCAAGCGGGAGTTTGAGTTCGGGTGGTAGGGGGCAGATTCTATATCTGCCCGATTATGACAATAATTGCGTGGGTATTCATCGATTGTTTGGTTGAATATTGTGTCAATCAGCCTGACTGAGGAAGTAAGTGTGGAATGCCGACCGGACCGTATATTTGTTGGACAATTTATAACACTGTTGTTATAATAGACAAAGAATATATTGAGAAATACGGCGAGGGTAAGCCAGGGGCAAGTGTAAAACCCTTGCCCAACATTATTCTGTTTATAAGCTTTGCTTGTGTATCACTAAATCTAGATGAATACACCGCCATATACTGAGGTTTTAACCGGCAGTTGAGGCAATACTATTTCTACTGGGATGTTTATATGGAGGAGTGAACCCATGCCGTATTGGAGGAGGTTTTTCATGGCAGGGTCGGTGGTTTTATTATTGCTGCCGGTCATGCTATTAAGCGGCTGTAAAAAAGAAAATCTTGCAGGAAAAGGCTTTCGCTTCCCTCTGTCGGCCGAACCGCGTCAGATTGATCCCCAGGTATCGACCGACGCTGCTTCGATAACACTGGTTGCCGCTCTTTTTGAGGGTCTGGCGCGTCTGGACGAATCAGGAAAAGCCCAACCCGCCGCGGCAGATTGGACGGTCTCGGATGACGGGCTTACCTACACCTTTACCTTGTTTGATTCAAAATGGAGCGACGGCTCGGATGTTACGGCACATGATTTTGTTTTCGGAATGCAGCGAGCTGTTCTCCCCTCCACCAAATCCGCGCTCGCACAAGAGCTATTTATGATAAAAAATGCCCATAAAGTTAATTCGGGCAAGCTGGCAGTTTCAAAACTAGGCGTAAAAGCTCTAAACGATAAACAGCTCACCGTCACACTAGCCAAGCCTGACATTGATTTTCCCGCCAAAACGGCTTCCACGCCATTTATGCCCTGTAAACAAAGCTTTTTTGAGGAAACCAACGGTCGGTATGGGCTTGAAAATGAATATATTTTAACAAACGGGCCGTTTTTTCTGAAGGCTTGGAACCATAACCAGTCGCTTTTGCTTTATAAAAGTGAGCACTACCATGATGCTGAAAACATACTGCCGTCTGCGGTTCGGTATGTAATCGGGAAAATCCAAGATCCTGTACACCTATTATCAGAGGGATTGTTGGATGCGGCGCCCATACCTGCCGAGAAGGTGGAGCAAGCAAAGGATGCCGGTATCAGACTTATTCCCCAAAAAGACACCGTTCGTATGCTCTGGTTTAACAACAGGAATGAAACCCTTGAAAATGCATCTGTAAGGTGTGCCCTTCGCGATGCCCTCGAGTGGGACATTATATACGCTCAGCTTAATACTGCAATCGATGTGCCTGCGGCCGGGCTTGTGGCGCCCGACTCGATTGCCTCGTCACATCAAAAATACCGTACAGATAACAATGCCATTACACCGGTAACAAGGGGAGCGAAGGCCCACGCGCAGCTTACCGACGCACTTGAACAAATAGGGCTGGATAAAATGCCCGCTCTTACGCTTTTGTGCGCCGATGATGAATATAATACCAATATTGCGCGATTTATCGTGCAGTCCTGGCAAAAGAACCTGTCCCTATATTTCAGCATAAAATCGGTTTCTCCGTCTGAGCTTGCGGCACGTGTTAAGGTTGGCAACTATCAGCTTGCACTCTATTCCGGCAGTGCTCCCGGCCCCAACGCAGTCGATACATTGGGCAGCTTTGTTACGGGTGCTGTTGGAAACCATGCACGTTTTTCGAATAAAACCTTTGATAAGAAATTTTCGTCATCTAACACTGCGAAACGGGCGGATCTAGAGGCCCTGGAAGCTTTTTTGTGGCAGACATGCCCCTCCATACCCATCAGCTTTGAATTGCGCTATACAGGCATTCCTGAGGCAAGCAGCGGCATCGTTGTGCGCTCCTTTGGCGGTGGCACATTCGGCGCGCCTTACGATTTCAGAAAAGCAGGGAAAAAGTGAGGTTTCTCGCCTTCTCCTGGATGAAAGCCTTGTCGCACCACGGAATTCCTCCGGCACTCCACCTCCTCTTTGAGGGAGGGCTTTTCCTCAATTCAATCGTCCATCCAGTCGGACTGATTGACACAATATTAAAACAAATTGTCGGGGCTCAAACCGAAGCCCCGACTTTTAAATCTAAAATTAAGAATGTTTTTTGTAAACACGCCAGCATTTAAACCTGTTTCCAAGGTGTATTCATTACCCGGCGGCGGACATCAGGGAGAGCGGTGAATAATCCGGCTGGAGGGCTGCATTAATCGTCATCGCCACCAACTGGGAGGCTCTTCGAATAATCAAATCGATTTCACGGGGTGTAACCATCATTTCAGCACCTCGCGGCGTAACCGCATTGCCTGCATCCTCTCGCCCTGTTAATTCCATGGCAACCGTCCTTGCATCCACCACGGTTGGCACACCCAGCCCGATTACCGGCACACCGAGTGTGTCTTGATTCAGCGCCATACGGTTATTTCCGACGCCGGAACCCGGCGCAATGCCGGTGTTACAGAATTGAAAGGTACAACCAAGCCGGTCGACACTTCGCGCGGCAAGGGCGTCAATTACAATCACAACCGCCGGTTTTACAATATTGCAGATTCCTTTTACCATTTCACTGCTTTCTACGCCTGTCTGCCCCAAGACACCCGGGACAAAAACTGCTGCCGGCCTGAGCTTGTCAAGACCGGTGCTTCTGGCAAATTCGCCCTCAATATGACGGGTGGCGAGAACCAGACCGGCTGCCCGTGGCCCTAACGCATCGGGGGTTACAGACTGATTGCCCAGCCCTACAACCAGCACAGCGCCGTTTTCCGGCAACAGGGAGCCGAGCTCTCCCCCCAGCATCTTTGCTTTTTGCTCCATATGCTCCTCATCGTCTGACAGGGGGGGCATCTCAGCCGTAATATAGGTGCCACGCGGACGTCCCAGCGCCTTTTCACCCTCTTCGTTTTCAATTATGATTTTTGTCAGCTTGATATCTTCAACTTCTTTGCTTTCCTGCTTTACACCGGATGGCAAGTCGGTGCTGCCCATCTCGGTGGCTTCTATTGCAAGGTCTGTACGAAATTGCATTGCGTTTCCTCTTTTCTGCTTTGAATTATTTTATTTTTTGCAGAAATTTTGCACATTATTCGGAAGATTTCTATTTTAATTAGGTTGGTGTGTCGGGGAGCCTAATCATGCTCTTTAAAATGCCTTGATTCAAATCCTTTTGATCATAAATCAAATAGTATACCTGCGAATATCTGCCTCCAACTTCAATAAGATTATATTCCGAAATATTACAAAGCAGCTTAACTGTATATTCTTCATTTTGAGGTTGGAATGCAATAATACTGTTCATCCATATCTACTACAATAGCTTGGCGGATATAGGAAGATTTCGGGTTGCTGACCGAATGAAATAAATAGCCATATATTGTGACCAAAACCAAACAAACAGCCAAGAACAACAATTCCTTTAAGGGGGTTCCCTCTTTAATATGAAAACACAGCGTTTTAACTGATATGTAAATCGTGAAAACCAGCGCGACCAAGGACAAGCCCCCAAATATGTTCCCAAAAGCCAGTGTCACCGAGTTCCATCGATACCACGACGAAAAGAAAATTTGCCGGGTAGCAAAAAAATAGAAAGATAAAAATCCTGATATTGCACCAATTAGAAATATTGTTAATCGGTGTCGAAGGAGTGCTTTGTCAAATTTAATTAGCATATCATCACCCATATTAAGAAAATTTAGAACGGTATAAATTCAATTATTTATATTCATGATTTTACCATATATTATATTTTCTGTATATCTAATGCCCTTTTTATTTTCTGTGCCGAAAAACGGTTGCCCCTGCCCCCAGTTTCAGTGTATAATGTAATTTGTGAATGTTAATAAGAAATGCTGGTCTTCCGAAATGGGCGGCATTTTCAATATCAGTTTTATGTTCTTACCGGGCATAAAATTGGAAAGGACATGAATCATAAAATGAACTATCGGCTCAATCCCGATACCCTCGGGGAAGTATTTGCCGTTCCTGCCGCAGTCGCGGATCAACATATTAAGCTTGCGGGATCGGCGCAGCTCAAGGTACTGCTCTGGCTGCTGAGAGGCGGACAGGGTGTTTTTGACGCTGCGCTTTGTTCCAACGCCATCGGCCTATCACCCGCCGATTGCTGTGACGCATTGCAATTCTGGTTTGCCACCGGTATTTTGTTGGCTGAGCAGAATAAGGGCAATGATAAAGAAGCCAATACTACACAACCCGCATCTCTTCCCGCCGGAAATCCCCAAAAACCGGTCGTCACGCAAAAGCGCGTTATCCCCCCCCCC
>DHOG01000138.1:12585-13276 GCA_002410715.1 Ruminococcaceae bacterium UBA5396 | reverse complement strand
GCCCCCGTCCTGTCAAGCCCAACATGAAGGAAGTCATCGCAAGGCAAAAGCAAAGCAGTGAGTTTGCCTATCTGCTTGATACCGCCTCGGCAAGGCTGGGCCGTCCTATTACGAATGGTGACATGGAAACCTTGCTTTATCTGTTTGATACCGCCGGACTGCCTGTAGAGGTCATTCTGATGGTGATCGAATACGCCGTCGCCGAAGGTAAAGCCCACATGCGGTACATAGAAAAGGTTGCACTGGACTGGTCGGATCGCGGTCTTGACACCATCGCATCTGCCGAAGAGCATCTGTGCTCGCTTGAGCGGCGCCGCGAAGCTTGGGTTAAGCTCAGCAGCTTGTTGGGCATCACCCAGTCACCTACGATTGCCCAATCGGATGCCGCCGAACGCTGGATAATGGAGTGGCAGGTCGACGCCGGACTGCTGCGTCTAGCCTATGACAAATGCACCACGGCAACAGGGAAATTCAATAGCGGGTATATGATGAAAATCATTGAATCTTGGCGTGCAAACGGGATTGACACCCTTGAAAAGGCGCAGGCCGAGCAACCCGGAAATAAAAAAGGCAAGAGTAAATCTCGAAAGGAAACTTCATTTGACCTTGATGAATATGAGGAAATCGTGAATAACTTTCGACCTGTATATAAACGAAAAAACTCAACTTAAACCAATCGTTGAGACAATAA
>DHOG01000138.1:6222-12414 GCA_002410715.1 Ruminococcaceae bacterium UBA5396 | reverse complement strand
ACCAATCGTTGAGACAATAATCCCACAGCACCTTATAGGAGCGTGGATTGCGAATAGAAAACGAAAAGGAGCGGACTTATGGGATATAGTCGTGAAGTCTATGATGCGGCGATTGCCGAACTGGGGCGGCGGCGGACAAACGCCAGCGCCAAAGCCGCAGCGTTGCGGGAACACATGATTGAAAAACATCCCCGAATCCGTGAGCTGGAGCTTGAAATGGCCGGCGCTTCCGTTCGAGTTGCACGCGCAGTGCTGAATGGCGGAGATGTCACTGCTGCAGTTGAAAAGATAAAGACACAGAATTTGAGCCAACAGGCCGAGCTTGCCGAGATTCTTTCACGTGAAGGCATACATTCACCTAATTTTGAGCCGAATTACGCCTGCCCGATCTGCCAGGATACAGGATACATCGGAAACCGAATGTGCGAATGCTTCAAATTGCTTCTTCGTGAGGAGGCATTCCGAAGGCTGAGCTATATGGGCATGATGAAGGACGCGGATTTTCACAGCTTAAAGCTGGAATACTACCCCGACACGCCTGATCCCCGGGGTGTCTCGCCGCGGAGACGAATGGCGGAAGTATTGGAATACTGCCGGAACTATGCTGCCGATTTTGATGAGAAATCCCCCAGCCTATTACTGCGAGGCGCAACCGGAACCGGTAAGACACATACATCCCTCGCCATTGCGCGAGAAGTGGTTGAAAGAGGATTTGGCGTGATATACGGACCGATGCAAAAGCTGCTGCATCAGCTTGAAAAGGAGCATTTCGGTCGGGATGACGGAAACAGTGAGGACATGATGATTGACTGTGATTTGCTGATTCTGGATGATCTGGGTGCTGAATTCTCCACCTCTTTTTATAATTCCTGTCTTTATAATCTTATTAACAGCCGTATGCTGGACGGCAAGCCCACCATTATAAGCACCAATCTTGATAAAAATGAAATCCTGGACCGTTACGGAGAGCAGATATCGTCGAGAATTATCGGTACCTTTGTTCCGCTCACCTTTATCGGCAAAGATATCAGGCTGATTCGTCTTCGAAATGAGATATAAAGATTTTATATCTCATGATTAACAGACGAAATATTTCCAATATTGTAATATCAGGTTACATTCACGTTTGTTTTCTTGACTTTATAAATAAAATTCTGTACAATTCGTTTGTTTGATTCGATAAAGGAAGGAATTGGTGATACCATGCCAGAATACAAGGATCGCGGAGGGCTTTGCATGGGCTGTATGAATCCGCTTCCGGAGGGCCGCCGTGAATGCGGCATTTGCGGATATCCGGCAAACGGCAATAATGAGCCTATGTATCTGCCTGTCGGCACCATTTTATCCGACCGATATGTTGTTGGAAAGCTTTTGGATCATGTTGGAGATGCCGCCGTCTATATCGGCTTTGATCGTGTTCTGAAATCTCTGATTATTATGCGGGAGTTTTTCCCCGATACGCTTGTGGAGCGCGCTCCCGACGGTGAAATCCAAGTGATCAGCGGATGTGAAAACACCTTTCGGGATTATTATGAAAAATTTCGTGTCCATGCCCGTGCCCTGGCGCGTATGCGTGAGCTGTCGTCTGTGGTAGCACTTTATGATATCTTTGATCAAAATCGCACGGCGTATACCATATCCGAATACTGCGAAGGCAATACCCTTGAGACCAGGCTAAAGCAGGTAGGCGGGCGCATGAATTGGGATGAAGCGCGTCCGCTGTTTATGCCGTTGCTTTCCTCCCTGATTTCTCTTCATTCTGCTGGCGTTTTTCATCTGGGCATCAGCCCAAATAATATAATTGTCGGCAGCGACGGCAAGCTGCATCTTCAAGGCTTCAGCATTCCGGAAGCAAGGCGGGTCAGCACAGATTTGCGTCCTCATCTGATTGCAGGATATTCTGCCCCTGAACAATATGACTTTGGACAGGATATTGGTGCATGGAGTGATGTATATGGGCTTGCTGCCACAATATTCAGGACATTGACCGGTAATCCTCCCCCCGAAGGATCCCGCCGTGCCAAGGATTCAAACGATTTGTTTGTACCAAGCGAAATTGCGGCGGAGATGCCTGATTATATTGCTGCGGCACTATTTAACGCCCTGCAGGTAAAACCGGATAACCGCATCCGATCCATCGAGCATTTCCGCGACCAGCTTTCTACCGCTCCTGCGGTTTCTCGTTTGCGGGAGAATGAAGACCAAGACCCGCAAAATACCGTTGAAGCCGAAGAGGAAGAGCCGGTACCCGAAAAGAAAAACAACCGCGCGAAATATGCTATGCTGATTGTACTGGCCGTATTTGTCTTTCTGCTTCTGCTTGCCGGAACAACTCTGCTGATCATGTTCCCCGACCTGTTCCGCGGCGGTGAGGAAACCTCAAGCACGCCCCTTCCATCACTGATTGAATCAACTACGACATCCACCACCACAACCCAGACCGAAGAAGCGTCATATGCTACACCGGGCCTTGTCGGAAAGAGTTATTATGATGTGCGTGAAAGCAACCTAATCGGTGGGATGAAGGTTGAAGTTGAATATAAGGTATACAGTGACCGTCCAATAGGCGAGATCATCAAACAGACACCCAACGCCGAGACGCCCGCCGCCGCAGGCGCTACAATCAAGGTCATCATCAGCGACGGGCCGAAGGATAAGCTGGTGCCCGATTTGTCGGGATGGAATTCCCAGCAGGCAGAGCAGCTGCTGAAATCATTGGGATTTCGTGTAACCATAAGCAAGGTTTATTCCGAAACCTATGACATTGATATTGTTGAAAGCGTTCAAGAAGCAGGCAAATCCCTTGAGGAGGGCAGCATGGTGACCCTCAGGGTAAGCGAAACCAAGCTTACCACGACCACGCAACCAACAGAGGCCACAAACTGGTGGGATAACTTCTGAGATCGAGTTTATGCCGCCCCAAAAGTCAAGCACGGCACGGTTTGAGCGTGGCTTTACGGGGCGGCTTTTCTGTAGTTTGGAATGTGGTTGCACAATGCATGTGCAACCACACCACGGCATATACTGAAAAGATGATGGGTTTTATATGCCTACACCGCAGTAATGAACCCGCCCGATATTTACGCATGATTTATGAAACAGGGGTGCTGTCATGGAAATACAGATAGACGGACGGCGCGTCCGTTATATTGATGAGGGCAGCGGTCCCGAGGTGCTTTTGCTGCATGGATGGGCGGCGCCTGCACAGACATACCGTCTGATTATTGATCACCTTTCTCCGCGCTGCCGAGTGGTGGCGCCCGACCTGCCCGGTTTCGGCGGGAGCCAAGAACCTGCCGTGCCGTTTTCGGTGGACGACTATGTGGATTTTGTATTGAAATTTTCGGATGCGGTGGGGCTGAAATCACCACTGCTGATTGGCCATTCCTATGGCGGCAGAATTATCATTAAGATGATGAACCGCCCGAGACTCCCCTTTACCGTTCCCAAAATTATTCTGATGGATGCCGCCGGCATAAAGCCCAAACGGAGTCTCGGCTACTATATAAAGGTTTACTCCTATAAGGCGGCAAGGCGCATCTTGCCCATGCTTGCCGAAAGAATGCGCCGTAAAACAGGCTCTGCCGACTATCGTAACGCAAGCCCGGTTATGCGCCGCACCATGGTTCTGTCGGTAAATGAGAACCTGACGCCGCTGCTTTCCGGTATTAAGGTGCCGACACTACTTATCTGGGGCGAAAACGATACCGCAACGCCGCTTTCCGATGGCCAGACCATGGAAAGGCTGATCCCCGGAGCAGGTCTTGTGGTATTAAGAGGAGCCGGCCATTTTTCGTTTGCGGATCATTGGGGACAGTGCAGCCGCGTTTTGGATTCATTTGTTAATTAAATTGCCGCCGATGAACGCTGCTGTATTGTCTGAATGACATACAGACCGTAGGCAGCATTAAGGGAGAATCGCTCATGCCTGAAGTTATCGCAACCATTGTTCTGTATGCTGCATTTACAGCCGAATGCATGCTGTTATCCATGCAATTCGTTCACATGCTGCAGCTTAATGCTTATCGTAATGAGAGATACATCCGATGGCTGAAACAAAATCGGAGCACAGTAGCCAACCAGATGGGTTGGCTGTTAATCGCAATGATCGCCGTCTCCTGTTTTCTCATCCAGCCCAGTGACTGGATGGTACGTACAGCCTGCTCGCTTCTTCTTCTGATTCATGCCTACCTGAACAAACCAAAAAAAGCAAAAAAGCCTCTGGTGTTCACCGCCAGAGTCAAACGCCTGTTTTTAACCCTTTTTATTCTTATGAATGCTGTTTTTGCTGTGGTATATCTCACCGGTATGGTACGGATCAGTCTTGGAGGCTTGTTTTTATGGGCGGCTTTAACACCGCTTTCGGTTCCCTTTGCCAATTTGATGAATCAACCCATAGAAAACGCCATTGCAAATCGATATCGCAGGGATGCAAAACGCATATTAGAAGCCATGCCGCAGCTTGTTGTGATTGGCATCACAGGCAGCTATGGCAAAACCAGCACAAAGAATTTCCTGGGTTCCCTCCTGTCGGTGAAATATAATGTGCTGATTACTCCTGAGAATTATAATACCACAATGGGGATTGTACGAACGGTGCGAGAATATCTCCGCCCCACCCACCAGATTTTCATTGCCGAAATGGGCGCAAAAAACACTGGGGACATTGGTGAAATATGCCAGCTCGTGCGTCCGAAATACGGAATGATTACTTCAATCGGCGAGCAGCATCTTGAAACCTTTAAAACGGTGGACAACATCATTAAAACCAAGTTCGAGCTGGCGGATTCCATTCCGGATGACGGTCTGATTTTCTTGAACGCCGACAACCCGCATATCCAGTCACAAAAGGTGGGTGTTCGGTCTGTTACCTACAGCATAGACCAGGACAGCCATGCGGATTATAAGGTCAAGGACATAAAGGTAAGCGGAGACGGGAGCACATTTACGGTTGTGGCACCTGACGGAGAAGCAAGGGCTTTTTCAACAAAACTACTGGGCGCCCATAATATCCAGAATATTGTAGGCGGTATTGCGGTTGCCCATCAACTCGGCATAACTCTGACTGAACTTGTGGTTCCGATAAAGCGGCTGAAGCCGGTTGAACACAGATTGCAGCTTCTGCCCAACGGTTATATTGATGATGCATACAACTCCAATCCCGCAGGATTCCGTGCCGCCCTCGATGTTCTGAGCAGCTTTGAGGGACAGCGTGTACTGGTTACGCCCGGAATGGTGGAGCTTGGTGAGCGGCAGGATGCCCTGAATCGGGAGCTGGGTTCCTATGCGGCGACACGATGCGACTATGCCGTACTTGTGGGAGAAAAGCAGGCACCTCCTCTTAAGGATGGGCTTATTAAAGCCGGCTTCCCGAAAGAGAAGCTTTTCGTATCTGTCAGCCTTGACAAAGCGCTGGAGATCGTGAAATCCCTTCCCGACGAAGGCAAGCGCACCGTTCTGCTTGAAAACGACCTCCCCGACAATTTTTAGTTTATTGGTCACTGAATATATCTATATGGAGATGATGTTGTTATGAAAACAACCGTAGCCGTCTTTTTCGGCGGGCGCAGCGTGGAGCATGAGGTTTCGATTATATCAGGAATTCAGGCTTTTACAGCCCTGAACAGCTCAAAATATGATGCCCTGCCGATTTATATATCCAAGGATAACAAATTCTATACCGGCGAGCATATGGGCGATATAGACAGCTATAAGGATATGAAGTCCTGTATCGAAAAGGCGGTTCGTGTGATTATGGTTCCGCAGGACGGACGTGTGGCGCTCCTCCGTTATCCTGCAAAAAAGCTCGGCAATAATCTTGTGGGTGTATTTGATATTGCCCTGCCGGTGGTACACGGTACAAATGTCGAGGACGGTACTCTCATGGGGATGCTGGAGATGCTGGGTGTTCCTTACACCGGCTGCGACGTGCTTTCCTCTGCCCTTGGTATGGATAAATTTGCAATGAAAGCGGTACTGCGTCAAGCCGGATTGCCGGTGCTTGATGCCACTGCTTTTACCGGCCGGCAGTTTGCTGTCGAGGAAGAGGAGATTTTGAAAGAAATTGAGGGAAAGTTTGAATATCCCGTAATCATTAAGCCTGTCAATCTCGGTTCATCTGTCGGTATCTCCCTTGCATCCGATCTGACGTCCCTTAAAAAGGCATTAGACACGGCTTTCAGCTTCTCCTCG
>DHOG01000138.1:5471-5994 GCA_002410715.1 Ruminococcaceae bacterium UBA5396 | reverse complement strand
CGCACAGGCATCGGTGTGTGAGGAACCTGTCACATCCCATGATATTCTTGATTTCAGTGATAAATACATGAGCAATGCCGGAGAAGCGGGCGGAGAAAAAAGCGGCATGAGCAGCTTGAAACGCAAGCTGCCCGCAGATATTTCGGCCGAAATGGATGCACAGGTACGCGAGCTTGCCATAAGGACATTTCAGGCACTCGGCTGTTCCGGTGTAGCGCGTATCGATTTTCTAAACGATAAAGGTTCGGGCGCACTGTATGTAAACGAGATTAATACCATCCCCGGCTCCCTCTCGTTCTATCTCTGGGATGCGGCGGGTGTAAACTTTNNCATCTCTTCTGGATAAAATGATTGAGCTGGCATTCAAACGACACCGCGAACGCCAGGCACTCACCTTTTCCTATGAAACCAATCTGCTTTCAGGCGTTTCGCTGGGCGGTACAAAGGGTGCAAAGGGAAAGGCATAACGTCCTTTGTCTCTATGCACCGTATCTTTACTGGGCAAGAGCAGAGCCCTTGCCCT
>DHOG01000138.1:4986-5298 GCA_002410715.1 Ruminococcaceae bacterium UBA5396 | reverse complement strand
GGCAAGAGCAGAGCCCTTGCCCTACTACACTCGTTTTATCAAGCCAAAGTAGTCAAGTCGCACTGGAATTTTTTCTATTGCATCACTTGTCCGAACAGTGAAAAGAAAAACTCCTTCCGTCAGGCTTCCCTCAAGGAGGGAGGCTTGATTCGGCTCCCTCCTTGAGGGAGCTGTCGCCCGTGGCGACTGAGGGAGATATGTTTTTCTATGAAAGTCATTTTCTTGCCACTCCCTCCGTCACTCCACCTGCCTCTTTGAGGGAGGTGGAGTGACGTTCTTTGCAACCGCCGGCATGAGCGAAAAGAACGCATA
>DHOG01000138.1:1044-4722 GCA_002410715.1 Ruminococcaceae bacterium UBA5396 | reverse complement strand
AATCATAATACCGGAAGGATCGCTCGCTGCAATCCTTCCGGTACTTGTTTTCGTTCCTATATATTATCATCTTCAACAAGCTGTATTCCCAGCTCATTCAACTGTACATTGTCCACAGGAGCGGGACATTCTGTCATCAGCTCTGTCATGTTCTGCACCTTGGGATATGCCACAACATCGCGCAGCGTCGGTGTGCCCAGCATCTGCATTACCAGGCGGTCGAGTCCGATTCCGATTCCCCCGTGGGGCGGTGCGCCATAACGGAAAGCGTCTGTCAAAAATCCAAATTTCGCATGAGCTTCCTCATCCGAAAGTCCGAGTGCCGTAAACATCCGTTTTTGAAGCTCGGGATCGGTGATACGGATGGATCCGCTTGCAAGCTCAATACCGTTGAGCACCAGGTCATAGGCTTTGGCATACACCTTTTCGGGGGCGCCGTCCAGATATGGAACACATTCATCCAGCGGCGAAGTAAAGGGGTGATGCATGGCAACATACTGCTTTTGCTCTTCATCCCACTCAAAGAACGGAAAATCGGTAATCCAGAGCGGTGAAAAGCCCTCACGCTTTATATTTAACCTATT
The DNA here is from genome assembly GCA_002410715.1 of Ruminococcaceae bacterium UBA5396. GTDB lineage: Bacteria > Bacillota > Clostridia > Oscillospirales > Acutalibacteraceae > Avimonas. The sequence continues at coordinate 4,138 of DHOG01000138.1, read as the reverse complement.
GGCAACCTCAAGGCGAAGGGCGCCCAGTGTTGACAGCACATGCTTTTTGACCGTATCGGCAACAATCAGCAACACATCGCCTGTTTCAGTGCCTGCGGCATCCAGCAAGGCATTCATGTTATCCTCGGTAAGGAATTTTCCGAAGGAGGAAGCCATGCCGTCCGGATTTACCCGAACCCATGCCAGCCCTTTTGCGCCAATTCCGCGTACAAATTCAGTCAACCTATCAATTTCCTTGCGGGTAAGCTGTGACGCCGCGTTTTTTGCCGTAATCCCGCGCACCGTTCCCCCGCCATCCACCGCGTTTGTGAAAATAGCGAATCCGCAATCCTTGACTGCTTCGGAAAGATCCTGTATTTCCATGCCAAAACGGGTGTCGGGCTTATCTGAGCCGTAGCGTTCCATGGCATCGGTATAGGTCATACGGGGTAGCGGCATGGGCAATTCGACGTCCAAGACCTCTCGAAATACGGTAGAGAGAAAGCCCTCGCCCATGGCAAGCACATCCTCAACATCCACAAACGACATTTCAAGGTCGATCTGCGTGAACTCGGGCTGGCGGTCAGCGCGCAGGTCCTCGTCACGAAAGCAGCGGGCAATCTGCATATATCGATCAAAGCCCGCCACCATTGACAATTGCTTATACAACTGCGGGGATTGGGGCAGGGCATAAAACTGTCCGCGGTGGAGACGTGACGGTACAAGAAAGTCCCGTGCGCCCTCGGGCGTTGACTTAATCAGCATGGGTGTTTCAATTTCGATAAAGCCCTGCCGGTCGAAATAGTCCCTTATAACCTTTGTGATCCGATGCCGCAAAAGCAGGTTTCGCTGCAAATCAGGGCGTCTCAGGTCGAGGTAACGGTATTTTAAGCGGATGGACTCCGCAGTCGTACTGTTTTCGAGGATTTCAAACGGCGGTGTCTCGGCTTTATTCAGAATGCGCAGCTCGGCAACTGCGATTTCAACCTCTCCTGTGGGGATCTCCTTGTTCACCGAAGAGCGGACACGAACCACGCCTTTTACTGCGATTACATACTCGCTGCGAACACTTGCGGCCTTCTCAAAAACATGGCGGTCTGTTATATCGTCAAATGCAAGCTGGACAATTCCCGTACGGTCACGCAAATCAATAAAAACCAGCTGTCCAAGATCTCGTTGACGCTGCACCCAGCCGCAGAGCGAGACTTCACGTCCCGCATCCTTGCTCCGGAACCCGCCGCAGTAATCACTCCGTTTGAACCCTTTAAGAGTCTCTGCCATATTAAAATCCATGTCCTTTCCCTATCTATTCAGATTTCGCTTGTTCCTGTAAACACCTCGGCCATATTGGCAAGATGGCGGTCAATTGACCGGTTAAAAAGCGTGGTGTAAAGGCTCTCGTCAAGATCTACCTCGGTTTCTTGGCCGGTCTTCATATTCTTGAGACGTGCGGTACCTGTATTCAACTCGTTATCCCCAACAACAATTACATAGCGGGCATTAATTTTATTTGCATATTTCATCTGTGCCTTAAGTCCACGCCCCACAGTATCACACTCAACCGACACGCCCCCCTCACGAAGGCGGGCGGCAATATTGAAACAGCGTTTTACCGCTTCATAGCCCATTGAAGCCAAATAGACGTCACAGCGTGGCGGTTCCGGGAACGCTGCCCCCTTGGCTTCCATCACCATAAGAAGACGCTCAAGTCCCATGGCAAAGCCCAAGGAAGGAAGATGCGGACCTCCCATCTCTTCTATTAGGCCGTCATATCTTCCGCCGCCGCAAATTACAGCCTGAGCCCCCAGGGCATCCGAAACAAATTCAAACACCGTGCGCGTATAATAATCCAGCCCGCGCACAATCCGCGTATCTATCTCGTATTTAATTTCGGCAGCATCAAGAATATCCTTGACATTGCTGAAATGCTTTAGGCAGTCATCGCAAAGATAGTCCAACATGATAGGGGCATCTGCGGCAATTCCCGAGCAAATCGGTGACTTGCAATCCAGAATGCGCATTGGGTTGCGTTCAAGACGACCGTTGCAGGTTTCGCATAGATGTTCCTTGCGCTTTTCAAAATAGTCCTTTAACGCCTTGTGATATTCGGCACGGCAGCTGGGACACCCAATCGAGTTGATGTGCAGCGAAACGCCTGTAATTCCAAGCTCATTGAGCAGTGCATGTGCAAGGGCAATTACCTCGGCATCCGCTTGTGGAGCACCCGCGCCAAAGCATTCGACACCGAACTGATGGAATTCACGAAGTCGGCCTGCCTGCGGCTTTTCATATCTGTAGCATGATGTCAGATAGGATACCTTAATGGGAAGGGTGTCATTGTTCATGCCATGCTCCAGCATAGCACGTGCCATCCCCGCCGTTCCCTCAGGGCGAAGGGTGACCGAGCGCCCGCCCTTATCATTAAACGTGTACATCTCTTTTTGTACAACATCGGTAGTTTCCCCTACAGAACGCTGAAAAAGCTCGGTGTGCTCGAAAACAGGCGTGCGCATCTCTCTGTATCCGAAATCCCGTGCGACTAAAAGTGCAGTCTGTTCAATGTGCTGCCATTTATAGCTCACAGCGGGAAGCACATCCTGCGTACCTCTGATTGATTTTGTGATAAGTGCCATGGTGGATATCAAGCCTTTCTTTTTTTGCCGATTACCTTAACCGGCTGGTAAATGATTGCTAATAAATCGAAAAAAGGCGCGCAAATGCGCGCCTGAAGCCCTCCAACCGGAATTTACCGGACGCCACTTGGATTCACAATATCGCGCCAGTCGAGATCTCCACGCTCAAGACCATGGATCAGCACCTCTGCCGTGGCAATATTGGTGGCAACCGGGATGTTTCGCATATCGCATAGACGGAACATATCGTTTTCATTGGGCTCATGGGGTTTCACCGTCATGGGATCACGGAAAAACAGAAGCAGATCAATTTCATCACATGAAATGCGGGACGAAATCTGCTGATCACCGCCCTGAGAGCCGCTCAAATAACGCGTGATATTCAGTCCGGTCGCTTCGGCAACCATTTTACCTGTCGTACCTGTAGCGCAAAGATTATGCCTGCTTAGAATGCCGCAGTATGCAATGCAGAACTGAACCAT
>DHOG01000138.1:0-897 GCA_002410715.1 Ruminococcaceae bacterium UBA5396 | reverse complement strand
GTATGCAATGCAGAACTGAACCATTAGTTCCTTTTTCGCATCATGTGCAATCAACGCGATATTCATACGGATTCACTCCTTTAAATATACCCGATCATAGAATCATGCCGAGTGTATGTTTACAACTAAACCATTTTTTCCAATTTTGCCAAGGGTAGGTGTTCACCAAGATAACGTCGTGCAATGTTTACAAAGCATACCGCGGCGTTGGAACGTATGGGAAGCGGTCTCCCATTTGCATTCGCGATTGCAACTTCCTCGTCCTCCGGCAATATGCCCATAAGCTGCAGACCTGACATGTCGATAATCTCATCCACATCAGGCATCCTCCCGGCAAGAATCGGAGCCGGACGGAGACGGTTGATGATCAGTCGAGAGGGTATATTGCGATCTCGAAGTAAACCACCGACAATTTGTGCATCTCTCGAGCATACCATATCCGGTGTTGTAACAACAAGGGCACGATTTGCGCCGGCGATTGCACACGCAAACCCGCCTCCAATACCGGCAGGACAGTCGACCAGCACATGGTCGTAATAGCGGGCAAAACCGCCGCATAGACGTCGCATATCATCGGGAGAACACATTCGCTCCAAACTGACAGGCGCAGGGATAACCGATACGCCGTCACAGACGGGCGAAGGATAAACCGCTCGAATCGGTTCGCAGTTTCCTTCAAATATATCTGACATATCATAAACAGCACGGTCACTGATGCCCAGCATAAGATCAAGGCTTCTGAGCCCGGCGTCACCGTCAAACAAAACCACCTTGCGCCCGAGACGGGCCAGCGCACACCCGAGACCGGCGGTAACGGTTGATTTACCCGATCCACCCTTTCCGGATGTAATTACCGTTACAATGCCCATCGTTACACCCACCTTCATTGTATCATAC
>DHOG01000075.1:17117-21638 GCA_002410715.1 Ruminococcaceae bacterium UBA5396 | reverse complement strand
CAAGGCTAATTTTGGTTATGAGGACCCCAAACTGGCGGAAAGATTTATGGAGAGTTATATTAGTCTCAAGCATCACTTGACCCTGTCTTCCGAATATGTGGGTGATGCAAGTGGCTGATAAAAGATTTAAAATCCAATTTCTGAAACACGTTACCGGTCAGGATGAATATGGGGATCCGCTTGACACCTGGGAAGATTTTAAAACCGCCTGGGCTAGTAAGGAACCCATACTTGGGAATGAATTTTTTGCGGCCCTGACTACTGACAACAAGGTCGAGGTTAAATTTAACTGCCGATACATCTCAGACGTTACAAACGCAATGCGGATACAGCACGGCGCGGAGGTATATGAGATATTATCCGCAATCGACGTAAAATCTCTGCACCGCGAACTACTCTGCTATTGTAGGCTGGTGACGTGATGGGCGTAAAATTTAAAGTAGAGGGCATGGATAAGCTGCTCCGGGATATGAAAAAACTCGGGAAGGTGCCACAAAAATATGTGACGTCATCCGCCCGGAAGGGCATGAATGTATCGCTCCGGGACGCTCGAGCGAATGCTCCATATGAGACGGGTGCTCTGAAAAAAGGCATCATCCTGAAGGGTGAACATTCCAGGCAAAAGGCTAAAAAGGTGTATCGGATAGTGTTTGACCCGGCCATGAACGATATCTTTCAGAAGAAAAATGCGGCCGGTCAGATCACCGGTTATTATCCGGTATCTCAGGAATATGGGTTTTTTGCCAGGAATGGAAATTACATACCCGGTTTTAGATTTGTAAGTGACAGTCTGGTTAATAACGTCCGGCTGATAAGCGGTACTATCGTAGACACTATGAAAACAAAGATTGATGCGGAGATCAGGAAAGCGGGGCTAGATTGATGGAAAAAGCATTGAAGTATGAATTAGAGCAGCATATCCCGGAACTCGTTGGAAGCATTTATCCTACAAATGCTCCAGAAACCGCTACAAAGCCTTATCTGGTTTATACCCGTATCAACACTGATAAAACCAAAACACTTGAAGGATATACAGAAGACGGCGCCCTTAGTTACATGTTTAGCTGTATGGCCGTAGAATACGGGGGCATGAAAAACCTTATCGACAAGGTAGAGGCCTTTTTGGTGTCCTTGCCGGGTATGGATATTGGAAAGGCGCAGGATATTCATGTCGAGGATATTAAAATAAACAATATTTCCGAGGTTTGGGAATCGGAATTAAAAGTGAACCGGGGGATTATTGATTTTACAATTTATTTTTAAAAAGAAAGGATGATAGAATATGGCTACAAGGGGTATTGGAACAACTATTAGTAAGGGTACGGAAGCTCCCGTTACAATTGGGAAACTGACGTCTATAGGTGGTATCGAGATTACGGCGGATACTATGGACGTTACTGCTCTTGATTCGGATGGGGGCTATCGGGAATTTATCCAAACATTTAAGGATGGCGGAGAAGTCCCGCTGGAAGGGTTTTTTGAGGCGGAGGATGCCGGGCAGACGGCGTTGCAGACGGCAATGGATAGTGGAGCCGTGGAGGATTACACGATTACCTTTCCGACTACGCCGTCGGCAGCGTGGGAGTTTAAGGCCATGGTTACACTTTTTAAGGTTGGCGATATTGAGGTTGATGGTGCGGTCCAGTTTGCGGCCACCTTAAAAGTAAGCGGGAAGCCGGTATTGAACATAGGCACGGGGGCTTAATTGCCCCCCGACTGGAGGGAGAAATGGATAAGGAAACCGTAAGACAGGTAGTATACGACCTTATAGATAGGCATACCGTTGAAAATCTGTCTATTATGGATATATCCGGTGAAGAGTGGCCGAAGGGGACTGTAAGTGTAAATTTAATACTAACCGGTTCCAGTAAGATTGAATCGGAGGCTGAATTTAAAACGCTTTAGGAGGTTTAAAAATGTTTTATCCAATAAAATTAGACAAAATGAGGAATTTCAGGTTCGGGATGAAAGCAATCAATTTGATTGAAAAAAAATTCGGAAAACCGATTATGGAAATTTCGGGCATCCGTGACGGTGGCCTGACTATGGAGGAATACGCCACGGTCATGTGGGCTGGTCTGGAACATGAGGACCCGGATTTAACGCCTGAAAAAGTGATGGATTTGGTTGATGACTATTCCAGTGTGCCGGAGGCGTCCAAGATCATGTGGGACGCTCTGAATAGCGCGTTCGCAATGAAGGACAGTACACACCCAAAAAACGCTCCAAAGGCGGCAAAACCGAAAGTTTCAGCATAATCGCCGCCTGGGAGCAAGCCGCGCGGGTTGGCATATCAAACAATGATTTTTGGGCCATGACGCCGGCAGAATTGAACATTGCGATAGAAGTGTATGTGGAACGCCGGAAAATCGATATGAAAGAACGGATGTATCAGGCGTATCTCATTTCGCGCTGGGTATGGCAGAAAAAGGTTGATATTAAAAAAATTCTCGCTGACGTCGATAACGGAAAACATGAAATGACGGATGAACAGATGCTTGCGACAGCAAAGACCTTAAACGCCTTATTTGGCGGAGTTGAAAAGACTTGCAAACCCTAGGGGTATTGGGTAAGATTAAATTAGAATACCCCTAGGGAGGTTTTTATTGTGGGGATTTATGGGTCTCCGGAGCTTGAGAATTACATACATGGGAATAAACCTACCAAGCCGGTTAAAAAAGAGGGATACAGGCCGCAAAAGAATGTATGGGTGTGGGTGGTTATTGGTATTATAGATGCTTTAATACTTTGTCTTGGCATGACATCTATTTCTGATATCTTTATGATATTTACCCTGGATGGTATAATCCTGTTTTTGATATCCGTTTTAAGCTTAATTATAAATTTGGTGGGCAAAAGAAAAATAGGACACGACATAATATCCATTTTTGGATATTTATTTATAACGCTTATTTTATTGGTCATAGCTTCAGTAGTATAAAATAAATTATTTATCAGGCATCCGCATATCGCAGATGCCTTTTTGTTGCCTGAAAAAAGTAGGTGATAACATTGGCGGGGTCAAATTTTATAGTCCGCGGCGGTGCGGATTTTTCGGATATTGATAAAAAATTAAAAGTTACACAGAATAGGCTAAAAAATTTTGGTACAAAGTTAGGAAAGACATCCTCTGGCATTTCTAAATCTTTTACAGCTATGGCTGACGGGCTGGGTTTAAGTTTTTTAACTCTAGGCAAATTTGCACTAATCGGTGTGGCCACGCGGGGGCTTGTAAACTTTGGAAAAGAAGCTTTACAGGTTGCGTCTGATCTTGCTGAAGTACAGAATGTTGTTGATGTAACCTTTGGGGCTATGTCTGAGGATGTAGATAATTTTGCGGATACTGCACTAAAACAATTTGGCTTGTCTGAGTTGTCTGCAAAAAAGTATGCGTCTACCATGGGCGCGATGCTTAAATCCTCCGGTTTGACCGGGGAAACTATGAAAAATATGGCCGTAAACCTGACGGAATTATCAGCAGATATGGCAAGTTTTTATAATCTGCAAAATGATGCCGCGTTTGAAAAGATTCAGGCTGGTATCGCTGGAGAAACAAAGCCTCTGCGGGAGCTTGGCATTAATATGACAGTTGCAAACCTGGAGGCCTATGCTCTGGCGCAGGGAATCAATAAATCCTGGCAGGAGATGACGCAGGCGGAACAAACGCTGCTTCGATACAATTATTTGTTATCTGTTACCAGTGATTCACAGGGAGACTTTGCACGCACAAGCGGGAGCTGGGCGAACCAGGTAAAGCTTCTGAAAGAGCAATGGCAGGAATTTATGGCCTTGATCGGCAAAGCATTAGTTGAGATTCTTTTGCCGGTCGTGAAATTTCTAAATAAGGTCCTGGAGGGCTTGATTGCCATCGCTAAATGGATTGGTAAGATATATGCTATGATCACTGGCAAGCAGATGGTTGAGGAGGCCAACACAAAAATAAGTGATTCGGCATATGCCGCATCGGATGCGGAAACGGATCTCGAAAAAGGTATCGAAAAAGCGGGAAAAGCCGCTCAAAAGGCTCTTGCCCCATTTGATGAAATAAATCGCCTGCAAAGCAATTTAGCAAGTGGTAGTGGAGGCGTCGGAAGCTTTGCCGCCCCGGAAATAAATACTACAGATGTCGGGGACAGTTTGGCTGATGGTATTAAAAAAGCACGGGAAGAATCAGAAAAATTTTTCCCCTGGTTTATCGACCGCTGGAATAATACAAAAGGTTTAATGACGGAACCTGTAACGGTTCCCGCTCCTATATTTGCGGCTATTCCAAACCCTGTATATACGCCAAATTGGGGGTTGGATATGCCGCCCGTGAAGGGTCCGGCTTTTCCTCCGATTCCGGAACCAGTATATAAGCCTATATGGAACCTCAATCCTCCTCTGGTACCAGCCATAGATCAAAATGCGTATCAGGAATCATTATGGGATATGGAAACTGAGACGGTGAACATTTTTGAACGGATGAAAACTAAAACGGCAGAAGCCGTCGAGAGCATAAGGAATAAAATAGCCTCGGGG
>DHOG01000075.1:13586-16986 GCA_002410715.1 Ruminococcaceae bacterium UBA5396 | reverse complement strand
TATAAAATAGCCTCGGGGTATGAAAACGCGAAAACAAAGGCTTTGGAGCATTTGACGGATCTATCCCAGCGTCAAACTGAGATTTGGGAAAATGTTAAAACAACTACTCAAAACAAGCTGGACGAAATAAATGCTAGCATTTTAGAGCAGCTTGGAATCACGGAAGAAAACTATCAGACGCACAAGCAAAATGTCGATGCTATAACGACCGAAATAGCTGATGTTATCCAGGAGAACTTAGGCAAGGGCTGGGCAAAAACCGGAGAAAATACAAATAAAGCGATTGAGACAACACAAGGGAATTTACAGACCTTTGGCAAGAATTCTGGGAATATCGCTCATGAAATAGCAAAAGCCTGGGCCGTCAACTTGGGTGAGGGTTTTAAAACGGCTCAGCAGAATCTTGTTAATTTCGTGAATAATGCCGGAATGAATATGGCGGCATTTGGTAGGGGATTTTTAAGAGCTTCTGCGGAAACCGCAAAAGGGTTTGTATCTAATATGGTAAGCGGGTTTAAGGCTGTATGGGATAATTTTAAAAGTTTGATGAATAGTATTGGGGAAAAAGTCAGTGGTTGGTTCAGTGCGAATAAAGAAGTTATTGTTAAAACAGCAATAGTTGGCGGCATAGTTGTAGGCGGAGCGGCTTTAGCTATTACTTTACCTGCGGCAATCCCCTATGCGGCGGCAGCTCTCGGGGGATTGGCAACAGTGCCGGCCCTTGCTACCGGTGGCATCACTGACGGTCCTACTCTTGCAATGGTCGGTGATAACCCTGGAGGCCGAGAGGTAGTCTCTCCATTGGATGATCTGGTGGGGATGATTCAGCAAGCAGTACAAAACGCAGGTGGAAACGGTGATTTGAACCTGACAATAAAAATTGGGGAAGATACTATCACGCAAAAAGTAATATCCAACATCAACCGGCAGAACCGAATTAGCGGTAAGACAGTAATAACAGTATAGGAGGCGCGGCATGGCTATAATAAGTATCGATGGCGTGGATTTACCTGCGCCATCTTCTTTTAAACTCCCACAATTTGACCTGGATTCCGGAGATACAAACCGTAACGGATTGGGGATCCTCCAGCGAGACCGAGTACGGCAAGGAATTTATAAAATCGAATTGGAATGGAAGGGAATCACAAGCGCCACCCTAGCTGCCATAGAAGAGGCAATCAGGCCGGCATCATTCCAGGTCACATTTCCAACGGCAACCGGCCTGAAAACTAAAACGATGTATGCGGGTGACAGAAGCGAAGACATAGTAAGGTATCGGTCATCTGATAATATCCGTTGGAATATCAGCTTTAACCTGGTTGAATATTAAGGAAGTGACTATATGTATCCGGTATCTCAGGAATTTAGAAGTAAGGTCCAAGAAAGCGACAGAACATGGAAAATGACAATCAATGTACAGCATTCCGGCGGGGTGCTGACTTTAACCGACAGCGATTTGGTAGATGGAACCTTGCTGTTTAATGAGTCTACTCAGCCCGGGGAGGATTTTACAGTCAGCGGCGCCGTTGCATCTGATATCGCCTTTGATATTTTTAACAAGCCGGAATATGAGGAAATTAAATGGGAAGGCGCTCTGATAATACCCACAGTAGGACTTGAGATCACGCCGGGCATGGGCCTGACGTATGACGAATTGCGGCAATATACCTATGAGCAGCTACGGCAATATACATACGGCCAAATATCCGGAATTTACGAATATGTGCCACTGGGCCGGTTTAATATTGATGACCACGGCAAGCAGAAAAACACAACAAAACTTAAGGCCGTCGATAACATGATTAGGTTTGATAAGCCATATAGCCTATCAGGCCTATCCTATCCGGCGACGTTGTTCCAGATTTATGTAAACGCTTGTAATGTCTGTGATGTGCAGGTGGGGACAACCTCGTTCCCAAACATGGATTATGTCGTTCAAATGCGGCCAGAGGGCGATTATACCTTTAGAGACATTATAGGATACGTGGCCGAGCTGGCCGGATGCTTTGCAAAATGTAACCGGGTAGGAGCGCTAGAAATCAGATGGTATATAGATACGGATCTGATTGTCACTCCACAAAACTGGTTTAACTTTGTTCCGCGAGAGGATCAAGTACAGATCAAGGGCGTCATGGCTACTGTAGACGATACGGTATATCTTACCGGCACAGATGATTATGCGGTCGACCTATCCGATAATCCGCTTCTGCAGGGCGGCTATGATACTGTCTTACCGGCTATATTCGACAACATCAAAAATACAGTTTTTACGCCGTACGAAAGCAGCTGGCAGGGAAATCCGGCAGCACAGGCCGGGGACATCATTAAGCAGGTGGACAGGGACGGGAAAATCTACGATACCTTGATTACATCCTCCACCTATAAATATCGCGGGGCCTGCACGCTGGCGGCGAAAGGTACGCCGCTGATTGCAAAAGGCTATAAGGGCAGTACCAACAAAAAAATTACCAATATCGTGCGTAAGGCCGTAAAGCCAATTGCAAACCAGCTCACTACTCTCCAGCAGGCACAGCTCCAGGCTACAGAATTGATCGCCAATATGTTGGGCGGATATGCAATACAGGAGGCTGATGCCCTGTATATCGCTGACAACCCCAATCTGCAACAGGCGGCGAAAGTTTGGAAGTGGGGATTGGGTGGGTTTGGTTACAGTAGTACCGGCGTAAATGGACCCTACACGACGGCGATAACAGCGGACGGGTCCATAGTGGCGATGCTGGTGGCCGCCAATATCGTCACTGCAAACATGATTCAGACGGGCATTTTACAAAGTCAAGACGGATCATCATGGATAAACCTGGATGACGGGTCGTTTAATTTTAAAAATATGATTAAGTGGGTTAATGGGTATTTTACAATTAACGGCGCTTTGCAAGAGGGGCGATCCTATAATGGTGTGACGATCAGCGGCGAAGAAGGTATAAAAGTAGAAAATGAGGATAGCTCTTATACGACTATAGACGGACGTGGAATCAAGAGGGTGCTCAGCATCCCAATTTATGAGGAGCAAGAAACTCCTACGGATATTATAGAGGATTTTGAATCCGGGAATCTGGAAAACAGCCGGGTCGATGTGGACCAGTCACGGGCTATGATTTATGATCCCGGATATTATATCAGTGTACCGCTGTCCAGTGAACATATACAGATAGTCAGTGACCAAAAATACAGCGGGGCCTATAGCCTGCGGATCAGCAGTCCGCTCCCGGAAGGTTATGAATACTACACCGTTGAGGACACATCACTCCATTACTATTATTACTACAGGGCTTATACCCATTGCCGGTTTTTAAATTACGTGCCGACAAAAGACGCGACGTTTACGATGAGATACAAAAAAGCAGACGCGCCTTATTCGGACGTAAAACTCTATATCGAT
>DHOG01000075.1:11555-13447 GCA_002410715.1 Ruminococcaceae bacterium UBA5396 | reverse complement strand
GGACGTAAAACTCTATATCGATGATCTTAACGATGAAACAAACAATACAATTATCGAGCTGGCGAATACTGATTGGAGCATTGCCAGCTATGACATGCTGCAGGGCCACACCTATTTTATCCGCATCGTCGCGCGGTTAAATAGAGTAGTTGATATCGGAATCGCAAGCGGTAGCAGGCCTCCGCTGTCCGATTACGCCCCAACGCAGCCGGCAACAGTATATTTGGACGATGTGATTTTTGAGGAAAATGTAACCGCGAAAGTGATAGTAGGTTACGAGGCCGGTGAAAAAACCTATGACCCATTTTTTTATATCGGGACTGTCGCACCGTTTGCTACCAACGGCTATACCGTTACCCTCCCGGAATATTTTCGAGGTCTGAATTACCGGGTGTTTACATTTGACGCTGGAAACGCTGATCATGTGGCATCGGTGGCATCGATTGACAATACAGTACCGAGCATAACCTTCCAAGGCAGCAATACCGGCGATACCTACGGCAATAATTTTATTGTAGTAATTTAAAAAGGAGTGACTTTTTATGCAGTATACTGAAAACTATAATTTGCTCAAACCGGAACAATCAGAACAAGCCGATATCCCAGCACACCAGAACGCCAATATGGATATCATAGACACACAGCTTGCGCAGATACATACGGAGATCGAGAATAAGATCTCTGCTGTGTACAAATACAGGGGTAGCGTTGAAACTTATGACGATCTGCCAGCCGCCGATCAGACCATCGGGGACGTTTATAACGTCAACAACACAGGAAAAAACTATGCTTGGACCGGGGAAGTATGGGATGACCTGGGGGGCGTGGAGGCCTTGGCAACGTCGGCAAATAATGGCCTAATGTCGAAAGAGGATTTTTTAAAACTCGCTAATATCGAAATCGGCGCAAATAAAACGACTATAAATAATACTCTTACGAGTACCAGCACGACGGAGGCGCTTTCAGCCGCGCAGGGCAAAGCGCTGAAGGACGACCTTGATGCGCATAAGGCGGAGAGTGAGAACGTAATAAATATATCCGCAAACCTGCACGCAGTACCCAACTGTACGCTGTCAAACATACAGGTAATAAAACGATATCATCGGATATATTACAACTTTATTGCAACGATAACAGCAAACATAGCTGCCACAGGCGTGATTGTCGTGATATCCGGCTATAATCCAATAATACGACAATTTACAAGCGCCCGGTATAATACAGTATCCGACGAGGCCATATCAGCGCATGCCGCCAAACAATATCAGGTAATCGGAGGGCAAGCGGTGGCAGGTTCTTTTGATGGAGTAAGTGGAGCACTAATATCCGTTGGGCTTACACTTTATGTCGGAGATGTGGTCTTTTGTTATGGGGCATATGATATTTAATAGTTATTGCTAAAAATGCCATTGTGCCGGAACCCGCGATTAAGCGCTCACATCTTCTGTAAGTATGCGCTTCCATCCGCTCCAAGTAGTATCATGCTTAAAGCGTATGTATAAACTATTCTGCCATTGATAACAGCCTATAGCAAGTTGGAATGCCCTGTTGGAAACGCCACCGGTAAAAACCTCATACCAGACATCACCAGATTCCGGCGCGCCGGGTATATCTGAGCCCTCGGCATAACACCATTTATTCCAACACGGATGGCTTGAATTCACTGTAGTGGAAAAAATATCATTGTACTTTGTGCCATTGCGCAAATTTTTATCCGGATTATGCATAGACGTTGTGTCCGCCTTATGCGACGCAAAGGAGTTGGCAAAATATAAATTAAAACACGTAGTCTAAGAGCGGTTTATCCGCTCTTTTATTTTTGTCTAAAAAAAAAAAAGAAACAGGAATAGCGGCGGTCATCGTCGCGGCATTGAGCTTTCTAGGAACACTGT